>DGXZ01000082.1:12340-19460 GCA_002396485.1 Spartobacteria bacterium UBA5019
CTGTTCTATGTTCTCTTGGAGCGCCTTAAATTCTGTCAATTTTGTTAATTCTGTCTAAAAAATCCGATTTACGGCTTTGGCGCTTTTTCGAGGGTGGCGAGGAGGAGGTGGGAGTGGAGTTGTTGCACATAGAGCTCGGCTTGTTCGCGGGAGCCGGACCACACCATGGATCGGCCTTTGTTGTGGACTTCGAGCATGTGGCGCTCGGCTTTTTGTTTGGAAAAACCGAGGACGCGGCGGAAGATGAGCGTGACGTAGCTCATGAGATTCACCGGGTCGTTGTGGACGATGACCGACCAGACCGAGTCGAGGTCCGATTGGTCTCTTGTTTCGATGTCGGGTGTTTCCAGTGTGGCCATGGGTTTTCAGGCGGCTCGGAAGATGGAGGGCTCGCAGGCGGGAACGGCATCCAGGCAGTCGTCGATAACGCTCCAAAGTTCCTCGACGCGGGCTGTGCGCATTTCGGCAAAGACGAGGCCGGCGAGGATGATGTCTTTCGGAAAGTGGAAAATGGACGCGCGGGCTGCAAAAACCGTGGCCATGTGTCCGGGAGACTCACCTCTGTCGATGGCGCGCAGAAATTTCTCCAGCCCCTGCTCACCAGCGGGCGCGTGCATGGAGGCGGCGATGAGGCGACCTGCGGCCCGGCTGCTCTTGGCGAGTGGCCCCGCGAGCTTGGCATCGAGGGCGGCATCCGCTGCGGCCATTTCGCGGAATCCCTGTTTTCCAGCCGACCAGGCGGATCCCACAGCGGGAACCAGCACAGGAACGAAAATGGCATCCCTCCACTGCCTGCGCTGGCGTTCATTAGCCGCCTGCCCGTCAAAAGTCATGACCCCAAGAGTCGCCAGGTCGGGCGCGCAAAGGCGCACGAGGCGGAAAATTTCTGCCCTCATCTCAAGGAGTGCCTGATCACCGGCTGGCTTCATCCACGGAATCTATCACTTTGTTTGATCCGTGCAGAAAGAAAAAAAAGGAGACAAATCGCAGGCGGGGCGGCCTCAGAGCAAAGCCCACACGGTCGCTGAAGGGGCATTGCCAAAAAAATCCGGAGGCGCCGGGATTTGATGGAACTTCGTTTTCGAGGGGAGAATGCCTCTGGCGCATTCGATCAGCGCGGCTTCGTCCCACGCGGTGAAATTCGTCGAAAGCAGAATCGCCCCACCCGGCGCGCTGAGCTGGTGCGCGCACTCCAGCAGGGCGGGAAAGTCGCGCTCGAAGCGAAAGGTCTTGCCCGCGCCGCTGCGGCCGAATGTGGGCGGGTCTAGGATGATCGCATCAAATGTCTCGCCGCGTTTGATCAGACGGCGGAGGAAGGTGGGAACATCCTCGGGAATGAAGCGGTGGCCTTCCGCCGGAATCCGGTTGAGCTCGAAATTCCGTCGGCCCCTTTGCAGAGAGGATTTGGAAACATCCACGCTGACCGTCTCTGCCCCAATGCTGGCGGCCGCAACAGAGAAGGCGCAGGTGTAGGCAAAGGTATTGAGAACACGCCGGGGCCTGCGTTCCTTCAAAAAAAGGCGGTTCAAGCGTTGGTCGGGAAAAAGCCCTGGCGAGTAACTGGCGCTGAAGTCCAGCTCGTAGAGAAGTCCGCTCTCGCCCACCGTTTCAAGTGGCGAGGATTGAGCATCGCCACTGAGCAGAACCGGCGTGTCCGTCTCGCCGGGATTTCTGACGAGATGCCTTACAAAGACGCGCCTGGGATTCCAGCCTGTCTGGGCAATCGAGGCGGCGAGCGTCGTTGCATCTGGCCCCGGCCGCAACGAGATCAGCGCCGTGTCGCCAAAGCGCTCGATCCAAAAACCGTGGCCTGATGCAATACGAAAGGCATTGGTCCCCTCCGCGAGAAAGTGCCCGGCGAGCTGTGGCGAAATCCAATTTCCCGCAGCGCTCATGTGGTCGGAACGAAGGGCGGGATGGGACAGTCCACCGTATCAGCGACAGCACGGAGTAGCTCAAATTGCGTGTCGTTCACGATGCCATCGTGAACGACTGCGGCCGAACACGCGGTAAGGATGGTTTTTTTAACGGAAAGCGAAGCCGTGGCGAGGTCCTCGAGGGCGCGATCGAAATCCTTCAGATTCACACTCGATTGACGGTCGAGGGGAAAGGCTGCCGCTGATTTGCCGAGTCTGGCAACACCAGCCCGAAAAGCGGCATCCAGCGCGGCGGAATCGCCATCATCCGCATTCGCAATGGCCGAGAGCAGTATGCCGGTATCGGGCAGCAAAGGAACCAGCGAGCGATTCTGGATGCGGCCGGGCGTGGCTTTGGTGAAGGCTGCGTCGAGATGGCGGAGCAGGAGCTTTTGCAGCGTGTATTCAAAGAGGTGGATTTGCCCGTCCGCTTCGATGAGTTGGCGCACCTGCCCGCTGAAGACGCGGTATTGTTGAGGCGACAGACCCCGCAGCACGGGAATCGCGAGATCGACGAGGCTGATGCGCTGCGCCGAGCTGAGTTGGCTGCGACGGGCGAACATATCTCCGATTTCCTTCCGCAAGGCGGCGTCGATCTCGAGGGCGGCCAGCTGGGATTTTCTAACCGATTCGTCCTCCGAGAGCAGGAGTGCAAAAACCAAGGCGCAGGCACTGTGAATCTCCCGCATCGCCGGTCTTGAAAACTCGGGCAACCCGGCAAGCATCGAAGTCGCCGCCGCCAGGTGTGCGTCGCCTGAAAAACTCGGCTCCATCGCTTCTGTGAGCGGCGGGGTTGGGGATGATTCCTGAGGATCAAAGTTCGGCGCAATCTCGGCGATGCGTTGCTGGATCGGTGGATGTGTCGCAAAGAGTCCCAGCCAGGCCTCGGCCATGCCATTTCCAAAAAACATGTGACTGGCCTCTTGGGTCTTCGGATGCGCCAAGCGCGACGAGTGTGAGGCGATCTTCGAAAGCGCACCGGCAAGGCCGCCCGGATTGCGTGTGTATTGAACCGCCGAGGCGTCGGCTAGAAACTCCCGCTGGCGGCTCACAGCGGCCTTGATGAGCTTGCCAAAGAAGACACCGATCCAGCCAACGATGTAGAGCACCAGCCCGCCCACGATGAGTGCCGCCACAATCGATCCGCCGTTTTTGTCGTTGCTCGAGCGGGGACGGGTTGTGAGTGCCAGGCGCATGAGCACCCCGCCAAGCAATGCCAGGAAGAGGATGCCATTCAACAAGCCCATGAGGCGAATATTGAGCCGCATGTCGCCATTCAGGATGTGGCTGAACTCATGGCCGATCACGCCTTGGAGTTCGTCGCGCGTCAGGCGCTCGATGCACCCGCGCGTCACTCCCACAGCCGCATCCGCCGTTCCGTAGCCTGCCGCAAAAGCATTGATCGCCTCCTCCTCGAGCACATACACCTGAGGCACAGGCACGCCCGAGGCCAGCGACATCTCCTCCACCACATTCAAAAGGCGGCGCTCACCGGGATCCGTCGTCGAGGGATTCACTGGAACGCCTCCAAGCATTTCGGCGACGGCTTTTCCTCCCTTCGAAAGCTCCGCAATTTTTACCAAGCTCCCGATGACCACCGAAACCAGAACGCCTGCCGCCGTGAGGCCCAGCATCTCCCAATCATCGAGCGGTTGACCCAAAAGCAGGCTGAATCCGATGTGGAGAACCGCTATGATGCCGATAACAGCCAGCGCGAAATAAAAAACCAGCCACTTCGTCTGAAGCCGGGCCTTTTCCTGCTTTTCAAAAAAATCCATCGGCTAGGGTCTGGTGCGCGCCTGCATCGCGCGTGGGCCTTGTTTCCTGGATGGCGATCAGCGCGACCAGTCGAGCGCGCCTTTCTTAATGGCGTAAACGTAGCCGAACAGAAGGATCAACACAAAGCTGAGCATGCTCCAAAGAATCGTCGGGCCAAGTCGCGCCACATAATCCTGGAAAATCACAGCCCACGGATACATGAAAACAATCTCGATATCGAAAAGGATGAAAAGCATCGCCACGAGGTAAAACTTCACGCTGAAACGCGGTTGGCCACTCTGTTCCGGCACCATGCCGCACTCGTAAACCATGTCCTTCGTCGCGTTCCGCTTGCCGTGGCGTCCCAAAGCCAGATTGGCAATCATGGCCACACTGGCGAATCCTATGGCGACAATGATGTGCAGAAGCACAGGAATGTAGGTCTCTAACATGCCTCTCCCTTTAGTCGCTCCGACTTCCCCCGGCAACCTCTAAAACATACATCATCGATCCGCACCCATCACAAATGCTCGAACCAAAAATTTGGACGATCGTCCAAATTTTTGGTTCGTTCGCATGGAGTGCAGCCTCGGGGGGGGCGCGCATGGATGCGGATGAGGCTTGCGCATGCTGGCGGCAACCTTTCCAATGCGGCTTCGCTGGCAAATATTGCATGGGCATTTTTAACATTCTTTCGCCGGTTCTCCTGTTGGTCGTTCTCGGTATCATTCTCGCCCGTGTGCGGTTTTCCGGACCGGTTTTCATGGGGGAGCTGAACAGGTTCACTTTCTATGTGGCGCTGCCTGCCTCGCTCTTCCGCACGGCGGCGATCTCGGGGGATTCGGGACCGGAGGTTGCTGGGATTCTTGGAACGGTTTTGAGTGTCACCTTTCTGGCTGCCGTAGCTGGTTGGTTGGCTGCCGTTGCGCTGAAGCTGCCGACCACTTCCTGCGCTGCGGTGTCGCAGTCCTCTTTCCGCTCAAATCTCGCCTACATCGGCTTGCCTGTTCTGGCCTATGCCTTCGAGGGTTTGCCAGATGGAAAAAGCCATTTCGCCACGGCCGTGGTTTGCATGGCTGTTCTGACATCGAGCTACAATGTCCTCGCCATCATCGTGCTCCAAGCTGGCCGTCACCAACTTTCGTGGAGCGCTGTGAAACCCGGTGTGCGCGCCTTGATCACGAATCCCCTCCTCATTTCCTGCGCGGCGGGTTTGATCTTCAATGCACTTGATTGGTCGCTGCCCCTCTTTCTAGACAGGACACTCGAAACAATCGGAGCCGCAGCCGTCCCGATGGCATTGACCTGCATCGGAGGCTCGATTGCATTTATCAAATTGGGAAAAAATATCGATGGAATGGCAGCGGCGGTCGCTCTCAAACTTGTCTTCGTTCCCGCGCTGGTTTTTGCCATCGGGACTCTGCTGGGACTGGCGACAGTCGATTTGCGGATTGCCATGGTTTTTGCCTCCTGCCCAACGGCGGCTGCGGCTTTTGTGATGGCCCGCCAGATGGAAGCCGATGAAGCTGTCGCGAGCGGGTCGATTGTCTTGAGCACCATCTTTTCCGCATTCGCCCTGCCAGTGGCACTCTGGCTCACACGATGACTTTCAAACCTCTCGTCCTCCTGCCGACCTACAATAGCGGCGCGCGCCTTGCGCAAACCCTTCGTGAAGCCCATGCCGAGTGGGAAACCGTGTGGGTGGTGGTGGATGCCAGTACGGATGGCAGCGACACGGGCGCCGAATCACTCGGACTGGAGGGGGTGAGGTTTTTCCGCCTTTCGCAAAACTCCGGGAAAGGTGCAGCCGTGGTCGTGGCGCTGCAGGCCGCAAAGGCCGAGGGGTTCACTCATGTGTTGGTGATGGATGCCGACGGTCAGCATCCGTCCGCGATGATCCGTCCGTTTTTTGAAATCTCTCAAAACAACCCCGTCGCCTTTGTTTGCGGGGTTCCGGTCTTCGGGCCCGATGCGCCGCGTGAGCGCGTGCTCGGGCGCTTCGCAGGAAATTTCTTCGCCACGCTCGAGACGCTTGGAGCGGGTGCCGAGGATTCGCTCTTCGGCTTCCGTCTTTATCCCGTCGCTCCCGCCTTGGACGAGCTGGAAAAAACTACGTGGGCGCGTCGATTTGACTTCGACACGGTTCTTTCCGTGCGCCTCACTTGGGCCGGTCTACCGTGCATCAATGTCGCGGTGCCGGTTTTTTATCCGCCCCGAAGTGAGGGCGGGGTGAGTCATTTTCGCTACCTGAGAGACAATCTCCTGCTTGTTGCAGCCCACGCGCGGCTTCTTTTGGAATGGCCATTTCAAGCCCTTCGCGCCCTGCGCGGGCAAAAGCCATGAAGAAGGTCACGATTTTTACTGATGGTGGATGTCTCGGAAACCCCGGCCCGGGTGGCTGGGCGGCGATTTTGCGTTACGGCAAACACGAGCGCGCCATCTCTGGGGGGCAGGCCGCCACGACCAATAATCGCATGGAATTGACCGCCGCGATTTCGGCTCTCCAAACGCTCAAGGAACCCTGCGAAGTGATCATTTTCACCGACTCCCAATATCTTCGCATGGGCATTACAGAGTGGATCCACTCTTGGCGTAAGAGAGGCTGGGTGACCGCCAAGCGCGAACCGGTCAAAAATGACGACCTCTGGAGAACCCTCGATGTTGCTTGCAAGCCGCACCGCATCCACTGGAATTGGCTCAAGGGTCATGCCGGGCACCCGGAGAACGAGCGGTGCGATGCCTTGGCAGGCGCTGAAATGGAAAACATCCAAAAATCCCACAGCCCTGAAGAACTGGCTGCCCGACTCGAAGAATTTCGAAGAAACAATATCAAAGCCAGTCCATCCCTGCACACTGGGCAAATGGATTTCGAGATCAGCGCCCCATCTTCGCACGGGAGTGAATCGAATTGAGAGGAGCCTCGTCTCGCATGACTCTAGATTTCTGTTTCAAACTTTTCGCGGCTGTAATCGAATGCCGGACTCGTGGAGTTCGATGAGACGTTGCCGGTAGAGGTTTCCGAGGGCTTGTTTGCCTTTCCTAAAAATGTCCGCCGCCGTCTGCGCACTTCCAGGATGTGCGAAATCCTCAAATCTCAAATCGAACGCCGCACCAAAGTCGCTGGCATCTTTCTACACGAAGCCTTCATCCTCCGCCTCGTATGCGCCATTCTCATGGACTATGGCCTCGAAGTGAGGAAAGCCGCACCGCTTGACCATTGCCGTAGGCACCGCCTAATGCTGTGAGGGTGCCCCCCCCAAAAAAAAACTTGCTTCATCCGATCGGCCGACCTAAGATACGCACCCATCTCAAAACCGAGTAAATTTTTTACAAGTGAATTTGAGACGAAAATCTCCTTCAACCAGAGCCATTTCACCTGATTTGGCTATGGACTTTTAAACCGCACTCGTGCGGCAGGATTTTTTCCCAGCTCTTTTTGGGATGGC
>DGXZ01000074.1:0-8188 GCA_002396485.1 Spartobacteria bacterium UBA5019
CAGAGGGATTTCAATCTGGAGCTCTTTGTGCGTGTGCCACCCAAATTCATCGCCAGCTTGGAAAATTCCCCGATTAAAGTGAAACTCGGAGCAACGAAGCCACCACGGGCCCCATTGAAAATCCTCCAAATTCTCAACCGCTTGTTGGAGGGCCTCATTGATAAGCTGAAAATCTAATGTGGTCAACCGGCGCAAGGCTTTCACTGACTTGGAGCAATGATTAGCCTGACGAAGCCGTGTCAAGAGCTTCAATTTCGGCAGCCATAAGCAGGCGGCCGAAAACTTCCATTCTTTCCAGCGTAAAGTTGTTTGACTTGGCAAAGACCAATAAATTTCCAAGAAATTCGTTGCGATAATAGGGCGAGAATCGACGCCAGCCGTATTGCCGATCGTCACCGCCGTCATCGAACATTCCATTTTGAAAGAAACAAACCGTGTTGCTTCCACCATCAAAATTGATCGTCACGGAATGAAGATCGGGGCCTGCCTCGACCGGGTCAGAGTCAGCGAAAACCGACGTCTCCCCATCGTCCAACTCGACACGGAGTGTTGATTTTTCAGTGATCAGAATCCGAAGACCGCTGCCATTACTTCCGGAATTATCCAGCAGCATGCCAGGCATTGCGGAGTGGATTCGCAGTCCGAGTCGAATTGCAAATCCAGACCTGAGGCGCTTACCGCCATAGGGCGGCTCGGCATCCCGGACCACGAACTTGGGGAGCTCCGGCATTGTAACGACCTGCTCATCCGTTTCGGCAGACCATTGAAAAATCGGCTTCAACTTGGCCAGTGAAGCCAGGCGTCTCGTTGGGTCCGCGCTCAAGGCGTCTGCCAGTTGCTCTGGAAAGGTGTGAACTCGCGCCTGATTCTTCTGTGTTTCTGACAAGAGCAGGTGGCCACCTCGGTCAAGGCAATCTGGGTAGCTAATCCTGACAAGCGGATCCTCATCGTAGAGTCCGATCTCTGGCTGGGACCATGCAATCCGCTTTCCGGAAGCGCTGTCGATTTCCCACCCCCGGGAAAACCACATCGGGTTGCGACCCGTGTAGGCAAAGGTCCTCCGATCCGGGCGGTCCCGCAGAGGCTTGCCCCCGTGATTATGAAAACAGTAAAGATAACCGCCATCGCGGAGTTTCCAGACAAAATTTGCCGCTCTGGGGTGCTTCATCAGGCGACCATTTGCGTAGCGCATGTATTCGCTCTGCTCCCAGGACTGCCCTTGGTCGCGTGAGTAGGCGCACGCTGGATATCCATCAATAGTCCTAAATACTGTAAAGATAGACCCATCGCTCAGTGTGGTAAAACTGTGCTCTTCTGCAATCGGGCCTCCGCCGAGCGGAGCACGGATTCCCAAGTCACCATCGGGTAAAGTCGACCACTTGGCATCGATTGGATTCTTGCAGCTGAAGAGATCATCGGAACGCAGAAGAGCACCCTCGCTTGAGGTGAACCAGCCCTCTCCAAAACCACCAACCTTGTGAATCGGAAGGAAAATTTTTCCATTTACCATAAATGGTTTACCAACATTCCAGAAGAAGCGAATTTTGCCCCCGGTCGGATTGTTGCGATCGATTTCGAATTCGCGGACGGGTATAGATCCCCGTTCCGAAGACCAAGTTTTTCCATGGTCATCACTCCAACGGAATACGTAATGCCCGTGGGAATCCATTCGCTGTGTCACCCCGCTCGAATATGGTGGATTGTCCGCAGGGAGCTCACGGATATCGTCTGCGTTGAAAATGTAAAAAACAAACACGCGCCCCGATGGGGCGGTGATGGGAACACCCCAAGAAGATTCCGGGGCATCGGGCGATTCGAGCGTCGTGAGATCCTGCCAGGTCTTGCCCTCATCGAACGTCTTCATGACCAGCACATGCTGACCGCGCGCGCCTTCATGTCCAAGGCCGGTGGTCACCACGCAGAGCAATCCCCCATCCTGCGTTGGCGTAAGAAAGGGCTGGTCCGCATAGAACTTGGTCGGGATGGGCAGTCCGGTGGCGAGTGCCCTCATATCGTCCGCAGAGCTTGGCTGATCAGGCCACATCGGGTCAAACTTGGTGAGTGTAGGGTCCGCTATGTTGCCACCGGGATATGAGGTGATGCTTGGAGAACCTTGAGAGTTTTTATCGTTTGGAGTGGGCTTCATAGGGGAGTCAATTTCATTGCGCATTCCCGAAGATTAAAAAATGCGTTCTATTTTTCAAACCTTACCGTGTCTAATTTTCGGACATCTCTATCTTTTTTCGGACATTTTTAAATCACGGGCAGAGGCCCCACCAGGTTCATTTTTTGATAAATAAACGCGAGTGCCTTGGTACGGCAGGCATTTCAATTCCCCTTGATTTTACCAACAAACTCCGCGATGCGTTCACCCATGGCACGTTTTTGCTTGGGGTGAATGTCCTGATCGTCCCCGAGGTCGTATGCTGGGATAACGTAGACGCCTGAGCCAGCGGCGGCACAGCGTCTTTGTGCGGCCCGAAGCTCAGTAGAGCCTATTGGTCCTTTTGCGGTCGGCGAACTGCCTTTGTATTTGGGGAGCTCGACGATCCAGAACGGCACTTCGCCGAAGAGTTGCCTCCACGAGCTGAGGAGGCCATTCAGCCAGAGATCATATTCAGCAGCCATTTCGGCGCTCCCGGCATTGCTCTCGCCCTGATACCAGATGATACCGGTGATCGGAATTCCTTTCAGCGGCAGGACTTTTTTTTGATAGAGCTCCGTTGGATAAGCGCGGCTCAGGCCCCATTTGGCTAGGCGGCGCTGGTCGTAGGGAGGCAATTTCTTTTCGGCGCTATCCAACCGGGCCGCCTCGATCACCTCGGGATCGTCGGAGAGTTTCCGCATCTTCCGTCCAATATCCGTCTCCGGAATCGCCTCGGACGGCAACCAAGCCTCTATGCCCGTTCCTCCTACCGCCGCGACGATGATGTCGATAGGTTTTCCGGTCGCCCGATATCTAGAGAGAGCAAAAAAAATCGGCACAGCCGGCAGACGGTCGACATTGGAAGCATCGACCTTCACCCACTTCCCTTCCGTGTAAAGGCGGATGTCGAATGGCTCTGAAAAAAGGTCAGCCCCGCCGTCGGTCGCGGCACGGACCGGCATCACCATATTGGATTGTCCGGCACAAAGCCAGGTCTCATGGAGGGGAATTCTGGCGTCATCAACCGCATGGATGGGGCCAGAATCCGGAACGGGAAACGACCAAGCCGTGAACTGGATCAAAGTCGTCATGAGACAAAGCCAAAGCCAGGGGAAGGCTTGTATGCTGGCCATGGGAGCGTTTTTTGTTTGATTCATATGGTAGTAGATTTCCGCCTTGCTCACTGCCTCGGGTATTCGTGACAAAGCGTGAAGCGAGGAGGCTCGTTCTCGACGATTTCCGGGAAGCGAATGCCGGGGACATCGATAAAGAAATTGTCATTACGGTCATCGCAGACACTGGAGATCTCCCGGCTTAGGCTCCAGCGTTTGCCGTCATGCGGCCAACCGGTGCCTTCTTCGGCCCAAAATTGGTGGATCGTGCGTGGGGGGATGGTGAGCGACATTCCGGGCTCCAGGCGGACAATCCCAGCGGGTGGAATTTCGCGGGTTATGCCGTCCACTTTGATCGTCATGGATTGGCCTGAACGCTTTTCGTCGTCGCCAGCCGGTTCGAGTTGAACGAGGATGTTTCCACCGGCCAAGCCGATGATGTCCTCGCGCTTGGAGCGGTGAAAATGGGCAGGGGCGCGCTGGTTTTCCGGATCAATGAGCAGTTTCTCGGCGTAGGGTTTTGGATAGCGCGCCTCTTCGTGGCGGCCATTGCGCAGAGTGAAAAGCACGCGACCGAGGTTTTCAAAGTCATCACTCCCGAAATCCGTCACGTCCCATCCCAGCATGCAATCGCGGATTTCGTCGTAGGCTTGATCGAGTGCGACCTCTGCCCATTGCGAGGGGGTCCAACGCGCCCATGGCGGGAGGGCGATGCCGAAGTGGCTGGTTACGGTCAGGGCTTGTTCGATGGCTCGATTGATTGTGGAGCGGTGGAGTTTCATAGGGTGGGTTTGCGTAGCTGGTCGTGGACCTTAAAGTTTAATTATTCGCTTCGGTTTGTCACTAAAATTTCCGCTTAAACAAATGTTCCGTCGATAATCCCAGGGGGCAGCGGAGCGTCAACCTCAGATCGAAATTGTAAAGGGGCTTCAGGGCGTTGAGACTTTCAGACGGAGAAATCGCCGGGTGCTGCCGGCCGTTGGGATGTCAGAGACGGTGACGTTTCCGCCCACGGTGCCAGGGTTCACGGCAAGATTGGTCCAGGTAACGAGGTCGCTGCTGGCCTGTACCGTATAGGTGAGCTCGGTGGCGGGGCAGGCGCGAAGGAAGGTTAAGTTCAAAGTTGAAGTGGAAGGTGCCATCGTGATGATGGGGTTCGGTGCTGAGGCGGCGTCAATGGGGCGTGCGCCGAGGGCATATTCGATGAGGTTGGGCGAGCCGTCTCCGTCGGGGTCGGCGGTGTTGGCAGAGGAGCCGCTGCCATTTTTGACGAGGCCTTGGCTTACACGCCAAACCTGGAGCGCACTCCAAGGCGCACTCCTAGCCAAACGCAGGTCATCCATGGTCACTTTATCCCCCGTGATTATTCCGAAATTCCTCTGTGCAAGCCCTACCGTGTTGATGTTGGACCCCGTGCCCAGTTGACCAGTCAGTGTTGGTCCGAAAGACGTTCCATTAACTTTAACAAGCAACGAGTCATTGATCCCGGATACGTTCCAGTTAATTTGACCGGAAACCGTATAAGTCTGGTAAGGGGCAACGTTGTTTACCAGGACTGTGTCCACGTAGCTCCCGGCTGTGCCGCGATAACGAATGACCAGGTCCATTCCGGTGCCGTTTCCTTTAAATCCGAAAGCCACACCATCGAAGGTGTTTCCGTTAAGCACGCACGCGCCGTAATTACTCATTGCTTGTGTAAAAGTAATAAAAGAAACGGCATCTGTGTCTAAGGTTGTCGCGCTGAGAGTCCCGCTAAAATGTAAGGAAGCGGAAGGTGTGTAGGAATTAATTGCCCTGGTGACGTATCGGTCGATGGCATCGGTGGAGCCTCGGAAATCAACAGCCCCGCCCGCGCCATTGACTGGCGATGATGTCACCCCACCGGTAGTCACGATCGGGAGTGCGGTATTACTAGTCCACGTAGTGTTATTGGCGGAAGAAAACCCCACAATCGTTCCGCCGACAACATTTTGACCCCGTAATTGAACGCCGTTAGTGTATTGCCCGCCGGCATCTCCAGTTTCAAACGACTCATTCAAAACAACCTCTATTTGTTCTTGGTTGGCCAAGCTTATGGCTTGGTTGGAGTTGCCACTTTCACCGGAAGAATTGGTGGCGGTGACCATGTAGAAGTAGGCGGCTTCGGGGTTAAGGCCGGTGTCGGTGTAGTCTTGGCCCGAGTTGACTGTTCCTACGACGGCGAAAGGGCCTCCGGGCGAGTCGGCGCGTTTGACCGTATAAAAGCTGACGGGAGAACTGGGGGGAACCCAGGTGAGAAGGGCTTCTTGAGTTGCGTTGCGCGGGCTTAATTGCAACTGGGTGGGGGCAGTCGGCGGAGCGGTGCTTTCGGGCGTGGGGAAGGCGGGTAAGCTAAAATCAGCCCCGGGCACCCAGTAGGTGCCGCCCGCTTCGTAGGCCCCGATGTCCGGACCAGCACCCACGAAGCCGTCGGTGTAGCCGGGGACGACCGCACCCGTATCGATAGCCCCGGAGCCTGGCTGGGGAACGAAGTTCGCAGCGAGCGGAGGATACCAGCCCTGCTTGTCGATGGTTGCGTCGGCGGGCTGTGTTCCGAAGTCATTGTCGCGCAGAGTATTAACTATCTGTGTGCGCCACAGGCTAACCGTAGGTCCATCAGTTCTGGCAATGCTCCATATGGAGTTGCGAAGGAGGGTGTTGTTATAAACCTTGTGGTCGTAGCCGGGCCCGTTGAATTTAATGCCGTACTCGTTTTCGAAGCAGACGTTGCGATATACCTGGAAGCCGCTGGCACCGCTGTCGAGATAGATGCCGCGTTGGTCGTGGTGGACCCAGTTGTGATGGATTTTGACCCCATAGCCACTTTCACCCCACACGTAGATCGCTCCGCCGTCCTTGGTGAGCATTTGGCCGTAACCGACGTCGTTGTAGGAGATTTCCATCGGATCTGCGTAGGGCAGAATGAGCGCCCGACCGCTGCGGGCCAAAGTGTTGCCGGTAATGGTCTGATTTGATCCGTCGATACTCTTCACGCTGGCATAATACAGGCCCGGGTAATAGGCGACATCGCGGATGACACAGTTTTGCACGGTATTGTAGGTGCCCTCCAATTGAATGCCGTTTTGGGAGCTAAAGAGGATGGAGGAATTTTTCCAGATGTTGCGGGTGCCGGTGACGTGGCATGCGGGGACGATGTAGTCTTGATCCCAATTCGCCGTGGTGGCGTGCTGGATGTAGCGGAGGTGGCAGTCGTCCACCACACAGCCGGTCGAGTCTCTCATGCTGATGCCGGCGGCGAAGATGAAGAGGCCCTTGACGTTCACGTAGGAACGGCTGTCCAGATTAAAGGCGCTGGTGCGCACCTTGACTTCAACCTGATGGGTGGCTGGCGATGCTCCATCCGGGGCCCAGAGATAAAGCGTGGAGGTAGACGAATCGAGGTGCCATTCGGTGGGGATGTCGAGCAAGGCGAGCACACCGTAGATCCAGTAGGGGTTGCCAATCCTAAGTCTGTAATTTTCGTTGCCTCTAAAAAAGTTGTAGGCCAAAGAGAGCTTCTTCGTGATGTTATCGAAGGAGCTGATAGGGCAGGTGAAGGCCGACCATTCGCCGCCGACCTTTCCGGGCGTGACGTGGAGTTTGGCACCGGTCAGGTTGCCGTCGGGAAGTTTAGGATCGTATAGGTAACGATTGACATCACTGTCGGTGGCATTTGCTGTTTTGGCTACCAGCGAACGCGGGGCGTCGAGAAGACGGTCCACCCGGGCATTGGGCCAGCGGGCCTCGTTCAGCATGACGCCATCCACAAAAAGCTGACGGAACCCGACACTGGTGGTGGCTTTGTAGATCGAGCCGGTGTGCACCGACCAACTGAGGTCGAGCTTGTCGGCTCCGCTGACAACTACGGGTTCACCGTTGTAAGCCTCGAACTTGATGGGGGCGGAAAGAGTGCCGTTGTTGGTCGTCGTGACCGTCTCCCGGTACACGCCCTTGCGGATGAGGCAGGTGTCGCCTGCGACCATGACCGAGGCAGCTTTCTGGATGGTCTGAAATGGCGCATCGAGGCTAGTGCCATCGTTGGAGTCGCGGCCGTCTTTGGACACGTAGTAGGTGTCGGCAAAGGCGGCGTGGGCGAATACCAGCGAGGCCGCTAGTGTGCAGGCTGAAAAATAGGCAGACATAAATCTCCTTCTGGATAGCTGCTCTGGCACGTCGGATTTGTTCGAGAATGGCCTGACCTCCTGCTTTCCAGACGTAATGCTGGCGACCTCTGTGCATTGAGCGGGGGACCAACGCGCCCGAGGCGAGAGGGCGATACCGAAGTGCCTGGCTACGGTCAGACCTTGGTCGATGGCTCGATTGATTGTGGAGCTAGGGAACTTCATATGTCGGATTGTATTTATGATCGTTTTAACAGGGTCTTGTCCAGTTTTAGAGTGGAAAAATGTGCGGTTTTATTGTCATCGGGTTGATTGCCGTGTTTGCAGTCGGCCATTGGCCTCGACGATCGCATTCCAGAATCCATGCGTATTCGTTGTATTGGCGGATCAGGGCCGCTTCCTTACTGTCCGGCACCCAATACGCAGCCAGATTCACTTGAGTCTTGACCAGCGCCTCGAGGATTTTCTCCACCTCCCGGTGAAACTCTTCCATAGGCACTGCGTCTTTAATCGCAGTTTGCCGAAGTCCACCTGGCTTTCAGTGTTTGAGGTGGCCCCGATTTTTAGACCACTGGCCGGTTAAAACAAACGATGGTTGTAGAGGGTTGTTTGGTTGTTACAGGGGGAGAGCTTTTCGTTCAATCTCCTTTTGGGACTGGTCTCCGATTTTTGTCTCCGTAGCGCAGGGCCCGGCTGGCCTCGGAGCGTAGCGCAGAGGCCTGCGCGGGGCCGCAGCGAAGGAGACAAAAATCGGAAGCGCGCAGTGGCGGGGGGGGGTTTCTGGGCTTTTT
>DGXZ01000074.1:8411-9393 GCA_002396485.1 Spartobacteria bacterium UBA5019
ATAAAAATCCGAAAGCGATTTGTTTTTTTGTCAGGATTTTTTGAAAGGGACTGGAGTCTAATTTACGCAAGCTGGATGCAATGAATGTGTAATATAACCCCCCCCCCGAATTTGCCTGCGTTTTTATTCGATCAGATGGGGCTCTGATCAACACCAGTCCAGCCAAGCTTGACGACCTCCTCCGAAAGCAATCGGGGCGAAACGACGAGGACTCCTTGGAGAGTTTGGCCATAGAGATGGCCAAAATGTTTGAGGTCACCAGTGAGAAGGCGATCAGCTTTGGATGCTATAGCAGCAGCGAGAATTGGCGCGTCCTTGGATGGAAGACCTACATCGGAACATGGACCGATCGCTATGGATTGAATAATGCGTTCGCGCCAATAATCCAAACCTCCAGACCATACGGATCGTTTGAGAAGGAGATTTCGTTTGGCCTCATCCCATACAGCGGGGTGAGTGATTAAAGTCGCATTCTTTGAAAGACGTTCCAAGAGTCGCCACGAGGGGCTTTGAAGTTGCGATGCGGAGAAAATGATATTCGCATCCAAGAAGATTTTCATCGGCATTTTTTAAGCCGGTTGGTTTTTAAAGATGTCGGCGATTGCAGCATTATTTTGCTCGTCGAATTCAGCGATGCGTTCCTCTGAATAAATCTCCATGGGAAAAACGGTGGCCGGTCTAATAAGAATTCCTTCCTCCGTGTCCTCCACTGAAACGATGCTGTCTCCAGCAAGTCCAAATTTTTCGCGTATTTTTTTGGGGAGCGTCAATGTTCCTCTGGAACCCATCTGAAGCGTAGCTGTCATATTTACTTATTTACCGAAAAACCGATTCTCTGCAAGGGGGAATTTTAGAAAATTCGATGCAAAGTGGCGCAAAAAGCAAATTTTTTTAAGTAACTAAAAATAAGATATATAAAAAGACTACGGGTAAGGAAATCGTATCTATCAGTTGGGCCTTGAAAGCCTTTTCCCAAAAGTTT
>DGXZ01000016.1 GCA_002396485.1 Spartobacteria bacterium UBA5019
CTTGTTCCGGGCTCGCGATGCCAAAGAGTACCGCGAAGGCGTTGCCCAACCCTTCTTGCTGATCGCTGCCCCCGAAAGGATCCACCAGATATCGGTAGATGCCCGCATCCTCCCGCCAGAAATGCTTATTGATAGCAGCTTTCAAGCGTTCCGCTTTCTCATGCAAGGTCACATCCTCCGGCAACCCGAGTTCCCGCTGCATCCTGCCCGCAAGCACGTAGCCTTCGTAGATGCTACACTGGGTCGAGAGCGCATGCATCGGCAGGCCGAGCCCAACCGAGACCATCTTGTCAGGATTGTGTTCTGGCCACTTGTGGATATGTCCAACGCCCGGCATCGATTTCGTCCAAACGTCCGGGTAGTTGCTCATGCCATCGCCACCAACAGTCGGCCCGCGAAAAAGGTTCTTCTCGGCGTCGAATTCGTAACGCTCCAAGTGATCGAGTGTGGAAAGTGTGGCCGAGAGCGCGACTTTGAGGAATGGGCGGTTTCCCGTGATCAGATAATGCGACCACGCGCCGATGGTCCAGGTGAGTCCCCACGATTGCGTTCCTTCACAACCGCACAGAAGCCTGCCGTCCTTATCAAGTTTCAGCGTGGCGAGCAAAGCACCTGTCATTGCCTCGGGTTGCAGGAAGCCCGCTCCGTCCCAAGCATGCATTCCAGTGTCGGTCTGAAACACAAAATAATCCAAGCCCGCGCCGAGTATCGGTAGCCTCGGAGGAATCACGTCGCTCGTGCCGGCGATCTTGACCGCCTCTGCTGAAATTTTCGCCCAATTGTTTTTGGAAATAGGCGCAGCCTGAAACGGCAGCACGTTGCTAGCAATGTCGCCCACAGCGATGCGGAACGCCCGCCCGATGTTCGGATCGCCGGCAGTGACGTAGGGGTGCAGTTTCTCTGGGCACTCGTCTGCGTGAAGCGCGGCTAGCGGCGCGAGCAGGAGGGCGGTGAGGAGTGTAAGGATGGGTTTCATGGTGATGTTCGGGTGGGGCAGCGCTTGAGGTAACTCCGCCGCGATGGGCTGCCTGGTGCTGCCGGGGCCTTGCCATTCGACTTCGAGGCCGTAGCCTTTGTGCAACTGGGTGTATTCGAGGTGCAGCTTGTGCAGGGGTTTCGAAAAGCAGGCGGTGTGCTTGGTGTTTGATCGTGCTTCGAAGGCCCGGATCACAGCCATCCGGTGAAAGGCTGTCAGCAGAAAGGAGGCCTCCAGGGAGGCGGGGGACGGCTCGGCTAATGGGGGAATCATAAACAACAAAAAATACAGTTATCACAGATAACGAAAATGTCAACCCCTATTCGCGAAGAAAACTTTGAGCGGCTTGCTGGATTTTCATCGCCTATGCCCATGCCAAAAGTGAATGAAAGCGTTTAGCTGTTTTTGACTCGCTTCAAATCCAGGTAAGATGATGGCTTTTCAGATGAAATCGCCTTGGCGGCTGCCAGCACCCTGAATGGAGAAGGCACTCCGCATGCCGAAAAATTTTTAAAAAACAAAATGGGAGAAGCCTTCCGACTTCTCCCATCTTGGTTGTTAAGACCTGTCCTGAGACAGGAATGTTATTTTTTCTTGGCCACTGCTTTTTTGGCAGCGGGCTTTTTAGCTGGAGCCTTTGCGGCTGGTGCTTTTTTAGCAGGCGCTTTCGTGGCAACGGGCTTTTTGGCTACCGCTTTTTTGGCGGCAGGCTTGGCGGCGGCGGCTTTTTTAGCGACTGGCTTCTTAGCAACTGGCTTTTTAGCAGCGGGTTTTTTAGCGGCAGGTTTCTTTGCTACTGGCATTTAATATCCCCCCTTTCTCTCCGCATATGCGGGAAATTGTTTGTGAACATCATGTGAATAACTCACTCCTGATGTGAATAAGTTTCACGAACTTCTACGTCAACACCTTTTTTCAAATAAAATCATTTTTTATGAAAATTTCTTCTGCAGGAATTTTCCGATCATTGCGCACAGAGGATTTTTCCAGCTTCCTCAAGAATGCCAACTGTCTCCCAGAGGCGGCCGATTCCCTCATATCCGCACGCCAACAATCCCTCTTCCGGGCCGATAAAACGGGCACCTCGTGATTTCAGACGGGCGACATTTTCCTGAGTCGCAGCATGCATCCACATCTTGCCATTCATCGCAGGGGCGATGAGGAGCGGCGCCAGAGTGGCAAGAGCGATGGATGTGAGCGCATCATCCGCGATCCCGCATGCGAGTTTGGCTATCGTGTTCGCAGAGGCTGGAGCGATCAAAAGAAGATCCGCCGAGTCGGCCAATGCAATGTGGCCGGGATGCCAGGATTCTTTTTCATCGAAAATTCCTGTTGTGACCGGATTGCGCGACAGTGTCTGGAAAGTGAGCGGGGTGACAAACTCGGTGGCATGTTTTGTCATCACCACATGCACATTCCGCCCGCTCTGTGTGAGGCGGCTTGCCAGTTCGGCAGCCTTGTAGCAGGCGATGGAGCCGGAGACACCGAGGATGACATTTTTTGTGCTCATGCGAAATCGAGTTGAAGCCTGCTGCTCATGTAGCGCTCTGCCCGCATGATGGCGCGGAATTTTTCAATATCCTCCTCCATCGAGCCACTGATGAGGGTGTATCGATAGTCGCGCCATTTTTGCATTTCACCGGATGCGTTGTGGAGGCGCGTGGCCACCTGCTCCTCGCTCTCGGTGCCGCGCTTGCGAAGCCGCCGCGCCAGCTCGTCAAGGCCTGGAGGCATGATGAAGACATCTGCAAGCGCGCTTTGGATGAAAGGATCGTCGCACGCGCGGATGCTCGCCGCGCCAAGCGTGTCCACATCGAGCAAGACATCAACCCCAGCCGCGAGGTGCTTCAGCACGGTGGATTTCAGCGTTCCGTAAAAACGGCCGTGAACCTCCGCATGCTCCAAAAAATCTCCCGCTGCGATATGTTTCTGGAAATCCTCCTGACTCAGAAAAAAATAATCTTCGCCATGAACCTCTCCAGGCCTTGGCGCGCGGGTGGTGCAGGAAACGGAGTAAACAAAATCCTGCTTGTGGCGGAGCGAGCTGATGAGCGTTGTCTTGCCGGCTCCGGACGGGGCGGAGATGACGAAGAGGATGCCTTTGCGGTGGATGGTGAGGCTATTCAATGTTGGCGAGTTGTTCTCGAATGCGGTCGAGTTCCGATTTCGCCTCGATGACGAGACGGGAGATGGTGGTGTGGGCGGACTTGGAACCGAGTGTGTTGAATTCGCGCCCGAGTTCCTGCGTGAGAAATTCCAACGTCCGGCCGACAGGGCCCTTGGCGTCGAGTTTTTCCCGGAATTGGGCGATATGGCTCGCGGCGCGCTCGAGTTCCTCCGTGATGTCGCAACGATCCGCGAAGATGGCGACCTCGGCTGCGAGACGGGGATCATCCGCCGTGAGGCTAAATCCCGCACGCTCGATGCGTTTGTGCAGCGTTTCGCGATAGGAGGCGGTCGCCTTGCCGGCAAGCGGTGTTGTTTTTTTGATGATGGCGGCCAAGCGGTCCGCGCTTTTGGACAGGACTTTTTGCAGGGCAGCTCCCTCGCTCGCTCGTGTGGCGACGAGACCCTTCAGCGCCTGATCCAGCGCGGACATGACGACTTCGCTGGCATCGTCAATTTGCGAATCCGCAGCCTGAATGACGCCGGGTGCGGCGATGACATCCGACAGAGTGATGCCACCCTCAAGTCCGAGTTTTTTCTGCAAACGACGGGCCTGGTTCACAAAATCCAAGGCACGCTCTTCATCAAAAAAACTTTGGCTCGAGCCTTTGGAGCAAGCCAGCGAGAGATTCACCTGAACCCGCCCGCGGGAGATGCGTTCGAGAACCCGCTCGCGAACGGCAGGTTCAAGCCGTGAAGCGCTTCGATCTGTGTGCAGAACGACTTCTGCCGTCTTGCGGTTCACTGAATGGCACTCCACAACGGCCGCCCAAGTTTTGGTCCGGGCCTCGCCTCGGCCGTGTCCTGTCATGCTTGTCATGGTGCTTTTTTATCCGCGCCCGCCTGCCGCTGTCGAGGGCGCTCCGCAGTGCCGGATTGATTTTTTCAGGGATCGGAGGATGGTGGAGGCTTATTATGTTTTTTGACGGCCTGAAATTCCTATTCATCTGTATCGAGGTTCTACTGATCTTCAACCTGCTCATTGTGGTTCACGAATTGGGTCACTTTTTGGCAGCGCGCTGGCGCGGTCTGGTCGTCGAGAAGTTTGCCATCTGGTTCGGAAAGCCGATCTGGAGTAAAACGATCGGCGGTGTGGAATACCGGCTCGGCTCGATTCCCGCAGGTGGCTTCGTTGCCATCCCCCAACTTGCGCCCATGGAGGCCCTCGAGGGGGAATCCGAAAACGGCCGCGACAAGCTGCCGCCGGTCAAACCGCTTGATAAAATCATCGTCGCGGCAGCAGGCCCGCTTTTCAGCTTCGGCCTTGCTTTTGCTATGGCCTGCATCGTGTGGGTCGTTGGAAAACCCCAGAGCGAATTCGACACCACAGTCGTCGGCTATGTGAAGGATGGCGGCCCCGCAGCTGTGGCCGGACTGCGCCCCGGGGACCAGATCATTGCGGTGGATGGCAAGCCGGTGAAGCACTTCCTCAGCGGCACGGATAGTGTCAAATGGCGCATTGTGCGCAGCGAAGGGGAAACAATTCCATTTACTGTTCTTCGCGAAGGGCAGGAAATCGCGATCGATTCCAAATGGTCGAAACCCGAAACTTCCAGTTGGCGCAGACCCGCTCTGCGCGAGGTTCAGATCGGACCGCGCATCATGCCCGGAGTGGGCTTTGTCGTGAAAGGCAGCCTCGCCGAGAAATCGGGATTCAAGGCCGGAGATCTGGTGACCGATATCAACGGCGTTCCTGTATTCAATTTGAGTGAAATGGGGCCCATCATTGACGCGAATCGTGGCAAGGAAGTTGTCTTTGGAGTGGAGCGCGGTGGAGAGGATTTGAAGCTCAACATGAAACTCCCCGACGCCACACCAGACGCCGCTCCAGTGAACTTCGGCATCGAGTGGGGACGCTCGGTTTTGGTGCATCCCTCGCCGCTCGAGCAGGTGAAGGATGCCGCCACAAGCATCTTCCGCATGGTTGGCGCGTTGCTCTCGCCGGCATCGGATGTCAAAGCCGCCCACTTCAGCGGCCCAGTGGGCATCATGCGTCTCTACTACCAGATTTTCGAATCGGAAAACGGATGGCGAATCGCGCTGGCCTTCAGCGTTCTCATCAATGTGAACCTCGCCTTGATGAATCTGCTTCCGTTTCCAGTTCTCGATGGTGGACACATCACTCTCGCTATCATCGAAGCCATCCGCAGGAAGCCGATCAGTATTCGGGTTCTTGAAGTAGTCCAGACGGCCTGCGCCATGCTTCTCATCGGCTTCATGCTGTATCTCACATTCTACGATGTGGGCGACATCGTGGCCTCGAAGGCTCCGGTCGCCGAGCAGACGAAGTAAAAATGTCGCTGGTGTTCCGAAGCTATCCAGGTCGGCGTCCCAGCCGGGAAGTTCAAACCGGCCGCACAGCCATCGGCGGTGAAAATCCCGTCCGCGTCCAGTCGATGCTGACGAGTGATACGATGGATACCGCCGCTTGTGTGAAGGAGACACTTGGCCTGGCGCAAGCCGGCTGCGAAATCGTCCGCATCACTGCGCCGACCGTGAAGGATGCCCGCAACCTCGAGGCCATAAGGGATGCACTCCACGAGGCAGGCTGCGATGTCCCGCTGGTCGCGGATATTCATTTCAAGCCCGAAGCTGCCTTGGAGGCCGCCAAGTGGGTGGATAAGGTTCGCATCAACCCCGGCAATTTCGCCGACTCGAAAAAATTCAATGTCCGCGAATACACGGACACCGAATACGCGGCCGAAATCTCGCGCATCCGCGAGCGCTTCGCCCCGCTCGTGGCGCTCTGCAAGGATCGCGGCATCTCGATGCGGATCGGAACGAACCACGGCAGCCTGAGCGACCGCATCATGAACCGCTTCGGCGACACGCCGCTTGGCATGGTCGAAAGCGCGCTCGAGTTCGCCCGCATCGCCCGCGAGCTCGACTACCACGATTTTGTTTTTTCGATGAAGGCGTCGAATCCCAAGGTCATGATTCAAGCCTACCGCCTGCTTGTCGCCCGCCTCGACGAACTCGAGTACACGGAAGGCGGCGGCTGGAACTACCCGATCCACCTCGGCGTCACCGAGGCGGGGGATGGCGAAGACGGCCGCATCAAGAGCGCCATCGGCATCGGAAGCCTGCTCGCCGACGGCATCGGCGACACGATCCGCGTTTCGCTCACGGAAGATTCCGAACACGAAATTCCCGTGGCGCAGGCATTGGAAAAAATCGCCGCCGATCGCAAACCCATGCCAGCCCTTCCTGCCTGGCCGTTCGATCCTTTTTCCTACACCCGCCGCGCAAGCTCGGTGTTGCAAGTCGGGGAATATCAAATCGGCGGCACGGAACTCGTGCGCGTCGCGGTGGCACAGGCGGCCTACGACAAAGTCGCCCACAAAATTGCAGGCCTCGGCGACTACAAACCCGAGTTGATCGTCGAGAATTGCGGACTTGTTGAAGTCGACCCGCGTGATGCGGCCGCTGTTGCCCGGGTCAACGCATCTACCGAGCCTCTTTTTGTAACGATCCCGGACTCGTGCGATTTGCCGGTCA
This sequence comes from Spartobacteria bacterium UBA5019, assembly GCA_002396485.1. Lineage (GTDB taxonomy): Bacteria > Verrucomicrobiota > Verrucomicrobiia > Chthoniobacterales > Terrimicrobiaceae > UBA967. The sequence goes on from DGXZ01000016.1 coordinate 6,641, forward strand.
TCGGTGCTTACAGGCTTCTGGCCTCCCTCATCGAGGCCAGGCATCCGATCCTGCTCAAGGACGCCCTCGCACCCGCCGCCTCCACGGATTTCGTCCACACTCTCCTGAATGCCGCCGCCAACATCGGCTCGCTTCTCTGCGATGGCATCGGCGACGCAGTCCTTGTGCAAGGCGAAGAGGCTCCCGGCCAATCGGTCCGCATCGCCTACAACATCCTCCAAGCCGCAGGCGTCCGCATTTTCAAAACCGACTATGTTGCCTGCCCAAGCTGCGGCCGTACGCTGTTCAACCTCCAAGAAACCACCGCCCGCATCAAAGCCGCCACCAGCCATCTCAAAGGCGTCAAAATCGCCATCATGGGCTGCATCGTGAATGGCCCCGGCGAAATGGCGGACGCCGACTTCGGCTATGTCGGCGGTGCACCAGGCAAGGTGAACCTCTATGTCGGCAAGACACCCGTAAAATTCAACATCCCACAAGCCGAAGCCGTGGACCGCCTCGTTGACCTCATCCGTGAACACGGCCGCTGGGTCGAGCCGGTGGCTGCGCTTTAATCGAGTAGAGCCAAGACATCGCATTTCGAACGGCCCAATCCCCCGCATTTTGCGAATACGCCGTTAAAGAGAGGGAAACATGCTGCCCGCCTGTCTCGGAATAAGGCGAGAGAATATGTGATTGGGTGGGATATCTCCCTATTCCTCGGCGCGGACGGCCACGAACCTGCCGGAAACGCTGAAATTCGAGCGGGAACTCAAGCAGTTGGACGCGATGAAGCCTGAAAGGAATACGAGCTTGCCGCCCGCCAGATCGAGGCGAAGAAAGATGCGCGGGGCGAGGGGTGGATACCGGCAAGGAACGCTATGGCATGAACTGGCCAGGCAAGTCGGAGTGCTTCCGCACGATCCAGGCACCGAGCCGCGCTCCGGCCCTGCCGTGAGAGTCCTTGAACTTCGATACCGCTGAAAACCTCCTCATCGAGGGCGTCAAGTATGAGCGCATCGAAGGTGATGAATTCGAGATGCGGCGCTTTGAAGAGAAGGAAATCCTCAGCTATCTCAACAATCGGCTGGAGGTCAAAAAATCCATCTTCGACGCCTTGGTCTATGACTCGGAAATCGAGCGGAAATTTGCGGAGCGCCTGGACGAACGCGAAGACATCCGCCTCTTTGTCAAACTGCCTTGGTGGTTCAGAATCGAGACGCCCATAGGCGACTACAACCCGGACTGGGCGATCGTCAAACACGACAGCTCCGTCCTCTATCTCGCCCGCGAAACAAAAGGTACCAAAGACTTTGAAAAACTTCGCAACGCAGAGGCCGATAAGCTCTGCTGCGGTCGTCGCCACTTCGAGGCCTTGGATGTGAATTTCAGCGTGGTAACCGCTGCCAGCGAGATTTGAGAACTTTGCTTGTGTGGCTTGGCAGTTTTTTAAATAAGTTATTGAACAAAAACAGATTTTGGCAATTTGTCTCGCAAAACCTCCAACAGCCGGCCTGATCTCCAAGTTTAGAGGGCCCGGTCAGTCTTAATTCTTAGTTCTGATCGACATGGGTAACAATGCCTAAGCGGTTCACCGTGATTTTGTAACGCAGCCCTTGGGCGTAGCCTGCGAGTTCGTACTTTGAGCGGATGAGTTTTTTGTCGAGTTGAGCGGATTCGAGGATGAAGCCAGGGACTTTAGTCTGGGCGGCAGAAAGGATGTTGGCGGGCACATCGTCGTTCGGGATGCTGTTGTCGGCGTCTTTGTTTTCCTCATGGGAGACGACGCGGGCAGCGGTCATGGCTGCATGGACTGGCGGTGGCATGAAACGGTCGCCTCCGCATGCAGTCACGAGGGTGAGTGTGGCGATGGCGAGTAGGGTGGCTTGATGGATTTTCATGGTTTGGATTTTTTTAAAGGAATCGATTGGACGTAGGCAAGATGACTGGATTCTGATTTCTGACTGTTTGTCACTTTCAGCGGGAGGGGCAAGGGCAGAATAGTCCGGCGTATTTGACTTGAGCCTTCATGTTAGGCTGTCGATGCCTGAACAAGTCTTGACGGATTTCGCTGCGGTTCTCATTTTGCGTTGGATGCGACTACTTGACAGCATTCGATGAGACTGCGCCGCTTACTGCTTTTTCTGGCGGTTGGACTTCAGGCATCCTGCATGGTTGGACCGGATTTCAAGGTTCCGCAGGCGGAGGTGGAAAAGCAATGGCTGGAACGCAAAGCGGTCTCGGGCAAACCCTACGGTTCCCCTGAGATTTTTTGGTGGAGGAATTTTAATGATCCCGTTCTGACACGCTTGGTTCAGATGGCTTATGATAACAACCTGTCTCTGCAAGCCGCCGGGGTCAGGATTTTACAGGTCCGTGCGGCGCTGAACCACAGCATCGGAAACCTGTTCCCGCAGCAGCAGGGCATGTCGGCCAACTTGGATTACGCCTATATCCCGCCGAGCAAGGATGGGTCCACCTTGGGGTCAACGGACCCTGTCATCAATGCGCTGGCTCAGAATTTAAGCCAGCAGAAGCAAGCCTTCTCGATCGGCCCCAATCTCCTCACCGACCAAGCATTGTTTGCCGCGACTTGGGAGATTGATTTTTGGGGTAAATACCGACGCAAGATCGAGTCGGAGAAGGCCAGCTATCTTTCGACCGTCGCCGCCTACGACGATGCGCTCGTGACGCTGATTGGCGATGTCGCGACCACCTATGTGAATATTCGCACTGTTGAGCGCGAGATCGCTATTACAAACGAAAACATTGCGCTGCAGAAAGAAAGCCTGCGCATCGCCCAAGTGCGCTATCAGTCCGGTGAGACGAGTGAACTCGATCCCTCCCAAGCCCAGACGCAACTTCTCAAAACGCAGTCGGATGTTCCAACTCTGGAAACCTCCTTGCGCGAGCTCAAAAACTCGCTTGCCGTTTTGATTGGCCAGACGCCCGACACGGTTGATGCCATCGTCAAATCCGGCGCGATCCCAACAGTGCCGCAGACCATCGCCGCAGGTATTCCGCACGACCTCCTGCGTCGTCGCCCCGATGTGCGGCAAGCAGGACTTCAGGCGGCCTCGAAGTGCGCCATGATCGGGGTGCAGGTCGCTGAAATGCTGCCCGCGCTCTCGCTCTCAGGTTCCTTTGGTGGAGCATCGAGCAACATCGGAAGCCAGCAGCTCTCTGACATTTTCAACTTTCAAAACGCCATTGTGAATGTGGGCGGGAACCTCGCGATGCCGCTCCTGAATTACGGCCGCCTCATCAACAATGTCCGGGAAAGCGATGCCATTTTTCAGGAAGCGATCTTGAATTATCAAAACACCGTTCTCGCCGCGCAAAAGGATGTCGAAAACGGCCTGAGCCAATTCCACAATGGACGCACCAGCACAGCGGTGCTGGCCGATGCCGTGAAGTCGGCCAAGCTGTCGACTTCCCTCGCCCTGGCCCGCTACAAGGCTGGCCAGACTGATTACACAACTGTCCTCAGTGCCGAGCAGGCGCTGCTCTCGGTCGAACTCTCCTACACCAGCGCCCAAAATACCGCCGCACTGGGCGCGGTGAATACCTATCGTTCGCTGGGCGGTGGATGGCAGATCCGCAATGGTGGCGATGTGATTTCCGAAGCCGTCAAAAAGCAGATGGCCGAACGCACGAATTGGGGTCGCATGCTCACGCCGAAGAATCACCTGCCGGAGATCGCTCCCGAAGACCGCCCAGCGGAAAGCGTTTCGAAAAACCGTCCCGTCTGGGCTCTCACCAATATCAACAAATGAAACACATCAAGGCCATCGCACTTGTCGTCGCCCTCGTTTTCTCACTCTGCCTGAGCGCTTGCGGAAAAAAGAACGCAGGTCCCGAGTTGAAAGCCCAGCCAGTCACTGTCGTCCATCCGAAGGAGACCGCAGTGACTGACCACATGGACTTCACCGGAACAGTCGGAGCGGTTCAGAGCGTCAATATCGTGGCGCGCGTGGAAGGTTTTCTTGAAGACATCTATTTCAAGGACGGCTCCTATGTCACGAAGGGCACGCCTCTTCTCAAAATCCAGCAGGATCAATACATCGACCAACTGAAAATTTACCAAGCGCAGCTCGCCTACAACACGGCCGAGTACCAGCGCCAGGTTGAAATGCTGAAACAAAACGCAACCAGCGAAATGAGCATGCAGAAGTATCTGTCCGAGATGCAGCAGTCGCAGGCTCAAGTGGCACTTGCCCAGCTGAATCTCGACTACACGACCATGGACGCGCCATTCGACGGTCTTCTTGGCGAGCATCAGGTGGATGTCGGCAACCTTGTCGGCAACAGCCCCGTGAATCCCACGCTGCTCGTGAACATCGAGCAGATCATTCCCATTTATGTGAACTTTTCGATCAACACGCGAGATGCTCTCCGCCTGCGAGAGATGATGCGGGCGGAGGGAATGGTCCACAAGGATGCCGTCGGAAAAACCCCTGTGTTCGCCCAACTCGAGAATGAAACGGGGTTCCCTCATGAAGGCATTCTCGATTTTGCAAACAACAGCGTCGACACCTCGACAGGCACGATCCAGCTGCGCGGCCTGTTTCCGAACAAGGAGCGCATTATGTTCCCGGGCCTTTTTGCTGCCGTCCGCATCCCGCTCGGACCACCCAAGCCGGGCCTTGTGATACCCGATGTGGCTCTGCTCAGTGACCAAGAGGGCGACTATGTTTTTGTCGTGAATTCCCAAAACACGGTCGAACGCCGCGCGATCGTGAAAGGTCCCCTCAACGGCTCCGAGCGCGCCATCGATCAAGGCGTCGCGGCAACCGACCGCGTTGTCGTGGGCGGAATTCCCAATATCGGCGTCGGCCAAAGCGTTCAGGCCACTCTCCAATCCCAGCCAGCCGATTAGGCGCGCTGCGTCGCACACTGGATGTTCTCACGATTTTTCATCGAAAGGCCGGTTCTCTCGAATGTCATTGCCTTGGTGATGATGCTCCTCGGCGGCATCGCCATCGTGACTCTCCCGGTGGCGCAGTTTCCCGCCATCACGCCGCCGACCGTGATGGTCACCGCCTTTTACCCTGGAGCCAGCGCCCGCACGGTGATCGAGAAAGTCGCTCTCCCCATCGAGCAGCAGGTGAATGGCGTGCCCGGCATGATCTACATGTCTTCTTCGTCCTCGGATGGTGGGAACTACGCTCTGACCGTTTCCTTTGAAATCGGAACCGATCCCGATTCGGCGCAGATTCTCGTGCAAAACCGCGTCGCGGCTGCCATCGCCCAGCTGCCCTCGGCTGTTGAGACCCAGGGCGTCGTCACGCAGACGAAATCCACAGCTATTCTGCAACTCATCACGCTGACCTCCCCGAGCAATAAGTTCGATGCGCTTTATCTCAACAACTTCGCCACTCTGAATCTGCAGAATGAACTCTCGCGCATCCCCGGCGTGGGTGGCGTGACGGTCTTCGGCGTGGGCGAATACAGCATGCGAGTCTGGCTCAACCCCGATCAACTCGAGCAGCGCGGCCTCGTGCCAAGCGACATCGTCACAGCCCTCCAACAGCAAAATACAGAGGTCACAGCCGGACAACTCAGCGCCCCGCCTGCCAGCGACACGCAGGCGTTTCAGTTCACCATCAATGCCAATGGCGAACTCAATCAGGTCGCAGAGTTCGAGGACATCATCGTAAAATCAGATACCGAGAATGGCGGTCAAATCACACGCTTGCGCGATGTGGCCCACATCGAATTGGGTGCGGTTTCCTATGGCCAGTTCTCCCAATTCAACGGCCGCCCGACAGGCGGCGTGGCGATCTATCAGCTTCCCGGCAGCAACGCGCTCGATACGGCCAAGCAGGTGAGGGCAAAACTCGAGGACCTGTCGAAAACATTTCCTGCCGGACTCGAATACGCCGTGCCGCTCGACAACACCAAGTTCGTCGCGGAATCCGTGCAGGAGGTTTACAAGACGCTCCTCGAGGCAGGCCTGCTCGTGCTGCTGGTCATCGTGGTTTTTTTGCAGGATTGGAGGGCCACGCTCGTGCCCGCAACGACCGTGCCGGTGACCATCATAGGCGCCTTTGCCGGCATGGCGCTCATGGGATTCACCATTAATACCCTCACACTTTTTGCCATCGTGCTGGCCATAGGAATCGTGGTCGATGATGCCATCGTGGTAGTGGAGGGGGCCTCGAAACACATCGAAGGCGGCAAGTCGCCGAAGGATGCCGCCATTGCCGCAATGAATGAACTTTTCGGTCCCATCGTGGGCGTCACCCTGGTGCTCATTTCGGTCTTCCTGCCAGCCGCCTTTTTGCCCGGCATCGTTGGCCAGATGTATCGCCAATTCGCACTCGTCATCGCTATCACAGCCATCCTGAGCGGCATCAATGCGGTGACGCTCAAGCCAACCCAATGTGCCCTCTGGCTGCGTCAGCATGACCCCTCGAAACGCAAAAACGCCTTCTTTCGGGGATTCAACGCGCTCTATGAACCGCTCGAGCGTTGGTATGCCGGTTTGATTGGCCGAATGGTGCATCGGAGCGGGCTGATGACCCTGATCGCCGCCGCCCTTATCATGCTGGCGCTGGCCGGTTTTTTCCGGACACCCACGGGCTTCCTGCCGACGGAGGACCAAGGCTATGTCATGGTGGCCGTCCAGTTGCCCGATGCCTCCTCGCTCGGACGCTCCCGCGCCGCGATGGATTCTCTCGCCAAGGCGATTCAAAAAGTCCCTGGTGTGGCGGATACGATCGTGGTCGGCGGCAGCGGCTCATCGCCGATCGATGCCAGCGCGTCCTTGTTCAACTCGGGCGTGATCTACGCCGTGCTGAAACCCTCCGACGAGCGCGGTCGCGCCGAGAATTTCTATGCCGTGAAAGCAGGGATCATGGATGCGGTGGATGCCATACCCGAAGCGAATTGCCTCGTCTTGCTCCCACCGCCGATCCAGGGCTTGGGGCTTTCCGAGGGTTTCCAGATGCAGATCGAAATGACCAACGGTTCCTTTGACTATGACCGCTTGCAAGGCGTGACCGAGTCGATCGTGGCGGAGGCGCGGAAGCATCCCGAAGTGCAGGGTGTGCTCACGCCTTTCCGCGCAGGGGTTCCTCAGATCAACCTCACGCTGAATCGACGCGAAGCCGTGAGCTACGGCGTGCAGGTGAGCGATGTTTTCGATGCCCTCCAGACCTTCCTTGGATCAACCTATGTGAACCAGTTCACAAAATTCGGACGAACATTCGATGTCTATGCGCAAGGCGACTCAGCCGCCCGCATGACCGAGGCGGCGATCAAGAACTACACCGTTCGCAACGCCAGCGGGAAAATGGTTCCGCTTGGCTCGCTGGTCTCCATGTCACCTGGCTTTGGCCCCTCTTCCATCCCTCTCTACAATCTCTACCCCTCTGCAGCGATCCTCGGCTCGTCCGGCGAGGGATTCAGCTCCGGTGAGGCCTTGCGCGTCATGGAGGACATTGCGACACGCCTCTTGCCGCAGGGCACGCGCTTCCAGTGGACGGCCCTTTCGTATCAGGAAAAACTCACCGGTGCGGCGACTGTGGCGGCATTTGTTCTCGCCCTGGTTCTGGTTTACTTCGTCCTCGCCGGCCAATACGAGAGCTGGATTCTTCCCCTGGCCGTGCTTTTCGCCATTCCCCTTGCGGTTCTTGGAACTGTAACCGCCCTGTGGATCACCGGCCTGCCAAACAATCTCTATGTTCAGATCGGGCTAATCCTGCTCATCGCCCTCTCGGCCAAGAATGCCATCCTGGTGGTTGAGATGGCCCGCCAACACCGCGCGGCGGGCGACTCCATCCTGGACTCGGCTGTCGCGGCTGCGAGAGCGCGATTTCGTCCGATTCTTATGACCTCGCTCACCTTCATCCTTGGCGTCCTCCCGCTCATTCTCTCGACCGGCGCAGGCTCCGCATCGCGTCAGTCGCTGGGCATCACCGTGGCAAGCGGAATGCTGGCCTCAACCTGCCTGGCCGTCGTTTTTGTTCCTTCGTTTTTTGTGGTCCTCCAGCGCTGGCAGGAACGATCCACCGCCAAGCCCGGGACAAGCACGGCATAGCCACCCATGCTGTCGAAATTCTTCATCGAGCGCCCGATCCTCTCGAATGTCATCGCCCTTGTGATGATACTTCTCGGCGGCGTGGCGATTTGGATGCTCCCCGTTTCGCAATACCCCGCGATCACTCCCCCGACGATTCAGGTCACGGCATCGTATCCCGGTGCCAGTGCCCGAACGATGATCGAAAAGGTGGCCCTGCCCATTGAACAAGCGGTGAATGGCGTTGAAGGGATGATCTACATGCAGTCGTTTTCCACCAACGAGGGAAACTACAACCTCATCGTGTCTTTCGATATCGGAGTTGATCCGAATGCCGCCCAGATTCTTGTCCAGAACCGCGTCTCGTCCGCCGTTGCCCAGCTTCCCGACAGTGTGCAGAGCCAAGGGGTCGTGACCCGCACGAAATCCACCGCCATCCTGCAAATCATCACGCTGACCTCATCCGATAAAAAATTCGACGCGCTCTTCCTCAATAATTTTGCAGCCCTCAATCTCGAAAACGAGCTCGAACGCGTGCCTGGCGTGGGCGGGGTGACGGTCTTTGGCGTTGGTCCTTACAGCATGCGTGTTTGGTTGAATCCCGCCGCTCTCCAAGCCCGCTCGCTTGTGCCAAACGATGTCATCCAAGCCATCCGTTCGCAGAGCACGGATGTCGCCGCTGGCCAGATCGGCGGCTCCCCGGCGCCGGACTCACAAGCCTTCGCCTTCACGATCAATGTCAATGGCCCGCTGAGCGAGGCTGCGGATTTTGAGCAGATCATTGTGAAATCCGACACCCAGAACGGCGGACAGATCACGCGTCTCGGTGATGTGGCCCGTGTGGAACTTGGCTCGCAGCAATATGGGCAATTCTTTGCATTCGATGGCCAGCCCGCAGGCGGCGTCGCCATTTTCCAACTTCCCGGCTCCAACTCGCTCGATGTCGCCACTCAGGTTCGTAAAAAAATGGAGGAACTCGCAAAATCCTTTCCGCCCGGCATTCAATACGAGGTGCCCTTCGACACCACGATCTTCGTCAGCGAGTCCGTGAAGGAGGTTTATAAAACCATCCTCCAGGCCGGTCTGCTCGTGCTTCTCGTCATCATGCTTTTCCTGCAGGACTGGCGGGCCACACTCGTCCCGGCAACGACTGTCCCGGTGACCATCATCGGAGCCTTCGCCGGCATGGCGGCGCTCGGTTTCACCATCAATACCCTCACACTTTTCGCCATCGTTCTGGCCATCGGGATCGTGGTCGATGATGCCATCGTCGTCGTGGAAGGCGCGGCAAAACACATCGAACTTGGGAAGACCCCCAAGAATGCTGCCATCGCGGCGATGGATGATCTTTTCGGGCCCATCGTGGGCGTCACGCTTGTCCTCATCTCGGTTTTCCTGCCCGCCGCCTTCTTGCCGGGCATCACCGGCCAGATGTATCGCCAATTTGCCCTGGTCATCGCTGTCACAGCCATCCTGAGTGGAATCAATGCCGCCACGCTCAAGCCCACGCAATGCGCGCTATGGCTCCGCGCGCCCGATCCATCCAAGCGAAAGAACTTCTTCCTTCGCGGATTCAACACCATTTACGACCGCCTCGAAAAAACCTATGCCGGACTCATCGGCCGACTCGTCCACCACAGCCGTGTCGTCTTTTGTATCGGCCTGCTTCTGGGGGCGGCTTCCATCTGGGGCCTCACCCGCGCCCCTACCGGTTTCATTTCCACCGAGGATCAAGGCTATGTCATGGCCATCGTTCAACTGCCCGACGCCGCCTCCCTCGGCAGAACCCAAGCGGTCATGTCCGAACTGACCAAGGCCATCCAACGCGTGCCTGGAGTCGCCCATACCATCCAAATCGGCGGCGTCTCACCTATCGAAAACAACGCCGCCCTCGGGAACGCGGGTATCATTTATGCCATGCTGAAACCTTGGGATGTGCGTGGCAAAAAGGAGGGCCTTCTGCCGATGTACGATGCGATCCAAGCCGCTGTCGCCGACATTCTCCCCGCTCACACGCTCGTGCTCGTTCCGCCTCCCATTCAAGGCCTGGGGCTCTCCGGAGGGTTTCAAATGCAAATCAACTCGGTGGACGGCTCGTTTAATTACTCACAACTCCAGCAAGCCAGCGACGCGATCGTACGCGAAGCCTTGCAGTCTCCGACCATCCGCATGGCCCTGACGCCGTTCCGTGCCGATGTCCCCCAGCTTTCCTTCGACCTCAACCGCTCGCAAGTCCGCGCCTACGGAGTGAAGGCGGCCGATGTCTTCGACGCCCTCGAGACCTATGTCGGATCAAGTTATGTCAACCAATTCGTCAAATTTGGAATGACCTTTGATGTCTTCGCACAAGCCGAGACCGCATACCGCGCAAACGCCGAATCCCTCAAGTCCTACACCGTTCGCAACGAACAGGGGAAAATGGTCCCCCTCGGCTCCCTGGCCTCGATCAATAGTGATGACGGCCCTGCCGTGATCTCGCTCTACAATGTGTATCCTTCGGCCAGTATCCAAGGCGCAGCGGCCTCAGGCTTCAGTTCTGGCGAGGCCATGGAGCTCATGGCGCGCCTCGCCGACCGGATCCTCCCCCCCGGGATGCGCTACGAATGGACCGCGATGTCGTATCAGGAAAAACTCGCCGGTTCCGCCACACTTCTCGTCTTCACGCTCTCCCTCGTCCTCGTCTATTTCGTGCTCGCCGCCCAATACGAAAACTGGATCACCCCGCTCGCCGTGCTCCTCGCCGTGCCGCTTGCCGTCTTGGGCACAGTGCTCGCCCTCAAGGCCACTGGTGTGCCAAACAACATTTATGTGCAAATCGGCCTCGTTCTCCTCATCGCCCTCTCCGCTAAAAATGCCATCCTCGTCGTGGAAATGGCCAGAAAATGCCATGCTGAAGGCGCATCCATCCGTGACGCCGCCATCCAAGCCGCGCGCACTCGCTTCCGCCCCGTCATGATGACCTCGCTCACTTTCATCCTCGGCGTCCTCCCGCTTCTCCTTGCCAGCGGCGCTGGCGCCAGCGCCCGCAAATGCCTCGGCCTCGCCGTGGCCAGCGGCATGCTCGCCTCGACCTGCCTCGCCATCGTTTTTGTCCCCAGCTTCTTCGTCGTCCTCCAAAGCCTCCAAAAACCCAAACCCCGCTGAGCCTCCGCTTTTCTCCTGCAAAATGCCGGATCAAATCAACTGGTTATCTAAATTTCCTCCGCAACATGCGCCCTCAATTTCCTTCTCTGCCAGAGAGGGACCGAATAACATTTTCGCTGTGGCACTCCAGCCTGATACCATCATCCGCAATTACGAGCCCCGCGACCGTGCGGCGGTGCGGCGGCTTTGTTGTGAAACGGGTTTTCTCGGCAAGCCGATCGATCCGGTTTTTGAGGACCGCGAGCTCTTTGCCGACTATCTCACCGCCTACTACACCGACGTCGAGCCCGAGTCGGCATTTGTGCTGGAGCAGGACGGCGAGGTCAAAGGCTACCTCCTTGGCTCCCGGCGTCCGCTTCGCCACCAGTGGTATGGGTTTTTTCAAAATCTCCGCCTCTTTGGCATCGGCATGCTTCGCTACCGTGGCTACAACGAGGCCACGCGCGGGTTCATCCGCTGGATTCTCAAAAATTCCTGGCGCGAAGTCCCTGCCGCGCCGCGCCGCACCGCGCATTTCCATTTCAATGTCCTCCCTGAGGCGCAAAAAATCGCTACCACGCAGGCCATGACCAATAGGTATTTCGACTTCCTGCGCACGCATGGTGAGAAGGAAGTCTTCGGCCAAGTCGTCACCTTCGAATCGCGGCGCGGTGCGAAGCTCTTCGAGCGATTCGGATTCCGCGTTGTCGAGAAGCGGGAAATCACCAAATACAGGGACAAACACCCCGAGCCCGTCTACCTCATGACCGTCATCAAAAATCTCACCCAACCCGATTCGCGCACCGTCACCGGCAGGTAGAAAATTTTGTTTCCATTCCCTCTCGTCAATGGTCTTCTGTGCCTCTCAGCATGAGCACAAAACGATTTGAAAACCAGGTTGCCGTCGTCACCGGAGCAGGACGCGGCATCGGCGAAGCCATCGCAAAACGACTCGCCGCCGAAGGCGCAAAAATTGCCGTCGTCAGTCGCACGGAGTCGAACTCCGCACGCACGGCGGATGCCATCAACGCCGCCACACCCGGTGCAGCCAAGCCCTACGCGGTGGATGTCGCCGACTTTGAAGCCGTGCAAAAGGCGGGCGACCAAATCCTCGCCGACTTCGGCCGTTGCGACATTCTGGTGAACAACGCTGGCATAACCCGCGACACGCTCGCCATGCGCATGTCGAGCGATGATTGGGATGTCGTGCTTCAGACCAATCTCAAAGGCGCCTTCAATTTCACACGCGCTGTCCTCCGGGCTATGGTGAAGCAACGCTCAGGTCGTATCATCAATATCAGCTCCGTCAGCGGCCTCATGGGCCTCGCCGGCCAGGCAAACTACGCCGCCAGCAAAGCCGGTCTCATTGGCATGACCAAGAGCATCGCCCGCGAAATCGCCAGCCGGGGCATCACTGTCAATGTCGTTGCCCCCGGCTTCATCGAGACTGATATGACCTCAGTCCTCAACGAAGAAGTCCGCAAAGGCGCCCTCTCGCAGATTCCGGTCGCCCGCTTCGGCGCGACGGATGACATCGCCGCTGCCGTGAGCTTCCTTGCCAGCGCCGAGGCCTCCTACATCAGCGGCCAAGTGCTCGCGGTGGATGGCGGCATGAGCATGTAATAAGGAAGCTTCCCTCCATGACGATTTATTTTCTGCGCCACGCCGAAGCCGAGGATTTGGCAGACTCGGACTTCGATCGCAAGCTCACTCCTAAAGGACTTCAGCAGGCGGCGAAGGTGGGGAAATTCTGCACGGTTCACGGGCTCGAACCCGCCGTGATTCTTAGCAGTCCCGTGACCCGCGCCAGGCAGACGGCAGAGATTGTCGCCGGCGCGCTCGGGCGCGAAGTCACCATCGAAAGCTGGCTCGCCTGTGGCATGGAAACCTCCACCCTTCTTGCACGCCTCGCGCCACACGCCAGCGGCGACTCCATTTTGATTGTCGGCCACGAACCCGACTTCAGCACGGCCATCGGTGAGCTTTTGGGGTCCACCGAACCGGCTGCGATTCTGGTGAAAAAAGCCTCTCTCATCGCCATCGACGCTCCATGGCTCGAGCCCGGCGCAGGTCAGCTCCAGTTCGCGATACCCTGCCGCCTGATGTAAGCAATCCAGTCCCATGAAAGCTTTGTTCCTTACAAACGAATACCCACCCCACATCTACGGCGGTGCCGGCGTTCATGTCGAATACCTGAGTCGCGAACTTGCCAAGCTCATGCCGGTCGATGTCCGCTGCTTTGGCGACCAAAACGCCTCTTCAGGCCAGCTCACTGCCCAAGGATTCGGCCTCGACACGGCCGGGTGGACATCTCCCAAACAACTCCAATCCGTTTTCGGCGCACTCCAGCGTTGCCTGGATTTCAACACCACGAACATCGACGCCGGTGTCGTGCATTGCCACACGTGGTATGCCCACTTTGGTGGCATCCTTGCCAAGCTGAACTACGGCATTCCCCTCGTCATCACCGTCCACTCTCTCGAGCCGCTCCGCCCCTGGAAACGCGAGCAACTCGGCGGCGGCTACGATTTCACCTGCTGGCTCGAACGCACCGCCCTCGAAATGGCCGACGCCGTCATCGCCGTCTCCGAAGGCACCCGCCGCGATGTGGAAAAGCTTTTCGAGATCGACCCCGCCCGCCTCCATATCATCTACAACGGCATCGACCCCGCCGAATACCAGGCAGTCACCACGCACGGCGTGCTCGACCGCTTCGGCATCGACCCCTCCAAACCCTACGTCCTCTTTCTCGGTCGCATCACCCGCCAGAAAGGCATCATCCACCTCGTCAACGCCATCAAGCACCTCGACCCCGGCTTTCAGATCGTCCTCTGCGCCGGTGCGCCCGACACACCCGAGATCGCAGCCGAAATGAAAGCCGCCGTCGCCCAAGCCCAAAGCCAACGCGACGGCATCATCTGGATCGACCAGATGCTCGACAACAAATCCAAGATCGAGCTCTACAGCCACGCTGGCGTCTTCGTTTGTCCCTCCATCTACGAGCCGTTCGGCATCATCAATCTCGAAGCCATGGCCTGCGGACGCGCCGTCGTGGCCAGCGCCGTCGGTGGCATCCCCGAAGTCGTCGTCCATGGCGAAACTGGCTATCTCATCCCTGTCGAGCAAATGACCGAAAGCCCGTTCGAACCGGTGAATGCGGAAAAATTCTCCCACGACCTCGCGGCCCGCATCAACGAAATCATGGCAGACCCTGCCAAGCAAAAAACTTTCGGCAACGCTGGACGCCAGCGCGCCATCGACACTTTCTCCTGGGCCTCGATCGCCAGGCAAACCAAGGCTCTCTATGAAACACTTGGCTAAAGCAGTGTCGGCGATTTAATCGATTTTTTCCTTCTGCGAAAGACTATACAGGGCGGATGTTGATTCTCTGCTATACCCTTTACCTTTCGGCTTATTTAATCGTTTTTATGATCTCTGAAAGGGATTTCCGATCACCCTCCAAATCAGATAAAGTGTTATAATATGAAAGACAGCTACGCCGAGATTGAATACTACAATCGGGTTTTGTAATGTTCCAACGGTTAAGGGTGTGGATAGCTTGTAAATAACTTGGAGAGTCAAAAGCACCGCCACAGACCGTGGATCCCGAAAAACAAGCAATAGGGCTGATGCAAAGAGAATACTAAGGTATATCGAGAAAAGAATCCCACGCGCTGTTGTCGGATCACCATAACTTGCTCGAGTCCAGTGAGCATCTGTTGCTAGTCCGAGGCAAACTGGAACAAGAATCCCTATATTCAATAGCAACGATGAGACAATCATTTTCTTCATTTGGTGATTTCCTTCAGTGATTGCAATCGCGGTTCAAAAGAGCAAAAGCAAAAAGGGACAGCGATTTTTTTCCAATAGATTCGCTCAAGTCACCTTTATAGCTGAGGCATCACGGTCCCGCTATATTTTTTGCCCAGTGTCCGCGATTACCTGATACTGTTGGTTTTTGGCATCAAAGCCTGCTCCACAGGTGACATGCGAAACGTGCTGAAGGCATGCTTGTTAGTTCCATCGGATTGTTGAACAAAGACGCTACGCAGCATTTTGAAGGGTTAGTTTTTTTTGAATGACGGAGTAGGGCATGGGCTGCTGGCTTCAGGAGGTGAGTTTAGGGGAGTGGGCGTTCATGAACAAAACAGGTGGCTTCGCACACAATAATCGTCATGCGCGAGGCTGAGCAAAATGGGTCATGCGAGACGATGCCCCTTCCTTATTCACGATCCGCGCTGCCGCGCGAAGTCGGAAAAGCCTTTGGCGGGCGTGTTCCCCAGAGCCGTCAGTGAGTGCTATTCCCCCCGTCCACCGAAGTCCACTTTCGGATAAGTCCCGAGGTAGGCGGCGACTTCGTTTGTGAAGATGCTGCCGAACTCGGCGAGTTTCTTTTCGCCCATGCCGCCGATCATGCGCAGGGCGTCGATGTGGCTCGGGTATTCGCGGGCCATCTGGCGAAGTGTGTTGTCGCCGAAAATGACATAAGCAGGGACTCCGCGCTCGTCTGCGAGGCGTTTGCGGAGTTTGCGCAGGCGGTCGAAGAGCGTCTCGTCGCACTCGATTTCGCCGGTGCGCGGGACGCTGATTTTTTTCAGTTCCACCGGCTTTGAGAGCATGATGACGCGGCGGGATTTCAAGGCCTCGAGTCCGAGGTCGGTGAGGGCGATGGTGGGAAATTGGCCCGCGTCCTGCGCGAGGTAGCCGAGGCGCAGGAGATCGCGGCCGATCGCGCTCCACTGCGGGCGAGTGAGATCTTTGCCTATGCCGTAGGTGGTGAGCTTGTCATGCCCCCAGCGTTGGATTTTTTCATTCGTGGAGCCGGTGAGAATTTCGATGAGGTGGTTCATGCCGACGCCGAAGCGCCCGCCCTGCCGGACGCGGTAAACGCAGGAGAGCAGTTTCTGCGCATGGGTGGTGGCATTGTAATTCTCGCGGGGCTGGAGGCAGTTGTCGCACGAGCCGCAGTTCGGCTCCGTGTAGGTCTCCGCGAAGTAGTTCAGAAGCTCCCGGCGGCGGCAGGTCGGGCAGTCCGCATATCCCATCATGAGCCGCAACTGCTCACGGGCTATGCGCTGCTCGTGGGCGTCGCTCATTTCATCGATGAAGTGCGTCTGCTTGGCGGCATCGCCCGCGCTGAAGAGCAGGAGGCAATCGCCGGGGAGTCCATCGCGGCCGGCGCGACCGGTTTCCTGATAGTAGCCCTCGATATTTTTTGGCAGGTCGTGGTGAATGACCCAGCGCACATTGGGTTTGTTGATGCCCATGCCGAAGGCAATGGTGGCGCAGACGATGCGCGTCTCGTCGCGGATGAAGAGTTCCTGGTTCTGCGCCCGCTCGTTGTTTGTGAGGCCCGCGTGATAGGGCACGGCGGGGAATCCGCGCTCCGAGAGGCTCTCTGCCACACGGTCCGCCGAGGCGCGCGTGGCGCAATACACGATGCCGCTATCCATCGGCCGCGATTTGATGAAGTCCAGAATTTGCTTCGTCGGCTGCTCCTTGGGAATGACGCGATAGGAGAGGTTCGGACGGTTGAAGCTGGCCACAAAAACCTCCGGGTCGCGAAGGCGCAGGTGCTTCACGATGTCCTCCCGCACGCGCTCGGTGGCCGTCGCCGTGAGTGCCATGAGCGGAATGTCGGGAAGCCACTCCCGAAGACGGGCGATCTGTCGATACTCGGGGCGGAAATCATGGCCCCACTCGGATATGCAGTGGGCCTCGTCAATCGCAATTGCGGCGACATTCCAGGCGCGGAGGTTCTCCTGCCAATGGTCGAGCATGAGGCGCTCCGGAGCGGCGTAGAGGAGCTTGTAGCGGCCTTGGTGCAGCCCCGCCAGACGCACCTTCGTTTCCTTCACGCCAAGCGAGGAATTCAAAAATGTCGCCTCCACCCCTGCAGCCTCCAGTTGGTTGACCTGGTCCTTCATCAGAGCAATCAGAGGAGAAACAACGAGCGTCAAACCCTCCCTCAACAGCGCCGGCAACTGAAAGCACAGCGACTTGCCGCCGCCTGTGGGCAACAGCGCAAACGTATCCCGCCCGGCGAGGTTCGCCTCCATGATCTCGCGCTGGAGCGGACGAAATCCATCGTAGCCAAAAGTTGCTTTGAGCGTTTTTTGAAGTTTATCCATGCGAGACAAGGGCCTGAAGACTCCGCGAGACAAGCCGCTGAATCGAGTGCAATTTTTCAAATTCAAGACAAAGAATCTCTCACTGTAACTAGGTAGCAGGAAATTCAAGCCGAGGTCGTGCTTTGAGAATGTCCCAGCCGGATCGAACCCCGCGATGGCAAGAAGCTGGTCGCCGTCCGCCTAGCTTGTAGCAAGATGCCGCGACCCGATCTCTCAAGCACTCAAGCGCTAGTCGGCGAGGAGTTCGTCGAACTGGCATTCCGGACGCAAATCAGGTATTTCATTTTTTATTGAAGCGCTTGAAGTCTTCTGTTTTTCTGCTGCGCACAACATGCAAGTCGCTCCCGCCACGCTCGAGATCAAGGCCGAATCGCTGTCGGCCTTGGAGGTCGAGTCGATCGAACTTTTCATTGGCTTTTTTAAACTGATCGGCCTGCAGAAGTCGGTGGGAGAGATTTATGGGCTGCTTTTCGTATCATCACGCGCCCTTGCGATGGATGACATCATGACGCGGCTGGGAATCAGTCTGGGAGCGGCGAGTCAGGGGTTGAAGGTGCTGCGATCCGTCGGTGCGGTGAAGTCGGTTTACATGCCAGGCGACAGGCGGGATCACTATGTGGCGGACTTGGAGTTGAGCAAATTTGCGACGGCATTCATTCAGGAGGAGCTCAAACCCAGGCTGGATCGGGCTCTGGAGAGGATCGGCACGATGGAATCCCTCGCAAGCGGGATGGCACCCGAAGAGCGTTCGACTGCGGATGAGCGCCTGGAGCGCCTGAAGCACTGGCTGGAGCGAAGCGAGAGCATGCTGCCTTGGCTGTTGAAATTTTTAGTTAAATAACCCGGCGTCGCCCTGCGCGGCAAACCTGTGACAAACGGGAAGACATTTTGGTTGGGATGTGGACCGGTGGAATTTTTTCGCCGATGACCAAAGGCGGCAGCTTGTCCACTCTCGGAGCGCGAATGCAAAAATTCAAATGGAATTGAGGAGCATCGAGGCGGTAGTAGGCACACTGAACGCGGCGGGTGTTCGGTATTTGATCGTCGGCGGCTTGGCGGTGATGGCGCATGGGTATCAGCGCACAACTGTTGATTTGGATTTGGTGGTGCAGCTTTTGCCGCAGAATCTTCTGACTGCATTGAAGTCACTCGGATCGCTTGGCTATCACCCCCGAATCCCCGTGTCTGCCCAGCAATTTGCCGATCCCCTACAACGGGAGGAATGGCTCAGGGAGAAAGGGATGCTGGTTTTCCAATTGCACAGCGAGAATCACCGAACCACCCCGGTCGATATCTTTGTTTACGAACCTTTCGACTTTGATACCGAATACGAGCAGGCGGTTTTGGAGCCACTTGCGCCTGGAATCGATGCGCGTATCATTCGTTTGGAGACTCTCTTGGAAATGAAACGCGTCGCAAATCGCCTAAAAGACTTGGCGGATTTGGAGGCACTCCAAAAAATTGCCCCTTACAAAAAATGAATCCGGAGTTGGCAAATCACCCTGGCTGGAAATCGTGCACCTTCGAAGGTGCGGAATTGCATTCCCTGCTTCTTGGGCTGGAGACCTCCTTTCGAGAAAAAATCATTTGGATGGAGGAAATGCAGAAAATGCAAGAACGCTTCGCTCAAAACCGCCTCAAACGGCCGGGATCAAAGACCGAGCTTAAAATTCCATGATAAAGTATCCGACAAAAATTGATGGGGCCTATCTCTTGCGTCCGCGTGTATTTGGTGACGCGCGGGGATTTTTTCTGGAGACTTGGAACAAGGAAACCTTCGCCAAGCTCGGGATTGATGCGGATTTCGTGCAGGACAATCACAGCCGATCGGCGAAGAATGTGCTGCGCGGGCTTCACTACCAGAGCGGCGATGCGGCGCAGGGAAAACTCGTGTGGGTCACTTCGGGAACGGTCTTCGATGTGCTCGTGGATTTGCGGGAAAGCTCGCCCACCTTTGGAAATTGGGACGGCTACATGCTGACGAGTGATGCCCACGAGCGCCTGTGGGTTCCGGCCGGTTGCGCACATGGTTTCTTGGTTGTGAGCGAGATGGCGGACTTCCACTACAAGTGCACAAATGTCTACGCACCGGCGACCGAGCGCGCCCTGTGTTGGAATGACCCCGCCATCGGCATCGACTGGCCCTTGGCCATCGGGATCGATCCGATTGTTTCACCGAAAGATGCCGATGCTGCTTCGTTCGCGGAGTGCGAGAAATATCTGTGAGGGCCGATTTAGATAGAGCCAAGTTGGAGGATTTCATGGAAGCCCTTGGTCAGCGCGAGCGAAGTGCGTTTATTCGACGGGTTGGAGAGGTGGATTTCCGGCATTTTGATTTTTACAGTCAAGTGCTCGCCAAGCTGGAGCGTGGACATGAGCGCGACATGCTGGATGCGCGGGCTTTTGTGGCAGAAGGTTTGGTGGATCGGCAAAAGCTGCGGGATTTTTTTGAGGACATTCGCTCTTCACTTAAAAAATTTCCTGCGATCGATGAGGTAGCCTTCGCGACATCTGTGTATGATTTCTGCGATCAACCATGACCCCTTCGCCTGCTGAAATCATGCGGTTGCCTGGCGGGGAGAGAATGCTCCAAGGACTTCAGGACTGGTGCGAGGGGCGGACCACGATCAATTCCTGCCTTGTCGTCATCGCCTTCGGGAAATTCCGCGCAGCCGGTCTCGTGTCTGGTGAGGCTCCCTTCCCGGAAGCCGAGCTGGTCCTCTATGATCTGTTGAAAAAAGAAGGCCGCAACGCCTACGGACGCTACAATTCCCTCATCCGAGAACTCGTTTCCTTCGGTCGCGCGCTGACTCGCGCTCAGCGCGGCAGACCTTAAAAACAAAAGCTCTCCTCATCCCACCCGCAACTCTCCGTGCTCTCTGTGGTCAATTCCCATTCGCTTAAAACACCCCGCTTTTTAGTCACTGGTGCCAATGGCCAGCTCGGTTTTGAGCTCCAGCGCGCGCTGTCTCCGCTCGGCGAAGTGGTGGCCTGCGGACGAGATGTCTGCGACCTCTCGACTCCCGACTCGATCCGCGCCGCCGTGCGCGCGGCCAAGCCGGATGTGATCTTCAGCGCTGGCGCCTACACGGCTGTGGATAAAGCCGAGTCCGAGCCGGATCTGGCGTGCGCTGTCAATGCCAGCGCTCCCGGAATCCTCGGCGAGGAGGGCGCGAAACTCGGCGCACTCGTCATCCACTATTCGACCGACTATGTCTTCGATGGAACTAAACCATTCGCCTATTGCGAAGAGGACGCCACGAACCCGCTCGGCGTCTACGGCAAAACCAAGCTGGAAGGCGAAAATGCACTAACTGCCAGTGGTGCCGATCACCTCATTTTTCGCACAAGCTGGGTCTTCGGCGCGCACGGAAAAAACTTCATCAAAACCATCCTCCGTCTCGCTTCCAGTCGAGACGAACTCCGCATCGTCGCCGACCAGTTCGGCGCCCCCACTGGAGCCGCATTCCTCGCTGATGCCTCAGTGCACATCGCCGTGCGCTATCTTCGCGATGACAGGAAAAATTTCCCCTTGGGCCTCTACCATCTGGCCGCCGGTGGGGAAACAAGCTGGCATGGCTTCGCTCGCCGCATCATCGCAAAAGCCACCGCTGCCAACCTAAAACTCCAAGCCAACCTCGACCGCATCCTGCCAATTCCCGCCGCTGAATATCCCACCCCCG
>DGXZ01000080.1:0-11698 GCA_002396485.1 Spartobacteria bacterium UBA5019
GTATCGTCAAGCGTTCCTCACGTGGCTGGATCCTTGCGAAGTGTATTCCAAAATTACCGCCCGCCAATGAGGGATCAAAGAGACAGATCGCAAGACCCATGTTTTTTCTGTTGTTTTTGATATGGGGAAGGCAGGATTCCCATTCCTCGTCATGAGACTTAAACAATACTTCTTAATATTCGCCTCTTTCGCCGTCACTGTTATTGGGCTTCTTTACGGCATTTCACCGCAGTGGTTTGCTCGAACATTCTTTGGGATCTCAGAGATTGACTTGAATATCGCTCATATTCTCCGGGCGATAATGGGCCTTTATCTTGCTCTTGCTGTATTTTGGCTTTATTCCGCTTTCAGCAACAGGCATAGAAGCACAGCAGTTCTCACATGTGTTGTTTTTGCCGGAGGCCTTTTTATCGGCAGACTGATTAGCTACTTCGCCGATGGTCAACCGAAGCCGCTTCTTGTTCTCTATATTGTTCTTGAACTGGCACTTATTCCACTCGCCTTTTGGATTTTCAAACTGCGGGACTAAATCAAACTGCCCAAGATGCCACGCTACTCTACCGGCGCCGCATCTTTCGCGCAGCGGAAACCGACATGGCTGCTTCCTGTATCTGGCGGCGTGCCACGCCTTGCCGAGGGGCGATAGCTTTCACAGTAGGCAGGATCGCAGAGAAACGATCCGCCCTTGATGACACGGCGTTCCACCCCAGGAACCGTGGGCGGCGAAGGGTCGCCTGGAATGACTTTTTCGCCTTGCGTGGTCTTAGGGCCGGCGGGATCGCAACAGATCTCGCCGCTCTGGGAGCGCTCGGCAAAGGCATCGGCACGATAAATGTCGCTGCACCAGTTCCAGACATTGCCGCTCATATCGTAAAGCCCGTGGCCATTCGCGGGAAAGGCACCAACCGGCGAAGTTCCAGCGAATCCGTCCGAGGTGTCGTTGCGGTATGGGAATTGACCAGTCCAGCGATTCAGCATGAAACGCCCGCCAGGCCGTTCCTCATTGCCCCAGGCGTAGCGGTGTCCTTCGTTGCCTCCAGCCGCCGCAAATTCCCACTCTGCCTCGGTGGGAAGGCGCTTTCCGGCCCACGAAGCGTAGGCATTCGAATCCTCCCAAGCGATGTGGACCACGGGATGATTCTCCCTGCCCGCAATGCTGCTCCCGGGGCCTTCGGGATGTGACCACGAGGCGCCATGTGTCCATTGCCACCATGCGGAGAGATCGCGTAAATCCACCGGCCCCTTAGT
Source organism: Spartobacteria bacterium UBA5019 (assembly GCA_002396485.1). Taxonomy (GTDB): domain Bacteria; phylum Verrucomicrobiota; class Verrucomicrobiia; order Chthoniobacterales; family Terrimicrobiaceae; genus UBA967. The sequence continues at coordinate 1,249 of DGXZ01000080.1, forward strand.
TGGTTGAAAAACCAAAGACCCGGGCGCAAGCACCTCTGCAGGCGGTTTGGGCGTGCCTGGCGGGACTTGCTTTCTCATTTCTTCCCAATCCACGGCACGCTCGGCGATGGTTACATAGCCGGTGGCTTTCACAAATTTCGAAAACTCGGCATTGGTGACCGGATGGATGTCCAAAAAGAATGGCTTCACCTTCACGCGATGCGCCGGTCGCTCATTGGGAAACGCATACTCGGCATCCGATCCCATCAGAAATTCCCCGCCAGGTATCAGAACCATGCCACTTGGCGGATTGGACGCAGGACGGCAAGCAGCAAGGGAAAGAACAACTCCAAGAAAAATGAGGTGGCGTGTCACGGAATCAATTTAGTTTATTGGTTTGCGGTGTCCAGAGCTGCCGAAGATCAAGGATTTCAGAATCGGAAAATGACACCGGAATAAACGCCAGGCAGGTTGGATTCCAGGCTCAACTGACTACCGACATAATTAAAGTAGAGGTAACGATAACCGATCTCCATCGAAGTGTTGCGCGTGATGTTAACCCCTAATGCAGATTGAACAAACCATGCGAGTTCCGAGCCTGCTCCAAAGCCACCGACATCGGCTTGGGTATTCAGATAAAGCCAATGCGTAAAGTTCCATTGCCCACGGAGGCCGATGATTGGGTCGATCCACCATTGGCTTTTGGCAACTTGACGGGGTAATTGATCCTCGAGGCGACGGGCCGTTTCGTTTGCAAGGTTCTGCTTGGCTGCGGCTACCCTCTGCTGCAAAGCGGATGTGAGGTTGCCTGCTGCTTGAGCCGCTTTTGCTTGGGCTAGAGCACGCAGGTATTCTCGAATGGCGGGTAGGTTGGGATCAAGGCCTTCTATCCTTTTTTTGAGTTTAATCAAGTCTTTCATCTCGGGCGGATTTTCAGCGATCCGCTCGAGTGCACGGGCGGAAATCTCCGATTTCAGACGGTCGGCCAAGGCATCTGCCGCGATGCCTGCGTTTTCCCTGATGAGTTCCGAAGCACGTTGCGACAGGGCGGCGGCAATCCGGTCGGTGCCTTCCTCGGCAATGCGCTGGATTCCCGCACTATCAGTCTGGGCCGAGGCATCTACCCCGAGGTAATAGGCGCGACCGCCTGCGTAGAGGTCGAGATAGCCGGATTTGTTATCGATGACTCGGAAAGCGAGGGCGAGTGACGCGATGCTTTGCTGAAACTGCACGGAAGAGGATTGGTAGAGAGAGCTTTGCGCCGTTCCTTCGGCCGAGAATTGCGCATACATGCCATCCGCCAAAACACCCCATCGGCCCTTGCGAGCCTCACCGGCCATGAAAATGCCCCAGTCAAGCTTTTGCAGGACTTGGATCGGAGACAACCTAAAACCGACGGCTGGGAAGCCTCTGATTGCCAGATTGGAGTCGAACGCTGGAAGCCAACCATAAGGCTCCAGAGTGAAGGCCCAGTCGGAAGCAGGCTTGCCAGGAACTAACTCAAAAGGCTCGAGCGGTTTATCGACATTGTCATCCACCCATGAGCGAATGCGAAGCGCCGTTGAGGCCTGAACATTTCCAGAAGCCTCCACTTCCGCAGAAATAGCCAACCCGCTTGAGCCAAGAATAATGACTGCAACAAGGCGGCATCGCAGCGCGCGCATCATGTTCACTGCTGGATGTTCGTCACAGCTTCCATCACACGGTCAAGATTGAAGCTGCCGGGCCGCTGGCGCGGTGGAAAATCCTTGAGACTTTGAATCCATTTGCCGACATAGGCTGCAGAGGGAGCAATGATGAACATGTGCTCCACATACCAACGCTGGTAACCCATACCAATGTTCTGAGCCAACTCGAAGGGATCCATGCGAAGGTTGGTGACGACTGGCGCACGCAATTGCTCGAAAGGTTTTTGCCAAACTGCCATGCCGACAGCATTTTGTTGCAGGAAAGAGATTTTCCAGTTTTCGTAACGGATCGCAGCCGCGCTGCCGTCGTCCGTCCAATAGAGGAACTCGCGGCGGGGCCAAGCCTCCTTGCCTTGAAGCGCAGGAATGAGATTGTAGCCGTCGAGGTGGACTTTATAGGATCGGTTGCCGACCTTCGTTCCGTTCAAAAGTTGTTCCTTGATGTCCGGATTTCCCGCAGCCGCGACGAGGGTGGGGAGCATGTCTTCATGGGCGGAAATGTCGTTGATCACGGTGCCTGGCTGGATCATGCCAGGCCAGCGGATGAAGGCTGGCACACGATAGCCGCCCTCCCACTGCGTGTTTTTCTCGCCTCGGAACATGGTGGTGCCGCCATCTGGCCATGTGAAGGCTTCGGCTCCATTATCACTCGAATAGACAACAATTGTATTTTCCTCGAGGCCAAGCTCCTTGAGCTTTGCGAGTAGCTGCCCAACGTGGGCGTCGTGCTCGACCATGCCGTCAGCATAAATGCCAAGCCCGGTCTTGCCCTGCGACTCCTCTTTCAAATGCGTGAAGATGTGCATGCGCGTGGAATTCCACCAAATGAAGAACGGCTTGTCGTCCTTGGCCGCTCGCTCCATGAAGGCCAAGGCTTTTTCGTTGACCTCCTCATCGATCGTCTCCATGCGCTTTTTGGTAAGCGGGCCTGTGTCATTGATCCGTCCATCAGCAAAGCTATGGATCACACCGCGCGGGCCAAATTTCTTTTTGAAATCTGGATTCTTCGGGTAATCAGGATGCTCGGGCTCTTCCTCGGCATTGAGGTGATAAAGGTTCCCAAAAAACTCGTCGAAGCCGTTCGCTGTCGGAAGCATGCTGTCGCGATCACCAAGGTGGTTTTTCCCGAACTGACCGGTCACATAACCCTGAGCCTTGAGCAGGACTGCGAGAGTCGGGTCTTCTTGGCTCAAACCTTCGGGCGTGCCAGGGAGACCAACTTTCGTCAGACCGGTGCGGATTGGGGACTGGCCTGTAATGAATGCAGCGCGTCCTGCCGTGCAGGATTGCTGCCCATACCAATCCGTGAAATAGGCTCCTTCGCTGGCGATTCGGTCGATATTTGGCGTCTTGTAGCCCATCATGCCGCGATTAATCGCACTCACATTGAACTGGCCAATATCGTCACCCCAGAGCACAAGGATGTTTGGTTTTCTCTTATCTGCCGCATCGGCTAGACTGGAAGAAAGCACTAACGCCGAGACAAGCAGGCAAAGCCGCGAAAAGAAGTGAGGAATTTTCATTAAACAAAATTTGTAACTTCTCAGGTAGCCCCATCAAGCATTCTTTCCCCCGTAAGCTGGGGAGTTGCCATCGTCCCGCATGGCCCAAATATGAGCCCCGGCGGGCGTTCATTCCTACAAGCCCACACCACTTGCCTAGGCGGCTCTGCAGCCTCGCTTCGGCCGCACGCCGCATCACCTTGCTGGCGCCGCATCGCCCGTAGCATTTGTTTTCACCTGTTTTTCATACCATCGAAAGAGGTGCTTGGCATCGCGGAAGACTTCCTCCTGCGTGCTGCCGAGGAGGACGATGAGGATTTCGCGACCGTCGTGCTTGGCGCTGGCGATGAGGCATTTTCCACCTTCGATCGTGAAGCCGCTCTTGAGGCCGTTGAAGTAGGCGGGGCGGTTCCAGAGAAGCATGTTGGTATTTTCGAGTAGGACGGTGCGTCCATCGCCATAGCTGAAAGGAATCATCTCTTGCGCGGCAAAGTGGCGGATGAGTGGAATGCGGTAGGCGTGGTAGGCTATGATGGCGGCATCCCTCGCAGTCGAGTGTTGGCCGGGCATGTCGAGGCCGTGGGGATTGAGGAAAATCGAGTGTTTGGCGCCGAGGCGCTCGGCGCGAGCATTCATGCGCGAGATGAATTCGCCATAAGATCCGTCGGCGGCATTGGCGAGGGCGCTGGCGGCGTCATTGGCGCTGCTCACCAGCATGGCGCCGAGGAGGTCCAGCCTCCGGTGGCTGGTGCCTGCGATGAGGCCGAGTTTGGTCGGGGGCTGGAGTTGATCCCAGATCGTGACCTGGACATCCTGCTCGAGCCCGCCTTCGGCGATGACTTCCATCGCGGTGAGCAATTTCTGCGTGCTGGCGACCGGAAGGCTCTCGTCGGCATTTTTCTCGTAGAGTGTTTTTCCGCTCTGTGCATCGATCATGATGGCGCTTCGAGCCCGAATGGAAGGTGCATTGATCGGTTGCCGTGCATTTGCCAGCGGCCCGGCGACCCTGCTGGCCGGCTTGAAGCCGGGCTCCACGGTGGAGTCTGGTTGCATGTAGGCGCAGCCATGAAGGATTGCAAAAACAAGCGCTACGGTGAGCGGAGTTCGGATGAAAAATTTCAGACCGGGGCGCATCCCTTGTTTCCTGCGGTGGCGGAGTTGTTCAAATGCTGTGTTCATACACTGCCACTGGTATGCTGCGAAACGGCTGGAGCAAGCCACAGAGAGCAAAAGCAGGCGAAGACCCCATGGAGCAGAGAATGTGCTGCTTTTAACTTTTCGCCATGGAAAACAAACCTGAAAACCATACTGAAACACACCGCGCATTGCGAAATCTGCTTTTGCCCGGCCTCGCGTTCCTGCTCTTCGCGGCAGTGATAGTTGTTGCCTTCTCGTTGCGCGGATCCGCTCAGGCGGGCGGCACGGTGACGCTTTTGTTCTTTGACCGAAACGGAACGGCGCTCACACCCACCCAGGTGCGCTCGGCTTCAAACAACGGCGGCGCCGGCTACAACAATGACTTTTTGCTGAACCCTGCCAACATGCGTGCGATCAGCAGCGGGCCGCTCTACACATCCGGTTCGAATCTGGCATTCAATATCCCATCCCAAGCGGTTGCCCTGGCTTTCAACTGGCCAACCCTTCCCGGTGGATACCAACTCTTGATTTTGGACAATGGCGGCGCAGGATTCAGCACAGCTGCGACGATCAATTTCACCTATCAGGCCGCGCTGGATGTGAAAAAAAAGCTCGATGCGGCTCGCGCGGCACGTCCCGATTATGTGCCGTCCACGAAGTTCAACACGGCATACCAAGCGGCTGCCTCCCAACTCGCCGGGGTCGATGTTTACAGTCCTGAATCCGCAAAGGGAAAAGCTGGGCAACTGGCGCTGGACCAACTTGCGGTGGCCTACGACGCCATACTCGCCGAGCATGGACCTGTGTATGCGGCGGCGAACAAATCCACCGTCACGCCTTGGATTGGATTCACCATCGATACGGTTTCGAACTATCAAGCCAATGTCGACCTCGCCGCCACACTGGCCGCGCCCTATGCGTGGATTCGCATTGTTTTTGACGCAGGTCAGGCGCCTTCGACTTACACGAGCCTCGTCAATTACGCGAAAACCAAAGGCGTGAAGGTGCTGGGCCAGCCGATCGATTCGACCTACGACAAAGGCTATACTCGAGCTCAATACAAACAGCGCTTCATCGACTACATCACCGCCTTCCCGCAGATCGATGCGTGGGAGGTCGGCAACGAGGTGAACGGGAGTTGGCTCAGCAGCGACATCGGACTGCGCATCGCGGATGCCGCCGCCGAGGTGAAGGCCCGCGCGCCGAGCAAGCCGACCTTTCTGACATTTTTCTGGCAGATCAATACCGACTCCGTCGCGAATTCGATGTTCACATGGGCGAATGCCAACCTGCCGGCGTCCACGCGCGCCAATATCGATGTGGTGACATTTTCCCAATATCAGGAACAGGCACCGATGGGCGTAGCGTTTGATCAAGTCATGAAGACGCTGCGGGCGGAATTTCCAACACAGAAGATCGGCCTCGGCGAGCTGGGGTATTGGATATCGGGCCAGCAATTCTGGTGGGCTTACAATCAGACAGACACGCTTGCTGCCAAGCGCACTGTGGCCGAGCAATATTACAGCGCCGGCTTTGATTATCCCGGAAGCATCGGAGGGGTCTTCTGGTGGACATACATCCAGGATTTCAAAAGCGACACCACGATGCAGCAGATCGTGAAGACTCTTCGCGACAAGCTTCAGAGCGGCGCACCGACACCGACCCCTTCGCCAACGGCAACCGCGACACCAACGGCCACGCCGACTCCAAGTCCAACACCAACAGCGACGCCGACCGCCACGCCAACAGCAACGCCAACAGCAACGCCGACCGCCACGCCAAGACCAAGTCCTACGCCGACACCCACGCCTGCGCCGGGCGGCATTGTTTTCAATGGATCCTGGTCCGCGATGGCGAAAGTTCCCGCGACGGCGACTTATCAGGATTTATTTCAGACTGTCACCGTGACTCCGAACGCGAACCACACCGCGAGCGTCTGGGTGAAGGGCAGCGGCTCCCTGGAGTTGCAGGCCTGGGGCAATGCCGCTTGGACGAAGCGCCTCGCCTCGGTGCGGATCAATGCGACTTCGACCTGGACGAAATTCACCACGCCTGTGTTCAATGCCGGCAACCGCCAGCGTGTTTACCTGAGCTTCGACACCGCCTTCGCCAACGCGGCTGGCACGATGTATTTCGACGAGGTTTTCTTGGGAACATCGGGTGGCGTAAACCGCGTCACCAATCCCGGCTTTGAAAGCGGCAACAAGAGCTGGACTAACGACGCGCCTGCCATATTCAGCATTCAGACAGGGCAATAAGGCAGGCAAGGTTTCAGCCGTGCCGCGAAATCCGTCGGCACGGCTTGAAACTTTCAAGAGGCAGGATAGCTTCTGCGGGTCATGCCGTTTTTGTTGAGCTCACCTGACATTTCTTTTTTGAAAGGCACCGCAACCGGAGGGCGCATGCTTTGACTGCGCTGGAGCGGAAGCGACTAGTCGAAACGCGTAAAAAAAACTCCACGTTCTGGCGTGTTGTTCACTGGCTGGGTTCGTTGCAGCTCGCCCTCATTCTCTTGGCAACCATTGCGATTGCCTGCGCCGCAGCGACGATTGCCGAGTCGGAGTTCAGCACCAAAATCGCCCAGGCTTACATCTACAAGGCACCTTGGTTCCTCGTCTGGTTGGCCGTGCTTTGCATCAATCTCTTCGCAGTGACCCTGACCCGCTGGCCATGGGAAAAAAAGCACGCCGGCTTTATTATCACCCACTACGGCATCATCACTCTCCTCTTTGGCGCGATGGTGGGAATCCAAACGGGGTTCGAGGGAAATGTCACCCTTCACAAGGACAAGGGGCCCGTGCGCAAAGTGACGGTGAACCGCAGCATCATTCAAGTGGAGAGCCCGAACGACTCGGCGCTCTATGTCATGCCCTTCGACGCTGCCACAGCGCGCCCGAGTGAGAAGCGTCCTCGTGTTTTCGAAGTTCCTCAAACAAATCTTCAAATCATCGCCGACGGATTCAGCGACAATCTCATCAAGGAGGAAAAACTCGTTCCCTCCGAGTCAGGCGGGCCTGGCGTCATGCTTCGCTTCACCAGCCCGCGCATGGGGCAGAATCTGGAGATGCCGATGGTGCTGGAAGGCCAGGCGCCGCAGGAGCGCGATTTTTTTGGGCTTGCGCGCGTGGTTTTTCAATCTGAACTGCCGCCGCCAAAGTCTTCAGGCGATAGCGAGACTCAGATGGTTTTTGGAAAGTTCGCATCCGTGGTGCAGGGAGAGGCGAAGGCTTCCGGCATTCGAGTCATGCTGGGCGCGGATGGAAAAAAAATAACGATCGCCCCGCCCGATATGGCAGCGATGACCTATCTGCGCGAAGAAGTGATGAAATCGCCCATCCAAGCGGGTGGGGCGCTGGTCACTGTGGAGGAATACTGGCCTGATTTTGAGATGGTCGGCGGACGTCCGGTGACCAAGAGCGATCAGCCGAACAACCCGGCTGCGCTCGTGCGGATTCAGAGCGCCCAGGCCTCTGAGGGCGACTCGAAACCCGCGCTGGTGGCATCTCCCAGTGAGGGCGGCATCCGCTACCAGCTTCAGCGTAGCGGCGCCACTCTGGCTGCTGGAAGCGCCAAGGTGGGTGAATCATTTTCCACCGGCTGGGCGGATTGGCAGGTCGAGGTGCTCGGATACTATCCCGATGCCGCTGTGCGCTCGACCATGCAGTCCGGCCCGCCTTTGCCGAAGGGCGAGACCGGCGTTCCCGGTTTCCGGGCGCGGCTTGTCTCTCCGGAGAAGAAGGACTCCGAAACGCGCTGGGTCGTGAGTGGTGACATCACCTCACTCACGGACGGTCGCAATGTCGTTCGCATCGGATACGGATTGGAATTGCGTCCGCTGCCGTTTGCCATGCGGCTCTTGAATTTCGAGGTTCCGCGTTACGAGGGCACCGAGACGCCTTCGAATTTCATTGCGACGGTGGAGTTCAAAGAGGATGGCACCGGCCTTACCAAGACCGGCACGGCGCGAATGAACCATCCGGCCAGCTTCCCAGGTACGGTTCTGGCAAATTTCACGGGCATCAACTACAAGTTTTCCCAAGCCGAGTGGAACCCCCGCGACCTCGGCGAGACCACGCTCCAGGTTCTCTACGATCCGGGCTGGTTGCTGAAATGGTCCGGCTCGCTGGCCATTTGTATCGGCATCGCCATCATGTTTTACTTCAAACCCAAATCCAAGGACGCATGACATCTCTCTTCCGCATTTTTGCCTTTGCCGCCGGACTTCTCATTTTTTGCAACGCCTCGCACGGGCTCGATCTCACGGGCTTGGACTCGGTGCCGATTCAAGAAGGCGGGCGGAAAAAGCCATTCCTCGTTTTCGCAGATGAAGCGCTCCTGAGCCTCTCTGGAAAAAGCCGCTACATGACGGATGGCGTGAAGGTCAACTCGACCGCGACGGTCGCCTCGCTGTGGCTCACGCCGGTCGGTTGGGAAGACCAGCCGCTCATTCTCATCGGGAATAAAAAATTCAAGGACCAGCTCGGTCTCGATCCCGCAAAAAAACTTTTCAGCTACCGCGAGCTGGCAGGAAATGAAAAGCTACGTGCCGCGTTGGAGGAGGTCTCGGCCATCCGTTCGAAAAATCCCAAGGCCTCACTCGATGTGCTCCAGCGCGAGGCTTCCACCGTCGGCATGCGCCTCGCGGTTTTTGAGGGGCTCGTGAGCGGACGCTCCGTCACTCTGCTGCCGACAGGCGCCGCTGCATGGAGTCCCCTGAAGTCCGACGACGTCGCGCTCGCCAAGCTGCGGGAGGGATTCCGCTCGAACAACCAAGCCGACTTCGATGCCGGTCTCACGGAGCTGCGCGACGAGCAGGCCCGGGAGGAGGCGAGATTCCAGGCGGATGCCGGCAAGATCGCCGTGGAGGTCTTTTACCAGAGACTTCACCCTTTCCGCTGGGCTTGGATTCTCTATCTCGCGGCGGGCATCGGAATGCTCGTGGTGCCTGGAAAGCCCGGCTATGTGCTGGGCTGGTCGTTCGCCCTCTGCGGTTTCTTGCTCCAACTCGCCGGCTTTATTTTCCGGATCATCGTTTCCGGCCGCGCGCCTGTAACGAACATGTATGAGTCGGTCGTGTGGGTGGCATTTGGCACGATTTTCTTCGCGCTCGTTTTCGAGGCCATATACCGCAGCCGGTATTTCCTCCTCGGCGCCGTGCCTGTGGCAGTCGCCTCGCTCATCCTTGCCGACACCCAGCCAGTGATCCTCGATCGTTCGATCCACCCGCTCGTTCCGGTGCTGGCGGATAATTTCTGGCTCACGACCCATGTGCTTACGATCACGCTCAGCTACGCCGCCTTTGCCCTGGCGCTTGGCGTCGGCCATATCATTCTCGGAAAATCCCTCTTCGGTGGAAAGGCCTCCCCGGCTTTGAACAACTATCTTTACCGCACCCTGCAAATCGGCGTCCTCCTCCTCGCCATCGGCACCATCCTCGGTGGCGTGTGGGCCAACTACTCCTGGGGTCGATTCTGGGACTGGGACCCCAAGGAAACCTGGGCGCTCATCGCGCTTCTGGCTTATCTCTTTCTCCTGCATGGCCGCATCGCCGGCAGGTGGGGTGGATTTGGAATGGCTGTGGGTGCCGTGCTGGCCTTTCAATGCGTGATCATGGCTTGGTATGGTGTGAACTTCATTCTCGGCGTGGGACTTCACAGCTACGGATTTGGAACAGGCGGACTCCCCGGAGCCATCGCCTTCGTGCTGTGTGAACTCGCCTTTGTCACCCTTGCCGTGCTTCGTCAAAAGCGCGCAAAGAAAACCGCCTGACAACCCATCGCGTCGCCGGTCGCCTAATACTCTGCATTTTCCCTTTGACAGAAAACGCGGAAGCGATACTTTTCACGTCCCTGTCGGAAACAGGAGAGGACGCCAACTGCCCGTCGCAAATGCGGCAGCGGTCTGCGTCGTCGCCTATTTCCAGCGGGAAAACATAACGCAGGTCGATGTGCAAACACCGCGGCTCCGGCCGCCAAATGCCCATGTAGCTCAGTCGGTAGAGCACGTCCTTGGTAAGGACGAGGTCACCGGTTCAATCCCGGTCATGGGCTCCACCAACATCGTCCCGCACATAAAAAACCAACCGAAAAATCAAGATGGCAAAAGAACAGTTCCAGCGTAACAAACCGCACGTCAACATCGGCA
>DGXZ01000080.1:11894-12136 GCA_002396485.1 Spartobacteria bacterium UBA5019
ACGATTGGCCACGTTGACCACGGTAAAACCACACTCACAGCAGCAATCACCACCGTTTTGGCTAAAAGCGGCGGAGCCACTGCAAAAAAATATGACGAGATTGACGCCGCTCCCGAAGAGAAAGAGCGCGGCATCACGATCAACACAGCCCACGTAGAATACGAGACTGCAAACCGCCACTACGCACACGTTGATTGTCCCGGCCACGCCGACTACGTCAAAAACATGATCACCGGTGCCGC
>DGXZ01000080.1:12334-33673 GCA_002396485.1 Spartobacteria bacterium UBA5019
CAGATGGACGGCGCGATCCTCGTCGTCAGCGCCGCTGACGGTCCGATGCCTCAGACCCGTGAGCACATTCTTCTCGCCCGTCAGGTCGGCGTGCCTTCGATCGTTGTTTTCATGAACAAGGTTGACATGGTTGACGACAAAGACCTCCTCGAGCTCGTCGAAATGGAAGTCCGCGAACTCCTCAGCAAATACGAGTTCCCAGGCGACACCATTCCAATCATCAAAGGCAGTGCCCTCAAGGCTCTCGAAGGCAATGCGGAATACGAAAAAGAAATCATCGCCCTCATGGCGGCCGTGGATGAATACATCCCGCAGCCCGAGCGTCCGAAGGATCTTCCTTTCCTCATGCCCGTCGAAGACGTGTTCAACATCGAAGGTCGCGGCACCGTGGCCACCGGCCGTGTCGAACGTGGTATCCTCAAGAAAATGGAAGAAGTCGAAATCGTTGGTCTTCGCGACACCAAGAAGACAACCGTCACCGACATCGAAATGTTCCGCAAGCTCCTCGACAGCGCCGAAGCCGGCGACAACGTCGGTGTGCTTCTCCGTGGCACCAAGAAAGAAGAAATCGAGCGCGGCCAGGTTATCGCCAAGCCCGGTTCGATCAAGCCCCACACCAAGTTCAAAGCCGAGGTCTATGTCCTCAGCAAAGACGAGGGTGGTCGCCACACTCCGTTCTTCACCAACTACCGCCCGCAATTCTACTTCCGCACGACCGACGTGACTGGAACTGTGAAATTGCCGGAAGGTGTTGAAATGGTGATGCCCGGTGATAACGTTTCCGTGGAAGTCGAACTCATCACTCCAATCGCGATGGAAAAAACCATCCGCTTCGCTATCCGCGAAGGCGGCCGCACCGTAGGTGCCGGACGCGTGGGTGATATCATCGCCTAACACACCACAAGCGCCCGCCTTAAAAAAGCGGGCCGGAGTCAATTTCCGAAGGTCAGTAGCTCAATTGGTAGAGCAACGGTCTCCAAAACCGTCGGTTGGGGGTTCAAGTCCCTCCTGGCCTGTGGCTCCTTTTTAACAACTCAAACCTGATGTTTTCAAAAATCCGCAAGTTCACCTCCGAAGTCCGGGTGGAACTCGGCAAGGCCCAATGGCCATGGGATCCCAATGAAAAAGGATTCCGCCGATACAAGGAACTCACAGACTCCACAGTGGTCGTATTTGTGGCCATGGTTCTCCTTGGCGGCTACATCGCATTCTTCGACTTCATTCTCATCAACGTGGTAGGTTTTTTAACCAGCCCATAACCCCCCAAACGGAATTTATAAAATGGCTTTAGCCCCAAAAGATCAATGGTTTGTCGTTCATGTCCTCTCCGGACAGGAGCAAAAAGTGAAGGACAACATCGACCGCCGTATCATCACCGATGAAATGTCCGATCTCGTCTTTGAGGTCCTCATCCCGACCGAGCGCGTTCAGGAAATCAAGCGGGGCAAAAAGACCGAGACGACCCGCAAGTTTTTTCCGGGTTATTTGATCGTCAACATGCACCTGCTTGATGAGAACAACCAGCTGGTCGAGAAGACCTGGTATTTCATCAAGGACACCGCAGGCGTGCTAGGATTCGCCGGCACGAAAGACCGCCCGATTCCCATGCGTCCAAAGGAAGTCGAGGGCCTGCTCGCGCAGATCCGCGACCGCGAGGATACAGTCAAACCAAAAATCCATTTCGAAATCGGCGACAAAGTCAAAGTGGCCGACGGCCCGTTCCAAAACCAGAACGGCCTCGTCGAGGAGATCGACCCCGAGCGCGGCAAACTCCGCGTATCGGTCAGCATTTTCGGCCGCGACACCCTCGTGGACCTCGAATACTGGCAGGTCGAAAAAGCCTAAGTCCTCTCGACTGAAACTTTCCCATCCGGCGGGAAGAAAAGTTTGCCGGAACCATAGCCCGGATTCGTCCGGTCGAACCTCGCACGCGGTCGACGTGGCCGCAAACCGCCCTCTCTTTCCTGCTTGAGGCCGGTGGCGAACCAAAACAAGGAACCATCAACCATATGTCAGCATTAAAAGAATTGATCGCCAACTCGGTCAAAAACTACCGCGAAGGAAGCATCGTCAAGGGCCATATCCTTGAGATCAGACCACGGGAATTCCTCGTGGACATCGGATACAAAAGCGAAGGCGTGATCCCCGCCTCGGAATTCGACGAACCCGAATCCGTTGAACTCGGCGACGAAGTCGAAGTTCTTCTCGAACGCCTCGAAAATGACGAGGGCATGGTCGTTCTCTCTAAAGAGAAGGCATCCCAGCGCCAGAATTGGGAAAAAATCGTCGGAGTTTTCAAGGGCGACGGACTCATCAAAGGCAAAGTCCGCAGCGCCGTCAAAGGCGGTCTCACCGTCAACGTGGGCGTGGAGGCATTCCTTCCCGCATCCCAGATCGACATCGTGCCTCCAAAGGACCTCCAGCAGTTCGTTGGAAATACCTACGATTTCAAGATCGTCAAAATCAACGAAGACCGCAAAAATGTCGTCCTCAGCCGCCGCGAGATCATCGAGCAGGAACGCTCGGAGAAACGCCAAGCCTTCCTCGGCGGAGTCACCATCGGCGATAAAATCGTCGGCACGGTCAAAAATATCACCGACTTCGGTGCATTCATCGACCTCGACGGCATCGATGGCCTCCTGCATGTCACCGACATGTCCTGGGCCCGCCTCAACCACCCGTCCGAACTCATCAAGGTCGGTCAGCAACTCACCGTTCAGGTTCTCGACATCAACAAGGACAAGGAGCGCGTCTCCCTCGGCCTCAAGCAGATGCAGTCGAACCCATGGGACAAGATCGAAGAGCGCTTCCCCGTTGGTCAGAAAGTGTCCGGCAAAGTCACCAACCTCATGCCCTACGGCGCATTCGTTCAGATCGAAGACGGCGTCGAAGGCCTCATCCACGTGTCCGAACTCTCCTGGACCAAGCGCATCGCGCGTCCATCGGATGTCCTCACACTCGGCCAAGAAGTCGAAGCCCTCGTGCTCGGCGTCAACAAGGACGAGCAGAAAATCTCCCTTGGCGTTCGCCAGCTCGAACCAAATCCATGGGACGAGATCGAGCTCCGCTACATGATCGGCAAACAGGTCAAGGGCAAGGTCCGCAACATGACCGCCTACGGCGCGTTCGTGGAACTCGAGGAAGGCATCGACGGCATGATCCATGTCTCCGACCTCTCCTGGACCCGCAAGATCAATCATCCAAGCGAGATGCTCAAAAAAGGCGACGACCTCGAAGCCGTCGTCCTCGACATCGACAAGACCAACCAGCGCATCAGCCTCGGCGTGAAACAAATCGACACCGATCCTTGGAAGGAAATCGACGGCCGCTTCCGCATCGGCGATCTCGTCAAGGGCACCATCACGAAACTCACCAACTTCGGCGCCTTCGTCCAACTCCAGGATGACATCGACGGCCTCGTGCACATCTCGCAGATCAGCGAAGACCGTGTCGAGAAAGTCAAGGACGTGCTCAAAGTCGGTCAGGAGGTCGAAGCCCGCGTCATCAAGGTGGACAAAGCCGAGCGCCGCATCGGTCTCTCGGTCAAAGCCGCCAACTACAGCGAGGAAGCTCTCCGCAAGGAAGCCGAAACACTCGACACCCTGCGTCCAGGCGAAGACATGGTCGGTCTCGACCAAGCCTTCCAGTTCGCGGAAGACGAATATCGTCCCGGAGAATCGAAAAAGTAAGCCCTCGCGGCCACTTCCTTCGTATCTTACACGATGAACAATCCTGAAATCACAGCTTACCTGAAGACCCACTGCGGATGGAGCCGCGGCGTGCGTGCGGTTTTTGAAAAATATGAACTTCCCTACACGGAGAAGGACATCATTCAAAATCCGAACTACCGCTTCGAGATGGAGCAGCTGAGCGGCCAACCGCTCTCGCCTTGCGTCGTCATCAACGGCGCAATGCTCGCAGACATCAGCGGCGAAGAGGTCGAAGCCTACATGCTCGAAAATAGCATTGTCGGCGATGCCTCCAAGTCCACGAGCGTCCCGCTCAACGCCCCATGCTCGGGCGAAGAGCACGCGGCCATGGTGCAGGTCCGGTAAGCAAGAAAATTCAAACCGAAAAGACCGCTTCGATGCAAATTCGGAGCGGTCTTTTTTTGTCTCCGCTGATACGCTCGCAAAGCTTCAAAAATGAAAAAGCGCCGCAAAAAAACAACTCCTGCTCCAGAGCCTCGATTTGTGAAGCTCTCCAGAGACAGGAGGATCATTCTCCTCGATCAGGAGCCGCTTCGCGAGGAGGCGGGCCGAGCTGCGCGGAAAAAAATCGGCGAGATGGAGAAGCTCGCCAGCTCGCTCGAGGAGTTTGAAAAAACCATCCTCCCCGCCTACACGCGCTGGGAGGAGGAAACGCTAGGCCCCCTTCTGGCCGAGGAACGCCAGCTCAACGCCAAGATCGACCACCTCGAGCATTTGCTGAGCACGGCAGGTCTCGAGGCGCTTTTCACAGGGCGTGATCCCTCCGAAATCTATGCCGACATCGCTCGCGAGCAGCAGGAATGGGAGGAACGCCAGGCCGGCGGCGAGCCTGATCGATCCCAGCCGGAACCTGAACCAGAGCCGGAGGAAGACCCCGACGCACAGAAGGAATTCACAGACGAGGAGCGCGAATTCCGCAGCTATGTTCGCTACGCCTGTGGTGAGGACCCGGATTATTTCGACAAGCGGCAATACAAAAAGCTCTTCAACGAATACCGGGAGTGGAAACAAAAACGCGAGGAGGATTGCGGCTCCGCGACGAAGAAGAAAGAGGATATCCCCGCCCGCGTGAAGGAACTCTACCGTGTGCTCGTCCGCCGCCTGCACCCTGATACCGGCAAGGCCCGCAACGATCCGAATACCCAGCGCCTCTGGCACGACCTCCAGGACGCCTACGCCACGATGGATGTCGAGCGCCTCGAGGTTCTTCTCGCGCTCACCGATCTCCACGAGAGCGGCAGCGCGATCCGCTCCACTCTTTACCATCTCCGCAAGGTCGCAAAGGAAATGGAACGCACGGTCCGGGATTTGAAAAACCGCTTCCGAGAGGCGCGCTCCTCTCCCGCTTGGCAGTTCTGGCATTCGGACAATCGGCAGAAGGTCGGCACAAAGATACGAGCCGCAGTCGAAGCCCGCATCCGGGATGCAAAAAATCACATCGCCACCCTCGAGCAGGAAATCAACTTCTGGAAAAAAGATGCCGGAATACGCGGGCAAAAGGGGCCGAAATCCAAAAGCCGTAAGCCAAAAGAGGAGTCAAGCGATCAGGGGCTCTTCGACTTTTAAATCTCCGTGCGCTCCGGGCCTGCCACCTTTAATTTTCATCAGCCATGACTACCGCCGCCATCCTTGTTGCCGCCGGCTCGAGCGCCCGCATGGGGTTCGATAAACTCACAGCTCCACTTTGTGGTCGCTCTGTTCTCGAATGGTCGTTGCGGGCCTTTCAAGACTGCCCTGCCATCGACCGTGCCGTGCTGGTGTGCGCAACGCAGCGCATCGCGGAATTCACGGAACTCGCCGCTGCGTTTCCCAAGTTCCGCGACATCGTCGCTGGCGGAGCCGAGCGCAGCGCCTCTGTGCTCCACGGCTTGCAAGCCCTCGCGTCGAATCCTCCGGATTTCGTCGCAGTCCATGATGCCGCCCGCCCGCTGGTGACTCCCGCACTTATCGAAAAAATCCTCGCCGCCGCAGAGTCCCATCGTGCCGCCTCGGCCGCCCATCCGGTCACCGATTCGCTGCACCGCGCGGATGCCGACGGAGCGCTCGCGGAAACCATTCCCCGCGCCAATCTCTTCGCCATGCAAACCCCGCAGGCCGCCCGCCACGACCTCCTCCTTGCCGCGCTGGAGGCTCATCACGCGGGCGCCACCGATGAAGTCTCCGCGCTCATCGCCAATGGCATTCATCCCGTCCCCGTTCTTCACGGCGAACCCAATTTCAAGATCACCTTCCCGAGCGATCTCGCGCTGGCCGGGCTTTTTCTTCAAGCACCGTGAGCGCTGAAAATTCCACACCCGAAACTCCACAGGCGAGCGTGTCAGGCCTCAAACGCCTACGCTACCAACTCGAATTTCTCGGGCTCAAATTTGTCGAAGCCTTCGTGCCGCTCCTGCCCTACGGCGCACTCCGGCCACTTGCCAATGCGCTCGGATTCGTTTTCTTTCACTTGGATTCCCGCAGCCGCGCCGTAGCAATTGAAAATTTGCGCGTCGCTCTCGGCTCCGCCCACACCCCCGCCGAGCGTGCGCGCATCGCCCGCAAGTCGTGCCAGAACTTCGCCAGAACCATGCTCTGCCTTTTCTGGTCGTCGAATCTGACTCCAGAAAATTACCAGAACTACATTCGAGTTGAGGGCCTCGACAACCATCCCATCCACCGCGACAAGAATGCGCCGGGCGTTTATTTCCTCACACACTTCTCCAATTTCGAGTGGATCAGCCTTGCCAGTTCCTTCGCCGTCACGCCGGGATTGGTCATCACCCAGACTTTTAAAAATCCATCGCTCGGTCCCATTTTCGACAGCCTGCGGGCCAGAGGCGGCCACACGATCATTCCCCCCTCGCGCGCGCTCATTCGCATGATCAAACTCCTGCGTGCGGGAGGAAAAGTCGGCGCCGCCGCCGATCTCAGCATCCATCCCAAACACGGGGCCGTGCCGGTCCGCTGCTTCGGCCTCTGGACCTCCATGAGCCCGATCGCCGGCATCCTCTCCGAGCGCGGCGGCGCAGGTCTCGTCCCAAGCCAGATTTTTCCCGAACCCGATGGACGCTTCCGCCTCGTCTACCACCCACCGCTTGTCTTGCCTCCGGATGCCACCCACCAGCAAATCGCACAAGCCTGCTGGGATATCATGGAACCCATGATCGCCAAAAATCCCGAACTCTGGCTATGGAGCTACAAGCAGTGGAGATACAGACCCTCCACCGCCCCAGAGGGCCAATACCCCTTCTACGCAAACGCCACAAAACGCTTCGACGAAATCCTCGAGGGACAACCTCCATCCCGCTAAATCGCGCCTCCAACCTTGGGAGGGACAACCTCCGGCTTGTCCCTAGACTGTATCGCGAGGCAACCACGCCGAGCCGTCCCCACCAAGCCGCGCGCCGACGCCGCTTCGCGGCTGAAAAGCGGGGCATGCCGGAGGATGCCCCTCCCAAAATACGCTTTCGACCTTGGAAGTCCCAAGATTGTATCCCTCCAAAAAAATATGTTGAACACATGCGCTGATTGAACGAAGGCGTCACCCCATGCAAGACGCCGGCCGCAGCTCACCCATTCACCTCCCTCCGTTTGCCAGCGCAGGCCAGCCGGTCATCATTTTTCTAAGCATCTGCACCAAGGAGCGGCGTCCTCTTTTGGCATCCCCCACCATGCACAATCATCTGCGCGAGGCATGGTCCGATTCATCACGCTGGCTTGTCGGCCGATATGTGATCCTGCCAGACCACCTGCATCTCTTTTGCTCCCCTCTTGCTGATTGCGATATCCCACTCGAACGTTGGGTCGCCTATTGGAAAAATGCAGTCGCCCGCAAATGGAAAGGGGCACCCGAAAACACCGGACCCCTTTGGCAAAGACAATTCTGGGACCGAAGACTGCGTGCCGACGAAAGCTACAATCAAAAATGGGATTATGTGCGCAACAACCCCGTACGCCACGGTCATTGTCAGAAAACAGAGGAGTGGCCCCACCAAGGAGAGATTCACGAACTGCGCATGTGACCCTGGGAGGGACAACCTCCGGCTTGTCCCTAGACTGTATCGCGAGGCAACCACGCCGAGCCGTCCCCACCAAGCCGCGCGCCGACGCCGCTTCGCGGCTGAAAAGCGGGGCATGCCGGAGGATGCCCCTCCCAAAATTTCGCTCCGCCTACTTCCCGCCCGCCTTCGGCAATCCCACCACCCGTTCGCCGGGCCAGATGTTATTTTTTGTGAACCATCCGCGCGGCATCTCAAGCGCGTAGGCGATTTGCGGGAAGCTGCTGGGCACCGGGCGTTCATTGAATGGCTCGAGATCGTGTAGCTCCATGATCGCACCGTTCGGGCCAATGTAAGCGATGGTCAGTGGCACCTCCGTATTTCGCATCCAGAAAGCGACAGGCCCGGTTTGCGGCATGATGAAAAGCATGCCGGCATCTTCTGCGAGTTCCTTGCGGAACATGAGGCCAGCAGCGCGTTCGTGTTCCTCGTCGGCGATTTCCGCACGGATGGTTTTGCCGCCGATCGAGAGCTTCGTGATCGGCAATTCAGGCTGGGCCTGTGTCTGCGCGGGGCTGGTGAACGTCGCCGCTGTGAGCAAAATCGCTAAAAAAAGCGCCCGTGCCGCAGAAGAAAAATCGCCGAATTTATTGACAGGATGGAAAGAATTTGGAGACATACCAGACTTCCAAAAAACATGTATTCCATCAGCAGCCTTCACGCAAACTTCCATCGCGCCAATTTTCGCGCCGAGGCATTTTCAAAGACTGCGAAAACCCACCGGATACACGGACCCAAACTTTCGATTGTGACGCTCTGATCAATGGCGAATTTTTTTCCAAAATGGACAAACTGGCTTCCTCTGAAGCTGGTCATTTGTGCCGGTGCGCTGGTTACGACCATTGCTGGCGGGCTCACCTATTATTTCACTCCAAAATACACGCGGGTCGGCTACGAGCCTAACCAGCCTGTTCCCTTCTCCCACGTGATTCACGTGCAGCAACTCGGCATGGATTGCCGCTACTGCCATAGCTTCGTCGAAGTCGCTTCGCACTCGAATGTCCCAACCACCCAGACCTGCATGGCCTGCCACACCCAGATCAAGGCCGACAGTCCGAAGCTCGCCGCCGTGCGCGAGAGCTGGAAAACCGGCCAGCCGGTCAACTGGGTTCGCATCCACCAGGTTCCCGATTACACCTATTTCAACCACGCCGTTCACGTGAACCGTGGCGTGAGTTGCTACAGCTGCCACGGCGCGGTGAATGAAATGAAGGTCGTCTACCAGCATGAGCCTCAGAGCATGTCCTGGTGCCTCGACTGCCACCGCGCACCTGAAAATCACCTCCGTCCGCCCTCGGAAATCTACAACATGGCTTGGAAACCGCCAGTGGATACCACCCAGCGCGAGATCGGCCTAAAGTTTAAAGAGGAGTGGGAAGTCAACCCGCCCGTCACTTGCGGAGGTTGCCACCGATGAAGAAAAATTTGAACCACCCGGCCCCGGAGACCAACCCGCGCATCTGGCGCAGCCTTCGCGAGCGCGAGAACGATCCGGAATTTCTCAAACACCTGCAGACCGAGTTTCCGCGCGGAGCCGATCTCTATCATGACAGCGGTCTCTCGAAGCGTGAGTTCATGAAACTCATGGGCGCCTCGATCGCTCTCGCCGGTGTGGGCCTCGCCGGTTGCCGCCGTCCGGAGTCCTACCTCGTTCCTTTCACCAAAGGCGTGGAATTCGCCATTCCCGGCAAGTTCCTCTACTATGCCACTTCCATGCCCGCCCGCTACGGCGCGGTTCCGCTCATTGCCACAACGAGCGATGGACGCCCCACCAAGCTAGAAGGCAATCCTTTGCATCCATTCAGTAATGGCGGCACCGACTCTTTTGCGCAGGCTGAGATTCTCAACCTTTACGATCCGCACCGCTCGAAGCAGATCACAGAAAACGGAAAAGACTCGGACTCCGCTGCATTCGATGCGTTCATTCAGTCCATCGCCAACGGCAATGGTGAGGGTCTCGCCATTCTGTCCGAGTCGAAAAACTCGCCCACCCGTGACCGTCTGCGAGCAGCGTTGGAAGCAAAATTTCCAAAACTCATTTGGGCGGAATACGATCCTCTTGCTGCTGCTGCGACCATCGAGGCTAACGAAGCCTCGTTCGGCCCGAATATCCGTCTCGTTCCCGACTTCAAGCGCGCTGATGTTGTCCTCGCGATTGGAAGTGATTTCCTAAATCCCATCGAGACCGGCATCGGTTTTGCCCAAGGCTTCTCCGCCCGCCGCAGTCCCGATCAGGATGGCAAGACCATGAACCGCCTTTACGCCGTGGAGAACCACTTCACGGTCACCGGCGGCATGGCAGATCACCGCTTGCGCTGCAAAGCCTCCGAACTCGGCGAATTCACCCGCCAGTTGGCTCTCGCCATTGCGGATCAAACCAAGGACACCAACCTCGCCGCCGTTGCCAAGGCTTTTCCTGAGTCGAAAGCCGTCATCAATGCGGATTGGGTCAAAGAATGCGCTGCTGATCTCGCCGCGAACACCGGCCGCTCGATCGTCCTCGCTGGACCGCTCACACCGGCCCCGCTCCAGACTCTCGTCAACGCGATCAATAGCGCCCTCGGCAATATCGGCTCCACCCTCGCGGCGGTCAAAACCGACTCCCGCGACGCCGCATCGATTGAAGACCTTGCCGCAGCCATCAGCAAAGGCAGCGTCAAAAACCTCTTCCTTCTCGGCGTCAATCCCGCTCAAAACGCCCCAGCCAACCTCGATTTCATTGCACTCTTGTCCAAGGTTCCGAACACGGTCCACCTCGGTCTTTTCGAGGATGAAACCGCAAAGGCCTGCCGCTGGCATGTGCCCGCCGCTCATTTCCTCGAAACTTGGGGCGATGTCCGCACCTTCGACGGCACCTACACTTCGGTTCAACCGATGATCCTTCCGCTCTGGAATGGCGTCTCCGAAGTCGAACTCCTCAATAAACTCACCGGCTCGCTTGCGCCAGAGGGCCCTGCGCTCGTCCGTGCAACATTCAATCAGGTCGCTAAAGACGCCAGCGATGAGTCATGGAATGCCTTTCTCCGCGATGGCTTCATGCCGGATTCGGCTTTCGCGCCCATCAATGTTTCCTTCAACGCCGCATCGGCTTCCGCCCTCGCGAAACAAGCCCAGCCAGCCAAAGCCGATGCCTTGGAACTTGTTTTCCTGCAAAGCTCGAGCGTGGACGATGGGCGCTATGCCAACAACTCTTGGCTCGTCGAGACTCCGGATTTTGTCACCAAATTGACTTGGGACAACGCGGTGCTCGTCAGCCCCGCCACGGCCAAGAAGCTCGGCATCAAAGCCAACAACTTCAATGTTCTCGGTGATATCGCCGAGAAAATGGGCAACGATGTCAACTACGACCTCGTCGCCGATATCGTGGAAATTTCCGATGGCAAAAAAACCATCGAAGCCGCAGCGGTCGTCGCTCCCGGCCACGCCGACGACTCGCTCTCGATCGCTCTCGGTTACGGACGCAAGGGCGTCTCGGCGCTGATGGATGGCGTTGGTTTCGATGCCTATCCGCTTCGCTCGACAGATTCCATGCTCTTCCTCAGCGGAGTGACCCTCAAAGTCACGAACCGCGACTACCCGATGGCTCAAACCCAAGAGCATCGCAGCATGGAAGGCCGTGATCTCGTCCGCGAGGGAACTATCGAGCGTTACGATAAAGACAACGCTTTCGCCCAAAAGATGGGCATGGATAGTCACATCCCGCCGAATATTTCTCTCTACACCCACCCCGAACTGACCTCGAAGGAGCAGTGGGGCATGACGGTGGATCTGAACACCTGCACGGGTTGTAATGCCTGCGTAGTAGCCTGTCAGGCCGAGAACAATGTCCCGGTTGTTGGCAAAGACCAAGTCCGCAAAAACCGTGACATGGCCTGGATCCGCCTCGACCGCTACTTCGCGGGGGATGCCGACGAACCAGAAATGCTCACGCAGGCCGTTATGTGCCAGCATTGCGAAAATGCGCCTTGCGAAACCGTTTGCCCGGTGAACGCCACTGTTCACAGCGAGGATGGACTGAACCTCATGGCCTACAATCGCTGCATTGGAACGCGTTACTGCGCGAACAACTGCCCGTGGAAAGTTCGCCGCTTCAACTATTTCGATTACAACCAGCGTCCGATCGACGAACTCTACTGGGGTCCGCTGGCCAAAAAAGGCATGGCCGACAGCCTCAAAATGGCGAAAAATCCGAATGTCACTGTGCGTATGCGCGGCGTCATGGAAAAGTGCACCTTCTGCATCCAGCGCATCGAGGAGGCCAAAATATCCCGCCTCGTGGAAGCCGGACCGACTCCAGCCAGCGAAACGCCAGTCGCTTCCTTTAAGGTCGCCTGCCAACAAGCTTGCCCGAACGACTCGCTCGTCTTTGGCGACATCGCCAACCCGAAGAGCGCGGTTTCCATATCTCGCAAGGATCCTCGCCGCTACGAGATGTTCAAGTATCTCAACGTCACGCCGCGCGTCCTTTACTTGGCCCGCATCAAAAACCCGAATCCGAAAATGCCAGGTGCCGATCAAGTCGGAATGGCGAATGGTTCCGGACACCATGGCGATGCCCACGGCGCAGCGCACGATTCCCACAACGCTCAACCGCCACACGGTGCAACCCACGCCCCCGCCGGCCACTAACAGCTTCCTGACCAATGTCCAACCCGACAGCCACAGCCGAACACAACGAGCCCCTCACGGCGGAGGATAAACAGCTCGTCCGTCCACCGCTCGTCCTCAATGAGCGCACGATGGGATGGATCAGCACTTACATCAGCTCGATCGTCGAAGGGAAAACGCCCACATGGTGGTATGCCTCCATGGCATTCACCATCCCGCTTACGCTCGTTTGCTTGGCACTGCTCGCTTACCTTATTTCAACAGGTGTAGGCGTTTGGGGAAACAACCATCCCGTCGGCTGGGCGTGGGATATCACAAACTTCGTGTTCTGGATCGGTATCGGCCACGCTGGAACGCTCATCTCGGCCATTCTCTTTCTGACCCGTCAGAAGTGGCGCACTTCTATCAACCGCGCCGCTGAGGCGATGACCCTCTTCGCGGTGGTCTGTGCCGGCATTTATCCTGCACTCCACGTCGGTCGCGTCTGGATGGCTTGGTTCCTCGCTCCAGTGCCAAATGCCAACGCAATCTGGCAAAACTTCCGCTCGCCGCTTCTTTGGGACGTGTTTGCGGTTTCAACCTACTTCACCGTTTCCGTTCTCTTCTGGTACACAGGCCTCATTCCCGATCTGGCGACTCTGCGTGATCGCTGCAAGACGAAGATTCGCAAATTCATCTATGGCGTCCTTGCCCTCGGATGGCGCGGCGGCAACCGCCAGTGGCGCCATTACGAAATGGCCTACCTCATCCTTGCCGGCCTCTCGACTCCTCTCGTGCTTTCGGTGCACTCGGTCGTTTCCTTCGACTTCGCGACCTCCGTGGTTCCTGGTTGGCACACCACCATCTTCCCGCCATACTTCGTGGCAGGTGCGATTTTCGGTGGATTTGCGATGGTGCTCACCATCATGATCCCGGCTTGCGCGATCTACAAACCACTCCACGATCTCGTGACCGTGAACCATGTGGACAAGATGTGCAAAATCATCCTGCTTACGGGTTCGATCGTCGGTTACGCCTACCTCATGGAGCTCTTCATCGCTTGGTATGGCGCAAATCCTTACGAGCGCGCTGCTTTCTGGTATCGCGCCTTCGGTCCCTACTGGTGGGCTTACTGGGCCATGATGTTTTGCAACGTCATCTCACCACAGTTCTTCTGGTTCAAATACTTCCGAACACACCTAGTCTGGGTCTGGATAATTGTTCAATTCCCGAATATGGGCATGTGGTTCGAGCGCTTCGTGATCATCGCCACCACCCTGGCCCGCGATTTCACTCCATCCGCATGGGGAATGTTCCATCCAACTTGGGTCGATATCTGCACGTTCGTTGGAACCTTCGGTCTCTTTGGAACCCTGTTCCTGCTCTTCATCCGCTTCCTTCCAATGATCTGTATGTTCGAAGTTAAAGCAGTTCTGCCCGAAGCAGATCCGCACCACGGGGAGGCTCATCACTAATGAACGCTGTCGGCAACACATCCGCTCCAGTCTACGGCATCGCGGCCGAATTCCAGTGCGCCCGCGACCTCTACCATGCTGCTCAGAAAATCCGCGACGCTGGATTTCAAAAATGGGATGTCTTTTCCCCATTCCCGATCCACGGCATGGACGAAGCCATGGGAATGAAACGATCGATCCTTGGAAAACTCGTCTTTCTCGGGGGTCTCACCGGCTTCCTCACGGCTGTGACGATGGAGTTCGGCACCTCGTCATTCCTCTACCCACTCATCGTCGCAGGAAAACCAACCAACCTCTTCACAGTTCCGGCTTTCTTCCCGGTCATGTTCGAGTTGACCATCCTCCTCTCGGCCTTCACCGCTGTGTTTGGAATGCTCATTCTCAATGGCCTGCCACGCCTGAACCACCAACTTTTCAACTGGGACCGCTTCAAACTCGTCACCGAAGACAAATTCTTCGTGGCTATCGAAGCCAATGACCCGAAATTCTCATCCCGCTCGGTCAGCGACTTCCTGGAGTCCCTCGGCGGAACCAACATCACCACCATCCACGGGGACTAAACGATCATGCTGAAATACTTCTTCTACACATTCGTTTTATTGGTCGTGCTCGTGGTGAGTGTGGCTGGCTTCCGTGGCCAAAAATCGACCAAACCGCCCTTCGAACTCTTTCCGGACATGGATCGCCAGCAGAAGGTCAAAGCACAGGTTCCAAGTAACTTCTACGCCGATGGACGCGGTAATCGCGAGCCGATCACTGGCACCGTCCCGCTTGGCTACGCCATGCCGCAGCACAAGCCAGTCGATGGCTCCACAGGCGCATCGGAGAGCCCATACAAACAAGTCCATTTCTCATCCGGCGTTTCTTATCCAGCTACCGGTCGCTTCGGTAACCAATGGGGAACCGGTATGCCATTTGAGGTCACACCGGAGGTCATTGCCCGAGGCCAGGAACGCTTTGCCATTTCCTGCAAAGTCTGCCACGGCGCCACCGGTGCGGGCAATGGTATCGCAGGCAAATACGGCCTCGTCGCCATCGCCAATCTCCACCAGCAACGCATTCGCGACATGGCAGATGGCGAGATTTTTAATACGATCACCCATGGCAAGAATACGATGATGGGATACGGCGACCGCATTCAAGTGCAGGATCGCTGGGCCATCATCGCCTACATCCGTGCCCTCCAAAAATCCCAAGGCGGCGCAACGATCAATGACGTTCCAGCCACCGAACGGGCAAAATTAGAATCGCAGACAAAATGAGCGGACACGAACCATCACAACCCGGCAGCCACACCTTCGACTACAAGCATGTCGGTGGTCGTTTTCTTGGTCTCGTCGCCCTTGCGCTTGTCGCTTTCGGCGCAGTAGCCTTCGGCGCATTCACCGACACCAAGCAGTTTGCCTTCTCTTACCTGTTCGCCTTCACATTCTTCCTCACCATTTGCATGGGCGGGCTTTTCTGGACCCTCGTTCACCATGCGGTGGATGCCGAATGGAGCGTCGTGGTCCGTCGCCAGATGGAAAATATTGGCAGTCTCTTGGTTGTCATGGGAATTCTTTTTATCCCATTGATCTTCGTGGCACCGAAGCTCTGGTATTGGATGACAAAACTTCCCGGCCAAGACATTCTTCTCGATGAGAAATGGCCGTACCTCACCAAGGAATTCTTCTGGATTCGCGCGGTTTTTTACTTCGTATTCTTCGCCGTAGCCAGTATCTGGCTTCGCAGAAATTCCATCAAGCAAGACACTTCCGGAGCCGCAAAATACACGCTCCTGAACCGTAAGATCACATTTGGCAGCCTCCCTCTGTTCGCCGTGTGCCTCACCTTTGCCGCCATCGACTGGCTCATGGGCCTCGACTACCACTGGTTCTCAACCATGTGGGGTGTTTACATCTTTGCAGGCACAGCCTTGAGCAGCATGTGCATGCTGGTCCTCATCATCACCGCCCTCCGCAACGCGGGATATTTCAAAAATGTCATCACCATTGAGCATTACCATATTATGGGTAAGCTCATGCTGGCCTTCACGATTTTCTGGGCCTACATCGGATTCAGCCAATACATGCTGATCTGGTATGCAAACATCCCAGAAGAAACCATTTACTTTCTGCGCCGCAATACCGAGAGCTGGCAAATTCTGAGCACCGCCCTCGTCGTTGGACACTTCTTCGTCCCGTTCCTTCTCTTGCTTTCCAATATGGGCAAAAAGAGTCCCGCATTTCTGTGTGGCATGGCTCTGTGGATTCTCACGATGCACATGCTGGACATCTATGTCGTTGTCCTTCCTGCCCTTCACAAAGCAGGTATTCAACTCAGCTGGCTTGACTTTGCCTGCCTCGCGGCCATCGGGTGCACACTCGCGGCGACATTCCTCAAGCGCCTCGGCGACGCTCCGCTCTGGCCGCTGCGTGACCCCCGCCTGAAAAATTCCATCGCTCTCAAAAACTGATGCAATCCGCCACCACTAACCACGAAGATTCAGCCGGACAGAAAAAACCTGTCTTCTGGATTTTTGTTGCAGCCCTGATCGGCCTCGGCCTTTTCTTCGGCATCAATTCCCTTTTCCTCGGGAAAACCGATTCAACCCTGAATCCCGAAGACCCGGCCCGCGATGCCGAGCGTGTAAAAAATCTCGCCGACTTGAAAGCCGAGAATGAGATCAAGCTCAGCACTTACGCATGGGTTGACCAAGCCAAGGGATCTGTCCAAATTCCGATCACCGAGGCCATGAAACTCGTTCTTGCAGATCTGAACGCCAAAAAGCCATCGCCTGCCTACCCGGTCCTTGATGCCACAGGCAAACCGCTCCCGACCACGACGCCTGCAGCAAGTGCTTCAGCCGACTCGGCCGATGCCCTTCCCAGCGAGCCCGCAGCAATGAGCCAGACTTCATCGAATGTCTTGGCCGCTCCCGTGGAGCCGGCCGCCGCCAAACCGGCCAAAACCAAGAAACCAGCCAATCAATGAGTAACGACCAGTCCAGCCAGCCGGACACTCTCAACAGCGCCGAACGCGCGACCATCGACGCCTCGGTGGCCGCTCCGGTGATTCTCTTTTTCGGCACAGCGATCTTCTGGTTGCTCTTCGGCTCCTTTTTTGAACTGATCAGCGCCATCAAACTTGTATGGCCCTGCTTCCTCGATGGTTGTGGGCTTTTCACTTATGGCCGCACGAGTGTCGTATCTCTCAATGCTCTCGCTTACGGCTGGGCCACACCCGCCGCGATCGGCATCGGCCTCTGGCTCACGGCCCGCCTCTGCCGCGTGCAACTCGCTCGCTACAAAAGCCTCATGGCGGCAGGGATCATTTGGAACATCGGCACTTTTGTTGGAGTGGCAGGCATTTTGATCGGTGACAACACATCCATCTCGCACCTCAATTTTCCAGGCTACTCGACCCACATTCTTCTGCTTTCCTTCATTTTGATCGCCATTTGGGCCATCGTAACCTTCAATCAGCGTCAATCCGGGCCGCTCTATGTTTCCCAGTGGTTCTTGGTTGCCGGGTTCTTTTCGTTCCCCTGGCTCTTCGCTACGGCGAGCCAACTACTTATTTGGAAACCACTGCAAGCCAGCGCACAACCTGCCATCGCCGCTTGGTTCGCTGGCGGATTTTTCAACCTCTGGCTCGCACCCATGGGATTGGCTGCCGCGTTTTATCTGATTCCCAAAACTATCGGACGCTCCATCAATAGCCAACACCTCAGCCTTCTGGCCTTTTGGTCGATCCTGCTTTTCGGAGCTTGGTCCGGAACAAGCCGACTCATCGGTGGACCTCTCCCTGCCTGGATGGTCAGCGTGGGAGTTGCTGCCAGTGTGATGATGATTATTCCGGCCCTCGCCGTTGCCTTGAATCTCCACTTTACTCTCGATGGTCATTACGCACCCATGAGTTGGAGCCCAGCACTTCGCTTCACCGTCACAGGCGTTACGATGCTTGTGTTCACTTGGGTGTTCACAGCAATCAACTCCTTGCCCGCCGTAAGCTCTGTGACAAACTTCTCGGACATCACGCGCGGCCTGAACCTCCTTGGCTACTACGGCTTCTTCAGCATGACCGCATTTGGAGCGATCTATTACATTCTGCCCCGCCTCACAGGCAAGGAATGGCCCTCGTCCTGCCTCATTTCTTGGCACTTCTGGCTTGCCACGACCGCCGTGCTTCTCGGGGTTTCCGTGCTGCTTCTCGGCGGATTGATCCAAGGGTTTGCTCTTCAAGACATCGGCGTCACTTTCCGTAGTTCCATAGAGTTCGCTTATCCATTTAGGTTGCTTGCCGCAGTGGCCGCATTGCTGATTGTTGGTGCCAACCTCGCCTTCGCAGCCGTCTTTGCCGGCCTCCATTGGTCGCTCCGCCGCCCTGGCACAGCGCCCGCACTCATCGCTGTGCGCGAAGAAAATTCCCAAGAGCCCGTCGCGGTATGAACAAACTCACACTTCTCTTCACTGGCATTTTTCTCACATTCGGCTCCGCATGGGTCGGGCTTGTTGCCTATCCCGTTGCCAACCTCGGCCACTTGCAGCCTCTTCCAAATGAAGAGACAGGCGGAGTCAATCCCCCGACAGTCTCCGGACTCGCCGTTGCCGGGCAAAAAGTCTACGCCGCGAATGGCTGCATGGAGTGCCACACCCAACAAGTGCGCCCAGACCCCCTCACCACCGATATTGCAAAACAACTGGGCAAACGTCAAACCGTGCCGCGTGATGAAATTCGCGAGCACACCCCGTTCCTCGGCGAATACCGCATCGGGCAGGATCTCTCCAACTTCGGCGCACGTCAGACCGATGTGGCCGCGATTCACCGCCACCTCTACTCGCCCAAGAGCGTATCCCCTTGGTCGAATATGCCATCCTACAGCTACCTCTACGAATATCGTAAAGTCGTGAGTCAGCCCTCCGCGAACGCACTTCAAGGCCTCACCGGTCCCCGCGCACCGAAGCCCGGCTATGAAGTTGTTCCGACGCAGCAGGCAGAAGCCCTTGTCGCCTACCTGCTTTCCCTGAACCAAAATTACCCGCTGCCGGAATCCCCGGAGCCCACCGCCAAGTAAAACCGTGACTTCTCATACGCCATCGAACGAGCCACCCAACGGCGAAAGCCCGGCACCCAACGCTCCTGTCCTCCGCGAAGGGCCAGAGCCTTCGGAAAAACGCGCGCCGGTTCCCTTTTGGCTGATCATCCTCGCCGCCGTCATCATCTTCTGGGCCGGTATTCAATTGGCTCTCAACAGCGGTGGCTTCCGCGCCGATGTCTATAATCCCTCCTTGGTCTCATGGAGCGGCGGGGGGAGCGGCGGTCCAGCAGTCGCACCCGATCCCAAAGTGATCGGGAAACGCCTCTTCAGCCAAAATTGTGCTGTGTGCCACCAAGGATCCGGAATGGGTGTCGCCGGACAATTCCCTCCCCTCGTAGCAAGCGAATGGGTCGTTGGCGGAGCTTGGGTGGCTGATAACCACCTTGTCAAAATTCTCCTCGCCGGCATGCAAGGGCCGGTTCAAGTCAAAGGAAACACTTACAACAACGCCATGCCGCCATGGGCACAGCTTAAAGACGAGCAGATCGCCGCGATCCTCACTTACATCCGCTCCGAGTGGGGCAACGCAGCTGCCCCGATCACAGCTGATTATGTGAAAACCATCCGCGCCGCCAGTGCGGACCGCAAAGATCCTTGGACACAAAAAGAACTTAAAGCCATTCCCGCAGAGACAATTCCCGCAGGAGGTGCCGCTCCTGCTGCCCCGGCCCCAGCCGCACCGCCCGCCGCCTGATTTGAACCGACTATGAACTTCCTGCTGCGAATCCTTTCCATCACCGCACTTCTTCTCGTAGGCGGCAGCATATCCGCCCAAGCCGAGCAACGCACCTCAAACCTCTACTGGGCTCCGCCAAATATCACAGTCGGTGGAGAAAAAATCGACTCCCTGCTCAATTTCATCTTCGTCCTCACCCTGGTGGTGTTTGTATTGACCCAGTCGGTTTACATTATTTACCTCATCCGCTACCGCCGCCGCCCTGGACACAAGGCCCACTATAGCCACGGGAATAACACATTGGAATTCTGGTGGACCATCATTCCAACTGCCGTCTTTCTTCTCCTCGCCGTCTGGTCCAACCGGATCTGGTTCGAACTCACCGAGTCCCCCATCGCGCCGGATGCCATCACCGTCGATATTGTGAGCTACCAGTTCGGCTGGGATTTGCGCTATGCTGGAGCTGATGGCCAGCTCGGTGCAGGCGATGTCAAGCGCTTCAGCATCGAAAACAAATTCGGCGTCGATCCAGCAGACCCCGCCGGCAAAGACGATTTCACATCCACCGAGCTCGTTATTCCCGTCGGCAAACCCATCCATGTCCTCCTCCGCTCCCGCGACGTGATCCACTCGTTCTACGTCCCATCCTTCCGCCTCTACCAGGACGCCGTCCCAGGCCGCACCATCAAGTGGATGCAATTCACCACCACCCGCCCGGCGGAACTCGAACTCGCCTGCAGCCAACTCTGCGGCACCGGCCACTACAACATGAAGGCCAAAATCCGAGTCGTCCCCGTCGAGGAATACGAAAAATGGTATGCCGGCAAAGCCGCCGCAGCCAAAGAAGCCGCCGCCGCGCTCTAAATCCGGGAGGGCCATCCTCCGGCATGGCCCAAGATTGTAGCGCGAGGCAACCGCCCGGCCCCGGCCCCATCACGCGGCCCGCACTCCTTCCCGGAACGCCGACGTCCCCGCAGGCATAATCGCCCGTAACAACACATAACGGGCAAATTAATCCACAACGTAGCGGGATTTACGCTTCCAAGTGCTTTATGATAAGTTCGTGGAGGCTATCGAGACCAGTCTCTATGTAAGGTTGGCTCTTGTGTGTTCGAGTTATCCAGCTCGTGCGATCGGCGGCAATGACCCATCGTGCGGCATTCGGATAAAGGTTTGTAAAAGGCTTAAAATCAGCGGTGTCACAAGCAGCAGCGCGCCATTTGCATTGGATGGCAACAGGTGGGCCCTTTCGGGGCGCCCACACAAAATCGATTTCGTGCTTCTGCTTGTCGCGCCAATAATGAATTTCCTCGGGAAGTAGATGAAAATGGAGGGAATCCAGAACAAGATGCTCCCACAGGGGGCCCATATCGTCTGGGCGAAGACTGTCCAGACCACGCACATGGCAGACGAAGCCTGTGTCAAACGCATAGACTTTCGGCATGGCCAAAATCTCGCGCGTCGGGTTTTGAGCGAAGGGGCGGATTATGCGAATGACCCCCGTTGCATTGAGGATATCAAGGTAGTTGGCTAAAGTTTGGCGGCTTACTTGGCATGGTGTCGCAAGATGACTCAATTCACATAGGCCGCCACTTTGGAGCCAGAGTAACTCGAGAAATTTTAAAAAAGCGTGTCGCTTGCCCACAGCGAAAAGCTGGTAGTGCAACAATTCGTCTGTAAATTGCCGGCATCACCAAATCATTCCTGACTTACGGAAAACGGAGCGGAGCGGAGTTTTCCGTAACGCGGTCGCATTTCAGGAAGACTGGTGGTT
>DGXZ01000073.1:0-5794 GCA_002396485.1 Spartobacteria bacterium UBA5019
TTAACTTATAACCGGACAGTAGTGATTTATTGGCCTTATCTTCTTTCGAAGCAGATCGAGATTAACTTTGCTCACAGGTCCTTTCGCTGGAGCAATAATGCCGCTGATAATGCAGGGGTGACCTGCGTGATTTTGGGCATAGGAAAGCCCAGATCGCCAAAGATCATTTTTGACGGAGAGCAAAGTCAGGTCGTCAGGCTAATAAATCCCTACCTGCTGCCATCTGAAGTCCAAGTAGTTGAACCGAGCGGGCAGACAATATCAACCATTGCAAAAATGAGGTATGGAAACCTTCCCGGCGATGGTAATCACCTCACATTGAGTAGGCAGGAACGGAGCGAATTACTCAGTGAAACGCCTTCCCTTGAGCGCATCGTCATCCCTCTTTATGGAGCTCAGGAATTCATTCGCGGTCTGCAGCGGTTTTGTCTGTGGATTGATGATGACGATCTGGAGCTTGCTCTGAGTAATGACTTCGTCCGCGAAAGAATCCGCATGGTAAGAGAGGTGCGATCAAACAGCCCTGACCCAAGCTACAATTCGCTTGTTGGAAGATCCCACCAATTCAGGGATCGTAACCTCGCGGAGCATCTTACAATTCTTGCACCAACGATCTGCTCCGAAACTAGGGAATTTCTGCCTTCGGCTGTTTTTTCAGGAAGAACGGGCACAACAAATCAGGCTTATGCCCTTTACGACGCCCCGCTTTGGAATATGGCGCTGATCGCTTCCCGCCTACACCTCGTCTGGATCGCAACCGTCTGCGGCAAACTCAAAACCGACTACCGCTACTCCAACACACTCGGTTGGAACACCTTTCCCGTCCCCACGCTCACCACACAAAACAAAGCCGACCTCACGCGCTGCGCGGAGGACATCCTGCTTGCCCGCGAGTCCCATTTCCCCGCCACCATCGCCGATCTTTACGATCCGGAGACAATGCCGGAAAACCTCCACGCCGCCCATGATCGCAACGACGAAACGCTGGAGCGCATCTACATCGGCCGCCGATTCAAGAACGACACCGAGCGGCTGGAAAAACTCTTCGAACTCTACACGAAAATGACCGCCAACGCCCCGGCGGTGAAAGTGGCAAGGAGACCAAAGTCATGAGCAACAAGCCGATCAAATTCACTGAACCGCCAGAAGGCTATGCCCACTGGCTGGCCGATTTGAAAACCCGCATTCAAAACGCGCAACAGCGGGCTTCGCTGGCAGTGAACCACGAGTTGATCTGGCTGTATTGGCAGATCGGGCGTGACATCCTCGCCCGCCAAGCTGCCCAGGGCTGGGGCGCGAAGGTCATCGAGCGGCTTGCCGAAGACCTGCGGGCGGCATTCCCGGCAATGAAGGGGTTCTCCCGCACCAATTTGCTTTATATGAGAGCCTTTGCCGAGGCGTGGCCTGATGCGGCAATTGTCCAAGGGGTGCTTGGACAATTAGAAGGATCGGAAATTGTCCACCAAGCTGGTGGACAATTAGGATCGGGAGCAATTGTGCAACAGGTGGTGCACAAATTGCCGTGGCGTCATCACTGTGTCCTTCTCGACAAACTCAAAACCCGGGAGGAGCGCGAGTGGTATCTTCGGAAAGCCATCGAACACAACTGGTCCCGAAACATCCTCGTCATGCAGATCGAGTCCCGGTTGCTGGAACGCAGTGGCGGGGCAGTCACTAATTTCGCCCTCACACTGCCAAAGCCGCAATCCGATCTGGCGCGGGAATCTCTCAAAGACCCGTATCGTTTTGATTTCCTCGGCCTCGGCGAGGAGGCGCAGGAGCGGGAAATCGAAGGGGCACTGGTGAAGCATGTCACTGACTTCCTGCTGGAACTGGGCGCGGGCTTTGCGTTCGTCGGCCGGCAGGTGCTGCTCGATGTGGGCGGCGAGGAGTTTTTTATCGACCTGCTCTTTTATCACCTGAAGCTGCGCTGCTATGTGGTGATCGAGCTGAAGGCCGGCAAGTTCAAACCGGAGCATCTGGGACAGCTCGGTTTTTACCTCACCGCGGTGGATGCCCAAGTGAAAGACGCGCAGGATGGCCCGACCATCGGCCTCTTGCTTTGCAAAAGCAAAAACAAGGTGGTGGCAGAATACGCCCTGCGGGACAAGACACAACCACTCGGCGTGGCGGAATATCAACTGGTCGAATCCCTGCCACCCGAACTGCAAACCAGTCTGCCAAGCATCGAACAGATCGAGCGGGAGCTGGCGGGCGAATCCGAAACATGAGCGATCTGATCCTTTACACCACCGAAGACGGAGCCACGCGTCTCGATCTCCGCATCGAGGGCGGAACGGCATGGCTCACCCAGCTCGAAACCGCCGCGTTGTTCGCCACCACCAAGAACAATGTGTCCCTGCATGTGCGGAATATTTTCCAAGAAGGAGAGCTGACGCCGGAGGCAACTGTTAAGGAATCCTTAACAGTTCAAATCGAGGGAAAGGTGGCAGCCGATGCCGAGGACCTGAGAGAAATCGAGAATCTGGACAAAACTTTGAAAAAACACACACCGGATCCCAAATCATGAGCGGAAAGAACATCCCATCAGTCTCGGTCACATACGCTGGCGACGGACGCTCCACGCAAGCAAATGAACTCGGGATGCGCCCGATGCAGGAACTCGCCTATCAGAAGCGCGGCGAGCAATACCTTCTGATCAAGTCCCCGCCCGCTTCGGGCAAAAGTCGCGCCCTCATGTTTATCGCCCTGGACAAGCTGGCAAACCAGAAGCTGAAGCAGGCGATCATCGTGGTGCCAGAAAAGTCCATTGGATCCAGCTTCCACAGCGAACCTCTGACGAAGTTCGGCTTCTGGGCGGATTGGAATGTGGAGCCGCGATGGAACCTGTGCGACGCGCCGGGTGCGGATGGCGGCAAGGTGGATGCCGTGAAGAAATTTCTCGATGGCACGGATCAGGTGCTCGTCTGCACGCACGCGACCTTCCGTTTTGCCGTAGAGCGGTTCGGCGTGGAGGCGTTTGATGATCGCCTGATCGCCGTGGACGAGTTCCACCATGTCTCGGCACATCCCGACAACCGGCTTGGAGACCATGTGCGGCAATTCATGGCCCGCGACAAAGCCCACCTTGTCGCCATGACAGGTTCCTACTTTCGAGGAGATGCCGCCGCCGTGCTTCATGCCGAGGATGAGGCGAAGTTCGAGACGATCACCTACACTTACTACCAGCAACTGAACGGCTACCGCTACCTCAAGCAACTCGACATTGGTTACTTCTTCTATGCCGGAAGCTACACGGAGGAGATTCTCAAGGTGCTCGATTCCAATGAGAAGACCATCGTGCATATCCCAAATGTGAACTCGCGGGAGAGCACCAAAGACAAAATCCGCGAGGTGGAGCACATCATCGAAGAACTCGGAGAATGGCAAGGCACCGATCCGAAAACCGGCTTCCAGCTTGTGCGGACAGCCGAAGGCCGCCTGCTGAAAATCGCGGACTTGGTGGACGACGAGCCGGACCGGCGTGATCTGGTGTCCTCCGCGCTCAAGGACTCCTCAGAGAAAAACAACCGCGACCATGTTGATATCATTATCGCCCTCGGCATGGCCAAGGAGGGTTTCGATTGGATTTGGTGCGAGCACGCTCTGACTGTCGGCTACCGCTCCAGCCTGACCGAAATCGTGCAAATCATCGGGCGAGCCACACGCGACGCACCAGGAAAAACCCGCGCCCGCTTCACCAATCTCATCTCTGAGCCGGATGCCACCGAACAAGCCGTGGCAGAGGCGGTGAATGACACGCTCAAAGCAATCGCCGCGAGTCTCCTGATGGAGCAGGTGCTGGCACCGCGCTTTGAGTTCAAGCCCAAGAGACCGGAAAACGAAGCCTCGCCCGGCTTCGACTACGGCGAAGGCGGCTACGATGCCGAAAAATGCAATGTCGGCTTCAATGCGGAGACCGGCCGCGTGCAGCTTGAGATCAAAGGGCTCGCCGAGCCCAAAAATGATGAGGCCGGTCGAATCTGCCGCGAGGATTTGAACGAACTCATCACCGCCTTCGTGCAGGAAAAATCCACACTGGAGCGCGGCATGTTCGATCAGGAACTCGTGCCTGAGGAACTCACGCAAGTTCGCATGGGCAAGATTGTAAAGGAGGCTTACCCGCATCTTGGCGAGGAAGATCAAGAAGCCGTCCGGCAACATGCCATCGCGGCGCTGAACATCGTGCAGGAAGCCAAGAAGAGCCTTCTGAATCAAGAGCCCGATCAGTCCCCCAATACGGCCCTGATCGAGGGAGTGAAGAGATTCGCCCTGAGCGTCAAGGAACTCGACATCGATCTCATCGACCGTATCAATCCCTTTGGCGAGGCCTATGCCATCCTATCGAAAACCATGGGCGAGGAACGGCTCAAGCAGGTTGCGGAGGTCATCGCCGCCAAGCGTGTGAGCCTCACGATCGAAGAGGCGCGTGAACTCGCAAAACGCGCCGTGCGTTTTAAAGCCGAAAAAGGCCGTCTCCCCTCGCTCACCGCCATGGACCCATGGGAAAAGCGAATGGCGGAGGGTGTGGCCTATCTGCAGCGAAAGGCAAAGGAGGATCGAAGTGAGTAAAAACATCACAAACGAAGACCTCGAACTGCTCGACGAACTCGGCGTGGAGCCGGAAGCCTCACAGGCTGGCGGCCTCTCGCCCCGCGAGCAAAGGATCATCGCAGGCTTTGAGGAAATCCTGCGATTCTTCGAGGAAAACGGTAACCTCCCCCGACATGGTGAAGGCCGCGACATTTTCGAGCGCCTCTACGCCGTGCGATTGGACAGCATCCGCCAATCGGCGGAGTGCCTATCCCTTCTCGAAGGATACGACAAACACGGTTTATTGAATGCCACGCTGCAAGAGACCTCAGCGACGCGCCTGCGCGAGGAGCCAGATGACGAGAAACTGCTGGCCGAGTTGGGAGTCGATACAGCGGCAGATGTCACGCGCCTCGTCCATGTGCGCTCCCATGAGGAAATCAAAGCAGCGGAGGAGGTCGCAAAACGAGACCTGTGCCCCGACTTTGACAGGTTCCAGCCATTGTTTGAGAAGGTGCAGGCCGAACTGAGAACTGGACTTCGGCAAACGCTGAAATACCAGGACAACGCCGAGGTCAATGCAGGCGACCTTTTCATTCTCGACGGCCAAAAGATTCTCGTCGCCGACATGGGCGAGCCATTTTTAAGCGATTACGGCCGTCCAGATCGCAGGCTCCGTGTGGTCTATGACAATGGAACCGAAAGCGACCTCTTGGTGCGCTCTCTTCAAAGAGCCCTCAACAAGGACAAGGCCAGCCGCCGCATCGTCACCTACGATCTCGGCCCTCTTTTTTCCGGAGAGGCGGGAGAAGGTGACCTTTCGACCGGCCACATCTATGTGCTGCGAAGCCTTTCGGAGAATGAGTTCATCGCCGAGAACCGGGCGGTGATCCACAAAATTGGCGTCACCGGAGGCGATATAAAAACCCGCGTCTCCAACGCCAAAAAAGACCCCACATTTCTACTGGCGAATGTCGAAATCGTGGCGTCCTACCAACTCGCCAACATCAACCGGAAAAAAATCGAATCCCTTCTCCACGGCTTCTTCGCATCCGCTCGTCTGGACCTCGAATTGAAAGACCGCTTCGGCATTGCCGTGGAACCTCGCGAGTGGTTCCTAGTCCCTCTACCGGTGGTCGAGGAAACCATCCAAAAGCTCATTGAAGGAACCATCGGCGATTTTCAATACGATCCGAAAGCCGCCCAAATTCTCCCCGCGAGGAAATAAAGCCCCGCCCTGACCGGGCTCTCGTTTCCAAAA
>DGXZ01000073.1:5978-23828 GCA_002396485.1 Spartobacteria bacterium UBA5019
CTCTCGTTTCCAAAAACGCCTCCCGTTTCCCCGCCTATACAGTCACACCGGAAACGAGAACACATTTTCGCTCTTGCACCTCTTCGTTGCTCCGCCCGCCTGGGTTGAAAGCGCCGAGTCCATACAGCCGCAGCCGAAAAAAATCGCTCAGCCTTTATTTATTAGCCACTCCGGTCGAGAGGAAGAGAAGTCAGGTTAAAAATCCGTTTTCGGGATGAAACCATTCTCATTCGCGCTGCTAATGCGATCTTTGGCTATGGGTGGATTTCGCCCTCGACTCGCAGGTCGGGGCCGATGCGGCGGTAGGTGGGGTTTTTGAGTTGGAGAGCGGATTCGTTGGATGGCACGCCGTGGCCGCCCAGAGCTGGTGTGGGGCCTCCCAGGAGGACGGGGGCTATGTAGAAAACGATGCGGTCGATCAAGCGGCGGTCGAGGGCTTCGCCGAGGGTTTTCCCGCCGCCTTCGATGAGAACATGCTGGACACCGCGTTTGCCGAGGTCTTGGAGGACGGCGGCGAGGGGCTTGCCTTTGTAAACGATCGTGCGGTCGCGGTGTTCGTCGGTGAGCAGGTGGCAATCACTTGGGATGTGGCCCGAGCGCGACCAGACGGCGCGGAATGGTTGTTCTTTGACGCGCAGGCCCCGGATGGTGAGTTGCGGGTTGTCGGTGCGGACGGTCTCGGCTCCCACGAGCACGGCGCCGCATTCGGCGCGAAGGCGCATGGCGTCACGGCGGGCGGCCTCGGAGGTGATCCATCGCCTGTCGGGTGGCGAGGCGATGCGGGCATCGAGGCTCATGCCTGCCTTGGCGGTGACGAAGGGGAGGCCGGTGGCGATCCATTTGTTCCAGGCGCGGTTGAGGAGCGAGCACTCCTCGCCGAGGATGCCGCCGAGTGTTTGGATGCCGACATCTTCGAGGATTTTTTTGGCGCGTCCGGCGTGCTTGGGATTCGGGTCGGTGGCTCCGAATACAACGCGGGCGAATCCGGCTTGGATGATGGCCCCGGTGCAGGGAGGCGTGCGGCCGTGTGTGGAGCAGGGTTCCAGCGTGACATGGAGGGTAGCTCCGCGAGCGAGCGAGCGATTTTTCAGGTTCCGGAGAGCTTCGATTTCGGCGTGCGGTTTGCCGGCACCGCGATGCCAGCCGAGCGAGAGGATTTTTCCATTTTTGGAAATGACCGCACCTACTGCGGGGTTGGGGCCTGTTTTTCCCAGGCCTTTGCGCGCCTCGGCGAGTGCCGCGCGCATGAGGGCCTCATCCCCGGCGGGCTGGCTTCGGGCGCTCATGGACGGCTGGCTTGGGGCGTGGGGATTTGGTGGCGGCTTTTGCCACGAGCAGTGCGGACTCTTTTTCGGTGAGGCGGCGGCAGGCTCCGGGCGGCAGGCGATAGTCGGTGAGGCCTCCGATGCGCGTGCGGCGGAGGCGTTCGACCTCGTAGCCCATCTCGTAAAGCATGAGGCGGATCTGGCGCTTCAGACCTTGGCGGAGGGTTACTTGAATGACCTTGGGAGCGAGAATCCGCAGGCGCTCGAATTTGGCGCGGCCCCCTTCGATATGAAATCCCTTCAGGAGTTTTTCCTGATGGACGGGGTCGAAGGTCTTGTCGAGAGTGACCTCGTATTCCTTCTCGATCGTGTGGCTCGGGTGCGTGAGGCGTTGCGCGAGGGTGCCGTCATTGGTCATCAGAAGAAGTCCCTCGCTCTCCTTGTCTAGGCGCCCGACATGGAAAAGGGTCGAGTATTCCGGTGGCACCAGATCATAAACCGTACGACGGCCACGCTCGTCCGAGCGCGTCACAACAAAGCCGCGAGGTTTGTGGAGAATTAGGGTGACCGGTGTCGCGGTATGAATTCGGCGACCATTGACCCGCACATCGTCATCCTCTTTGACCTGCGTGGCGAGATTTTCAATGCGCGTACCGTTGATCACCACAGCTCCTGAGGAGATGAGTTGATCGCACGAACGCCTGGAGCCGAGACCGGCAGCGGCCAAATAACGGTTCAGCCGCATTGCGTGTGAGGAATTAATCCTCTGGTTTGGTTTTGGGAAGGCCGATGACGCGTTGGCCGTCCTTGAACTGGCCGCGTTTGCGGAGGAGTTCGACGCGTTCGAAACGTTTCAGGACACTGCGGCGGGCGGAGATGCTGCTCTTGCCTTTGAGACTGGGATGCTGGCTCATAAAATAAAAATGGTCGGGCAGATTGGGCGTTGGCGTTGGGGAATGCAATCGCATTCTTTGGAAAAAATCGGAATGAGGTGCTGAGACGCGAAAGTTTGCTCACCCTTCCTTCTGAATCCACTCGCTTGAGCCGTCGTCTTTAACGACTTCGATCCACTCGCCTTTGAATGCGAGCTTCGCGGCAAGGGATGCCTGCTTGGTCTGGATTTGCGGGAGGGAGGTCTTCTGCTTTTCGGCATCGGATTTCATGAGCGCCATGCGGTCGGCGTTTTCGGCATCCACCGTCTTGCGGATGAAGTCGCCGTAATCGCCGGGCGTTTCGACGCGGATTGCGAGCAGGGCGTCGCGGCCTTCGCCTACGAGGCGCGAGTTTTTAAATGTCTGGATATCCGCCATGCGGTTGCGCCTGGCCTCAGCGGGGTCTGTGCCCGTGGCAACGGAGGTGGATTTTTTGGATACTTCCTTGGTGTGCTGGTAGACATCCAACCTCATGGCGATATCGACCTTGATCGGTTGCGGTGTTGCGAGGTTGACTGTGGGACCGGCGCAGGCTGTTAAGAACAGGGCGGTCGCGGTGCTGGCCAAGGTCAGAGGATTCTTCATCGTGGTGTGGTTTGGCTCCAGGCGCCTGTGCTGGATTCGTCGGAGTGGAGCACGGTTTGGAATGTGCGCGAACCGAGCGGGCCTTGCAACTTCAAGTCAAAGATACCTTGCCCGTCGGTGAACCAGAAATCCCCGGAGCCTTTTTCGTAGCCGAAGTCCCTTATGGCTTCCAGTGCGACCCGCAGGCTGTCGCGTTTGAGATTTGACCATGTGGGTGGAATGCGGGCGAGCAAGTCGTTGATTTTTCCGATTTCCATGCGGCCAGGGGATTTTGTTTCGATTCGTCCCTTCAGGCGGCGGATGGCTTTTGACTCGGCATTGACCTGCCCTGTGAAATCGACCGGGCCAGTCATGCGGAAATTGTGCGGAGCCATGATATCGGTGAGCTTTTTGAGGTCCACGCGGGTGCCACTCAGCCAGCCGATCCAGGGCGACTTGTCATCAAAGAAAAAGCTGAAGCCGCCGGCGATTGTTCCTCCATAGAGTTTTCCACCAAACAAGCCGTTGATGCCCTCGCGGTCGAATGTCGCCGTGATCCAGGAGTTGCTGCCGCGAAACTGGCGCCAGCGGAGATTTTTGATGCGTACGGTGCCGACGACGTTGCTCATCGCCTTTTCCGGTGGATACGAAAACTGGAGGCTGCCGGGGTCGGTGGAGATTTCGATCTGGTAGGCGGGGAACCCGTATTCCTGCGCCGGTATTTCCAAGCTTCCGCGCAAGGTGAGCGAGGCCAGATCATCCAGGGAAACATTCTCCGCCGTCGTGCGGAAGTTCAGCGGCAGACCATATTCCGTTCGGCCTCCACTGCCGATGACCACGTTGCCGAATTTCACATCGAACCTTCCGATGCGCCAACCCGGAGCGGGTGTGTCAGATCCTGCAGCCATTCGCTTTTTGGCGGCCTCCATGTAGGCGAACAGATCTTCTCCGATGTAAAGGACAGGATGCAGCACCGTGACGTCCTCCAATTCTTTCGAAAGAATTCCGGCGAGAGTGAACTTTAGAAACACGCTGCGCAGTGACATGACTCGGGTGAACGGGTCATTGGGGGAGGGGATCACAAGATCGCTGATTTCCACTTCCTGTCTGGTGGCTCCGAGTGTGTTTGTGAGCTCCGCTGGAGTCAGATTGCGCAAGGTTGTATTGATCGTGAATGCGGCATCCGTGGCTGAGCGCCAAGGGTTGTTGCCGATGGTTGCCTTGACACCGTGAATGTCCACGGCTCCGATTTTCCAAGTGAATGCCGGGCCGATTGGTGCTTGAGCTGGCATGTGGGCGATTTGCTCGAGGGCCTGCCCTGCAGCGAGTGATCCGCCTTTGATATCCAGACTTCGGATTTCGAAGTTTTTGACCATCTCGGCCGGGCTGCCCACGAGACGCACCAGATCAAGAATGAGAAAGGGATCGCTGGAATGCGGAGCGCTCGCCTGAACATCCCACAGTGTGAATTCCAGAGGTTCCGTCGACTCTTGGCTGAAATCCTTCCAGTCGAAACAAAAATTCGCGCGAACGTTCGGCTTGCCATCTTTTTCGCCCTCATAGACGACCTCTCCGAAGTCGCAAACGATGCGCCGGATGCGAAGCGCGGATCCTCCGGATTTTTCGGGGATGGGCGGAAGGATGCCTGACCACCCTGGTGAAATCAGCACGACGGGGTTGTCGAGGTGTATTTCGCCGATGCGCCCAGCTGCGAGATCATCCAGCGAAAAAACGATGCGGCCGCGTTCCAGTCGTGCGAGTTCTTTTCCGGTTTCCGGGTCGTTGATGACAAAGTTTGTGAACGTGATCTCGCCGGGACCAGTCATGTGAACGTCCTGAACATCGATCTTTGAATCAGGCAGGTTTTGTTCAAACGTCCAACGCACGACCGGTGCGAGGTTGCGAGAGAGGAAGTACAACCCTCCGCATGCCGCCAGAACAAGAAAGATGAAGAGTGCCGCCAGAGGGCGGAGGATGCGTTTGGAAAACTGGAACGGTCTTTTCAAAATGGCGTCCGCCGGAGCACGGCAGCCTTATTTTCTGCGGTTGCGCGCGAATTCCTCGAAGAGTTCAACGATTCCGTCATCCACGCGCAGGTCCACGATTTTCCATTTGTTTTCCGAGCGGTAGAAATAAAAGCGCCAGCGCAGAGGAAGGTCCTCATTCAGCGAGAGGCAGGTCTGGCGGAAGAGCGCATTGCCGATCTCGAGCGTCTCGACGACTTCAAAGCCTTTGACCGGGCCGAAATTATCCAACGCTTCACGCGTGCGTTTTTTGAGCTGCTCGAGGTTCTCTGCCTTGGATCCGATGAGTGTGTTTTTTGCGAGTCCCTCATAGGCCGCATCGAGCTTGTCGGCCTTCAGTGCCTCGAAAAAATCTTGGAGCAGCTCGGTTGGTTCTGCGGAGTCCGCAGTAGTCGGGGAGGGAGTCGGCGTGGCGTTTGCGAAAAGAAGACGCCTCTTGGCGTCGGCGCCTTGTTGGGCAAATGCGGACGTCGCCAGGAGAAAACAAAAGAGTGTCAGAAATATTCGCATGGCCAAGAGTCGCGTCTTCACTTTGACGATGCAAGCCCGCCGAAAGAGCGGTTTGAGTTATCTGCACAGGGGCTATTTTTTCTGGGGTGCCCGGAGAAGGTTTTCCATGCGGTTTGTATCCCTCGCATTGGCGATCGCCTCCTCCTTGGAAATCGCACGGCTTATGTAGAGTTGCTCCAAGTCGTCGTCGATCGTGTGCATGGCATCCTTGCGGCCGATCTCGATGAGGCCGGTCAGTTGCTCCCAGCGGCGTTCTCGTATGCAGCAGCGAACGGCTGTGTTTCCCGTCAAGATTTCCGTCGCCAGCACACGGCC
This sequence comes from Spartobacteria bacterium UBA5019, assembly GCA_002396485.1. Lineage (GTDB taxonomy): Bacteria > Verrucomicrobiota > Verrucomicrobiia > Chthoniobacterales > Terrimicrobiaceae > UBA967. The sequence goes on from DGXZ01000073.1 coordinate 11,589, forward strand.
GGTCCCGTCCTCTTTCGGCAAGAGGCGCTGGGAAATGACGGCTGAAAGCGAATTGGCAAGCTGCGCAATGACCTGCGGTTGCTGCTCGGCGGGGAAGGTGTCCACGATACGGTCAACTGCTTTTGGGGCATCGATCGTGTGGAGCGTTCCGATGACCAGATGCCCGGTCTCCGCTGCCGTGATGGCGGAGCTGATGGTTTCATGGTCCCGCATCTCGCCGACGAGTATGACATCCGGATCTTGCCGGAGTGCGTGTTTGAGGGCCTCGGCGAAGGATTTGGTGTCGCTGCCGACTTCCCGCTGCTTCACGATAGAGGTGGCATTTTGGAAAACATATTCGATCGGATCCTCTACAGTGATAATCACGCCGCTGCGCTGTTGGCTGATGTGCTGAATCATCGAGGCCATGGTCGTGCTCTTGCCCGAGCCGGTAATCCCTGTGATGAGGATCAGACCGCGCTGGAGGGCGCAGAGTTCCAGAATTGAATGCCGATGGCCGAGCGTGCTCAATTCCGGAATCTTGTGCGGAATGTGGCGGAATGCGGCTTCCAGCGCGCCCCGGCTGTAATGGGCGTTTCCCCGAAAGCGCCCGAGCTGCTCGACCTGAATAGCGAAGTCGAGTTCCCATTTTTCTTCAAGGCGGGCCTTTTGTGTTTCATTGAGAATTCCCGATACCAGATCGCGACAGGAATCGAGCGTGAGCATTTGTGCACCCATTGGCTGAAGTGCCCCGTGCAATCGCACCATGGGCGGTGCTCCGGCGCTTAAATGAACGTCCGATGCGCCCGAGGCGACGGCTTGGGCGAGAAGATCGACAAGCTCGTATGGTATGGCGTTTGGAATCATCGGCGTGTGGCTTGGGCTGCGGAGCTGATGCCCCGCAGGCTTCTGGCGAAGTCCTGGGGATTGTCGGAAAATTCCAGCGCGGTTTCTTCGGAGAGGATACCGGATTTCAGAAGCTCGGCTAGCGAGGTCGAGAAAGCCTTCGCTTGCCGGGGATCGGATTTGGCAAAAAGGTCGGGGATTTCGCGGCTTCTTCCCTCGGCGATGAGATTTCGGGCCGAGCCCGAGTTTGTGAAATACTCGCAAACCAAGGCGCGGCCGCCTTGGGTCGAAGGCGGGAGGCGCTGGCAGAGGACGCCCAAAAGCTGGGATGATAAGATTTTTCGAATTCCGCCGCGTTCATCCATGGCAAACAGGCTCTCGATTCGCTCGATGGACTCTTTCACATTCGATGCGTGCAGCGTCGTCAGGACGAGGTGACCGGTTTCGGAAGCCTGCAATGCGGTGGATGCTGAATCCCTGTCCCGGACTTCGCCCAGGAAAATGATGTCCGGATTTTGACGCAACGAGCGGCGGAGGCCCTCGGCAAATGTCGGTGTGTCAATGCCCACCTCGCGTTGGGTGAAATGGGAGAGCCGACTCTCAAAAAGATACTCGACCGGATCCTCAATCGTCACGATATGGCGCGATGCGGTGCGATTGACCGAATCCAAGAGTGCCGCCATGGTGGTTGATTTTCCAGAGCCCGTGGGACCGGCGATGACGATGATCCCGGATTTTGATTTCGCCCATTGGTTGAGGACTTCCGCTGGGGCCCCCAGAGTTTCCATTGTTGGGATGTCCCGCCGTATCCTGCGCAAAACCGCCCCACGTTGTCCGAGTTGACGGTGCAGGTTGACCCGGAATCGCTCGCCAGACTCGGTCGAGAGGCTGGCATCGTGGTCCAGATCGGCCGGTTGTGCTCGACACGCATTCCAAAGCGCATCCATATCCTCATCGGAGGGGGGGGCGCACTCGACGGGAAAAAGCTCGCCATTGATGCGAAAAAGCGGCGTTGTCTCGACGCGGAGGATCACATCGGAGGCGTTGTTTTCTGCCGATGACCGCAGGATCTCGTTGATGAGGGGTGTCAACACACTAACAATTTACGCGCCGATTTCCGGGATGTCGAGAGCTTTATGGCATGGCAAACCCCGGCAAATTCTGCCTCTTTTTCTTCTGAGGTGTGGTTTCAAGCTGCCTGATGCAGGGTGGCACAGCGGATGCTACGTAAATGACATTATGGTAGAAGGAATTTACACCAATGCCGCTTCGCTCTCCGCTCTTGAGCGCTGGCAACAAACTATTTCACAGAATCTTGCGTCTGCAAACGTGGCTGGCTTTAAAAAAGCCAATTTCGCCATCGAAAGCGACCAGAAGAAGACGACGGAATACTCGCCCGATGGAGTCACTGCTGCTCGGCACTCCGGAGGCATTCCATCTCGCGTAACCAGTGTCAATTTTTCCCCCGGTGACATAAAAACCACCGGGAAAAATACCGATTTTGCAGTCGATGGTCCTGGTTTTTTCCAAGTTCAAAATACCAACGGCAAGAATCTCTACACAAGAGATGGCGAGTTTCATATTAATCAAGATAATACTCTTGTAACCAAAGAAGGGCTTCCTGTTCTTGGCGATGGTGGTCCGATCACGGTTGACCCCGACAAAGGTCAACTCGTTGTTGCAAAGGATGGGTCCATTTCCCAAGGGGATAATCTTCTGGGCCGACTGAACCTCTATGATTTTGAGGAGCCCGAGCAACTGACCCGTGTCGAGGGAGGATTTTTTGAACCACCTGAAAGTGCCGGCACTCCACAGGCCCTAGATCAGGTTTCCATCACCCAAGGTGCCATTGAGTCCAGCAATGTCGCGCCCATGTCGGAACTTGTGAACCTTATCGCCGTATCGCGTGCTTACGAGGCCTCGCAGCGCTCGGCGACCTCTCACGACGATCTCATTTCAAAAGCCATCAACTCACTCGGCGCAACAGCCTAACCATAAACTACTATGTTAAGAGCACTTCAAGCCGCTTCCACAGGAATGGAAGCCCAACAGATGAACCTCAACACGATAGCTAATAACCTTGCTAACGTGAATACAACCGGTTTTAAGAAAAATAAGATCGAGTTCCAAGACATGCTCTACCAGAAAAAGCGCGAGGTTGGCGCCGAGCAGGGGGCAGGAAATCTCACACCGACATCAGTGGAGGTCGGTAATGGAACTCGCGTGGTCTCGACCGCAAAAATCTACACTCAAGGCCAAGTCACTCAAACCGGGGAAAAAATGGACGTTGCCATTCAAGGTGACGGCTTTTTTGAGGTTCAGCGTCCAGATGGCACTACGGCTTACACCCGCGATGGTGGTTTCAAGCTCGGTTCAGATGGGCGTGTGGTGACCAACGATGGCTTGCCTGTTCTTGGAGGTTTCCAGCCGATCCCGGTGGATGCCCAGAATGTTAGCATCTCTTCAACCGGCCAAGTGACCGTTGAGACTCCTGGTGGACAGCAGAATTTCCAGCTTCAGCTCGTGCGTTTTAACAACCCTGCCGGTCTGCGTAGCGCGGGCGGCAATCTTTTTGACGAGACCCCGGCCAGTGGCGCTCCAAATCTCGGCAATCCTGGTCAGGCTGGATTCGGATCGCTTCTGCAAAACCACCTCGAAACCTCCAACGTGAATGTTGCAGAGGAAATGGTGAATATGATCCTCGCTCAGCGTGCCTATGAAGTGAATGCCAAGGCGATTCAATCATCCGACCAGATGATGGAGCAGGCGAACAACATCAAGCGTTAATGAATCTTTTTACCGCATTTTTCCTTCCCATCGTGGCGGCAGCGTCTTTGCAGGCTGGCGATTTGGGAGGTATTACCGCCCCGCTGGCCAATGCGCCCGTGAACCCGGTGGCTGCCAGTTTTCAAAAGTCCGAGCCTGCAGCGCCCGCCGTGGTGACATCGCTGGGCACAGTAACCATCGGTGAGCGCGAGGTTCTCGACGCCTTGCAGCGCGAACTCATCGCCCGCTACTCACTGGAGGGCGACCTCAAGCTATCGCTCGCCCAAGAGTGGAAGCCTCTCGAACTCCGAAATGGCCGCGATTGGAAGTTGATCATCGATCAAGCTCCGCTGGGTGGGCTTTCATCAAGGCCCCAAGTGCTCTTCCATATCGAATCCGGCGGCAATCAAGTTGGCTCTTGGCAGGAGAGCCTTCGAGCCTCTCTCTGGCGTCCTGTGTGGGTCGCTACCCGCCGCCTTGATCGCGGAGCAAAGCTCGATTCCTCCTCCTGCGCATTAAAAAATATCGATACCCTTGCAGAAAACCTCTCTTTCGTCCCGGCGGATACCGACCTCTCCATTTATGAGATGGCCCAAGGCGTGGGACAAGACCGACCTCTCACCTCACGTGATCTGTCTCTGCGTCCCTTGGTTCGCAAAAACCAATTGGTTGACGTGATCGTCTCCGAGGGATCGCTCAATATCACCATGAAGGGCTTGGCACTTGGCACAGCTGGTGCTGGGGAAATGGTAAGTATCCGAAATCCCGATAGCCGGAAGGACTTTCAAGCCAAAGTCGTCGGAATCAATACCGTCCAAGTTAAATTTTGAGTTCAACCATGAAATTTTCCTCTGCATTTCTCTTTTCCGCATGTGCCTTTTCCGCATTCACCCTCACCGGCAACTCCGTCCAAGCCGGATCCCTTTGGCTGAAGGAAGGTTCTAATGAACAGAGCATGTTTGCTGATAAAATCGCCCGCAATATTGGCGATATTCTCACGATTGTTGTCTCGGAGGATACCTCCACCCAGCAAACCGCCCGAATCAAGACCTACGAGAATACACAAGGCGGTGCCGGTATTTTCCCAGCACTCAACGCCACATTGAATGGTTTTGTTCAAGCGCTGCCAGGCTGGCTGAGCAAGTCAACAGGTGGAACCGTGGATCAGAACGATGTCACTATCCCAACCCTCGATATCGCCGCCAAGAGCGAGTGGAACGGTGGTGGTGACACTCAAAACACTCTCACTTTAACGAACCGCACCGCCGTCACGGTGGTGGACGTTTTGCCAAATGGAAATCTTGTTGTGGAAGGCGCCAAGATCATTCGCGCCGGCCAAGAATCCCAATACGCTTACATGCGCGGCATTGTTCGGCCGATCGACATTGCCTCCGATAATACCATTCCCTCCACCAAGATCGCTGACGCACAGGTCGAGTTTATTCCCGAAGGCGAGCTCTCTGAAGCCCAGAAGAAGGGTTGGCTCGTGCGTATGTGGGATAAAATCAGGCCCATGCCTTAATTTTTAAAATTGTGAAAAATTTCGCTCTCATTCCTCTTTTTACAGCTCTTATCGCCAGCCCGCTTCCTGCACAGGTCGGCGACTCCTCGCCTATCACGCTGAATTACTCAGGCGGTTCGCGCATCAAGGATCTCATTGATGTTGAAGGTGCCCGGGATAACCAATTGAACGGCTATGGTCTCGTGGTCGGTCTTGCCGGCACGGGCGATAGCAAAATCGACTCCACGCTCCAGAGCATTGCCAATGCCTTGAAAACTTACGGGATCAATGTGCCCCGCGATGCCATCAAGTCTGGCAACGTGGCCGCCGTGATGGTGACAGCCGATATCGGTCCATTCGCCAAACCGGGATCCCGTTTGGATGTCACGGTTTCGTCTATGGGTGATTCCAAGACACTCCAAGGAGGCGTGCTCCTTCAAGTTCCACTGCAGGGTGCTGATAAAACTGTCTACGCCGTAGCTCAAGGCCCCATCGCTGTCGGAGGCTTTCTTGGTGGTCAAGGCGGGCCTGGTGGAGCCACTGTCCAGAAAAATTTCCCGACCGTGGGCACGATCCCAAATGGTGCCATTGTCGAACGCGAAGTTCCGACCCAGATCGTTCAAAACGGCTCCATGAATCTTAATCTCCGTGAGGCGGATTACATCTCAGCCGCCCGCATGGCGGAAGCAATCAATCGTGTTTTTCCGAATACGGCCGTGGCTCGCGATGGACGCACCGTGAATGTGATCGTTCCTCCGGAATACAGCTCCTACGAAGTAAACTTTCTCGCCAGTCTGGGCGGCATCGAACTGGAGCCTGACTCCGTTGCCCGTGTCGTCATCAATGAGCGCACTGGTGTCATCGTTGCCACTTCAAATGTTCGAGTGTCCAAGGTAGCTGTCAGCCACGGTTCGCTCACCATTTCCATCGCTTCCACCCTCACGGCCAGCCAACCGAACGCCCCGCTCATCGGCAATGCCGCCGGGCAGACCGTTGTTTTGCCCAGCACGACTACTGGCGTCGATGAGCAGAAAGGCTCCTTCAAAGTCGTCGAGGAAGCCCCCACTATCGAGAAGGTCGCGGCCGCACTCAATGCCCTAGGCGTATCGACCCGCGACATGATGTCCATCTTTCAAACCATGAAACGCGCTGGTGCCCTTCAGGCCGAACTCGTCTTAAATTAACTATGGAAATCTCAGCCCTCACTCCCAAAACTTTGCCGGGTCTCACGCCCATGCCGTCCAATGTCCAAACTGCAGCAAAAGGCAAAATCTCCTCACCCGAGGATGCAAAAATTGCCGACTCCTGCAAACAGTTCGAATCGATCCTGTGGCGCAGTATGCTGGAAAAGGCCCTGCAGCCCATGATGAATCAAGAAACGCCGGGAGCCGATAAGACAGGAACTTACAACTATTTCCTTTCAAATACCATTTCCGAGTCCGTGAGTGGAGGTGCAAACGGTATTTCTTCGCTCCTTCAGGCCCAGCTTTTAAAGAAACCTCAATCTATTTAAAATTATGAACATCCAAGAGAAATTCAAAGAGATCGTCTCCGCCCTGCAAAACGAACTCCAAGAGTATGGTGGGCTCCTCCACCTCTTCGATCGTCAGCAAAAGTGCATCGTTCACCAAGATCCCACGGGATTTTTGGATATCAATATCGATGTGGATGAGCAGATTGCCAAACTTACGCGCATCCGCGAGCAACGGGAGGAGTTAGTTCGTCAGACGGCATTTGCTATCGGAAAGTCCGCTGATATCACCCTCTCCGCTCTCACCCACAACTTCCAAGCCGAGCATCAACCGCTCCTGCGCGCTCTCATCGACGAGATTAACGACCTTATCACCCGCACCCAGCGCCGCACCCGCCAAAACCGGATGCTCCTCGCTCAGTGCGTGGAATCGGCACGACAATTGCTTTCAGTAAGGAACCCCGGAGCAATGCCAGGCACCTACGGGGCTCACGGACAGATCAGAACAACATACATCCAGGAAAAATACACAGCAGCTGTCGCCTGACGAGTTCAGGCCAGGCCGCCTCGAAAACTCAACAAGGAAGTTAAAATATGTCAGGCCTCATCGGATCACTCCAAAATAGCAGCAACGCCCTCCGCGTCCAATCCAAAGGACTTGAAGTCGCAGGAAAAAACCTGGCGAACATCAACAATCGTGGCTACGCTAAGCAACGCGTCGAAATTGGTGACAGAGGTTCCATCGACACCGGCATCGCCACAGAAAGCATGGGCGTCGAAGCCATGGGCCTGCGCCAAAACCGCGACGCCCTCCTCGACAAGAGCGTCATGCGGGAAATTACTTCCACCAGCTCCCTCGAAGCCGCCAAAAAAGTCCTCGAAAGCGCTGAAACCGCCCTCGGCCAGTTCCTCGACCGCACCAAAGACTCGACTTCCATCCAAAATGCCTCCGGTGCCAGCGGGGGGGGGATTAGTGATGCTTTAACCGATTTCTTCAACGCATGGGAAAGTTTTTCCGTTAAGCCAAATGATGTTGGTGAAAAGCAGGTGCTTTTAGCTAAAGCTCAGATTCTTGCTGATAAAATTAACTCCACGGATAAGCGCCTCGCTCAAGTCCAGTCAGATGCTGACGCTCAACTCACAACTGACGTTGGCGTTGTCAACGGACTCCTCGCAGAAATCGCCAAAACCAACGAATACATCGCCAAAGCGGAACTTGTGAGGCCTTTCTCGGCAGTGGACCTCCGCGATCAGCGTCAGGCCAAGCTTGAGGAACTCTCTCAATATATCAATGTCCAGTTTGAGCCCATCGTGCCAGATGGCTTGGGTCAGATCACCGTGACGTCAAACGGAATCAATTTGATCGATGGCAAAGATGTGCTCGGGAAATACAACTATGACACAGCGAACCGCGCTCTGAAATTCGACGCCGATGATACAAGCAAGAGCAAAACCTTCACACTTGCAGATCTTCCTGAAGGTAAGCTCGGAGCTCAGATCACTGCCTCGACATCGGATGTCAAAGAGGCTCGCGATGGCATCTCTCTCCTCGCAACAAATTTGAGTTCTTCTATCAACACGGTTTATAGCCAAGTTGATACAACGAATAACCCACAGTTCTTTTCTGCACCCGCAGCTGGTTCAAAAATCACATTAAATTCCGCAATCACTGCAAATACCCTTAAGGGTTCTGCCAAAGCAGGAGCCAATGATATTGCTCTTCAAATTGCCAGTCTTGGAACAGCCGCCATTGCAGGTCTCGGAACGAATGTCACATTTGTAGGTCACTTCAATAAAACAGTAACCATTATTGCTCAAGAGCTTAACACGACAAATGTCCGTCTCGAAGACCAGAAACTCAGCGAAGAAATGGCTGTATCCAATCGAGATGCCTTCAGCGGCGTCTCTCAAGATGAGGAAATGACGGACCTCATGAAATTCCAGCGAAGTTTTCAAGCTTCGGCTCGCCACGTCAATGTCATCGATACCCTTCTCGAGCAAGTTGTCAATCGCCTCGGAGTAGGCTAAAAAACTAAAATTCCATGAGAGTTACATTCAATTCCTTTCCAGATACACTGCTCGGCCGTCTGCAGTCACTCGGCAGTGAGCAAAACAAAGCCCTTACTCAGCTCAGCACGGGTCAGCGTATTTCCGCACCCAGCGATGATGCTCCCGCAATGCAGCGCATTCTCAACCTTCGCGTTGAGAAAAAACAAAACCAGCAATACCATCGAAACGCCACGGATGGTTTGGAAGTCAGCAAAGTCACTTTCTCCTCCCTCGAGCAAATTAAAGATCTACTCGTTCGTGCTTCCGAGCTTTCTGCGAACATTAGCGGAGCCACATCCGAGCAGGAATTCAAAGCCAAAGCCTCCGAGATCGATCAACTCCTTCAACAAGGCTTGAATGTCGCCAATACCAAATTGCGAGGCAGTTACATTCTGGCAGGCGAAGCTTCTGGAGCTCCTGATGCCCCATTTGTTATCGGATCAAAAAACCCCAGCGGCCAAATATCTCAGATCGATTATCGTTACCCCACAACCGATCAGTCCGACGATGCAAATCCCCAGATGCACATCGGTGAGGACACGAAGATTTCCGCTTTCACGACTCCCCGGGAGAATCGGGAGGTTGCTGATTTGTTGAATAAAATGATTTCAATGCGAAATGCCATGACAGATACGCCGAGTGGCACCGCTACCAAAGCGTCTGCTGTTCTATCCTTGCGTGCTGATCTTGCCACACAGGAAGACAAGATCCTCTCCGCTTTATCGCGTGCAGGCACAACTCAATACCGCCTTGAGACTGCCATGAAAGACCTTGAAATTCGCTATGAGGGCACGGAGAAACTCATCTCGACCGATGCCGATATTGACTTTGCCGAGGCCACTGTGCGCCTCAATCGTGCTCAGATGGCTTACCAAGCCGCGATCCAGAGCGGTGCTAGAATTCAGAGCAATTCTCTTCTCGACTATCTGCGCTGATTTCTTTAGCTAATCTTCACTATGCTCGTTGAAGCCTCGATCTCGGGTCAGCAGGAATTTGTTCCTGATGAGACGAACAACCAATTCTTCATGCCAGAGGGTCTCATCGGCCTTCCGGATTTCAATAAGTTCGAACTCATCGTAGACTCTGAGAGCCTTCCGTTTGTTGTGCTCCGGGCAGTCGAAGGCGACGAAATCCAGATTCCAGCCGTCGAGCCCGTGGGACTTGTCGATAACTACCGCCTGGATATTGGTGACGCTGACGCCGAAACGCTCGGTCTCGTCGGAGCGGACGCAAATCCGCTCATTCTCAATGTCGCAACGATCAAATCCTACGAGCCTCAGAAGGTCACACTCAACCTTGCCGCTCCCATACTGATCAACCGTCGCACGCGGGTCGGAAAACAAGTCGTTCTGCTTAACTATCAGAGCTACTCGACCACCCATGTTCTCATCGACGAAACCGCGTAAGCATCCAGAGAAAGACCAGACCGATGCTTACACTTTCCAGAAAAATCAACGAAACGATCCAGATTGGAGATAACATCGTTCTGATCGTAAAGCGTATCGATGGCGACAACGTGCGCATCGGTATTGATGCTCCTAAAACAATTCCGATCTACCGGGGTGAAATCTACGAGGAGATCAAAGCTCAGAACCTCGAAGCCATCCGTAATCCCCAGACCTCGCTCACCAAGCAAAATCTCGGCAAACTCCGTCTCGCCGCCCAAGCCGCCCGCGACGCCGCCGCCCGCAAGGCCGCCGAGTGGCCTAAAACGGAGTAGGGGACACTCCAAGTGCGGAGGACACGCCGACTGGAGACCTGGCGCATCACTCTAAAAATTTCCTGCTTCCACGCGGCGCAAATCTCCCGATGTTCGCCATTGGGCTTCGCATATCGCGGGTCGATTCATCCATCGGTAAAAAGCCGGCATTTCCCGAAGCAAACGACACCATCGCCTTGCCACCGTGGCGAAAGTGCGCAGTGAGTTCGCGCTCATCGATGCCGTAGAATTCTTCGAGCATCGGATTGAGTGCCGAAGCCGGTCTTTGAAAAGTATTCACCTGCGCCGCCGTAAAAAAAACCACTGCCTGAGAGGGATCTGCGAGTGCAGTTTGCTTCTTGAGTGCTCCGCTTCCCATGAAGCCTCCTCCGAGAAGCGTGTTGTAGCCCATTCCTATATAGCCATTCCGGTATTTTGGTTTGAAAGCTCGACCGCCCAGCGCAAAGCTGGGGTCTGGCCGGAACCCCTTTGGCACATAGTTGGCCAGCGGACCCTTCGTCGGATCAAAATTCCTTTGTCCCTCCGGGCTGCTCATGCTCGTTGCGCTCTCAAACCCAAACCACCAAGTCGCACCCGCGCCATTCGCAGCATCATTCGTTCGGTAGGGCCAAAAGGTATAATTGTTGTCCCCTAAATAAGCCATGCCGCCCGCTGCCAGTTGACGGATATTATTTGCCGACACGGCCAGCGACGAAGTCGCATAAGCCTGCTTCGCCGCCACAAAAACAATCGTTCCCAGCACACACACGATCGCCATGGAAACCATCAACTCCACCAGCGAAAAACCGCGAGAAGGGGGCATGGCCGTCCCGGCTGTGCAGGCGCTTGATGCCTTTGCGATTCGGACTCTGTTTTTCACAACGCCGCCAACTGCATTCACAGGCGGGACGCCTGTGCTCCTCTCTTGAAATGCCTCATGACAAACAAACCAGACGCAACCAAAACAAGAATTGCCACCGAGGGCTCTGGAATGGGAGCCGCAAAAGGCTGGGCAAAGTTATAGGTCTGTGGTCCGTCAGACAGTATCCATCCATACCATCCGCCATTGACAAGCGATGTGTCGGCCATTCCGACTTCCGAAAGATTAAAAGATGTGCTTGGCCAGGCTGAGGTCCCTGCAAAAGAGAAAAGATTATTCCAGTTTGTGCCGTCCCATCCGCCGAGGTTCAAGGTGCCCGGTGGCCACGCACCGCCAAGCCCGCTTTGGTCATATGTCAGAGCATCGATGTTATAACCCAAGCCTCCGAAATCTGTGACGGAGATTGAAAGTCGTAAATCCGATTCCGCAACAGCAGCAGGTCCGCCTGTAATCACTCCGGCCAGATCGAACACCATGGTCTGCAGGTTGGTGCCTCCGCTCCATTTGTAACCCCAAACCACCGAAAACGGATTCGTGGAACTGTTGAACTCAACCACCAACGCCGACCGATTTGCCCCACTCCCAGTCCAGAATTGGATATCATCAAAACTCTGAACCAGAGTCTGCGCTTTCGCCCCGAGGGCACTTACAACAAGCAGCGATGCTGCTAATACGATTTTCATTTTGTCCTTCTTTCAAAACACGGGGATGTCATAGGACAATCCCTTCCCCCGTTTTGTGAAAGGACTCCCCCCAACACGGACAGTCATGCGCTGCCCGCGCACCGATTTCAGGTGCTGTGCGGTTTTCTCCGCCGGTTCGAACCCGGACTTTGACCTTTGCGCGACAGTGAGGGACTTCCACCCTTGCTTTCCTAGGCCGACGGATTGGTTGAAATGTGAAAAAGAGCTGCTCGAAATACTTCGATCAATCAACAAAGCCGAGCGTCTTTGATGGCATGGCGAGTTGAATTGTATTTTCATATTCAAATATGTTGATATGTTCTGTCAACGCAGAAAATAAAAAAAAGTTTCCGAGATGTTTCGTCA
>DGXZ01000075.1 GCA_002396485.1 Spartobacteria bacterium UBA5019
TTTGGCATCGCGAGCCCGGAACAAGCACAGCGGGTTTGTGCCAACATGCACATCGCCCCACAGGGGATTCAGTGGATTTGGCCTGTCTATCCACGCTACGTTACATCGGACCCGTACAAGGTCGCCTCGCGCAACAATATTTGGCCCTTTGTGAACGGCTCATGGTCATCGGTTGCTAGCATGTCAGGACGTATGGATCTGTTTGCCCTGGAGTTGAAAAAGGCCGCTGACCGGGCGTGCCGTGACAACCAGTTCGCAGAGCAGTATCACCCCGTTACCGGCGAAATTTATGGTGGTATTCAGGAAGGGAGGACGGGCCGTAAAGGAGCTGGTCTGGCGGCCTTTATCGCGGCACGACTTGGTGGCACCGGAGAGCCAACACCCGAAGCCATCGCGAAACTCTTTTCCCCTGTGGAAGGAAAAGAAGGGATCAACCTCTGGCAATCCTGCGGGCGAAACACCTTCAGCTCTACTTCATATATTCGCATGGTGCTGCAAGGGCTCTGCGGCATAAAACTGGATACCGACGGCATGACCTTCCAACCGACGGTTCCCAAAGGGATGAGTCCGGTTGTTGTCTATGAATTGCCCTACCGCCAGGCGGAACTGGAAATCCACATCACCGGCGAGGGCCAGAAGGTCATGAAAATGACCATTAACGGCCAGGAGGCAACGAAGATTCCCGCCAATGCTAAAGGGAAACAGATAGTAGAGATCCAGATGGGTAGTTAATTTATAAAAATATGCAGTTTGAAACAATATCAAAGCATTTTATTCTACGTAATTTAAAATAATAAATCACAAATCAGCTCGCAAGCCGAGCGTGATATGAAATCAACCACCTTGGATCGGTTCCTGCGCATTTTTCCCGCTTCGTAGGGAACTCTTCAGTGCCCCGTGGCAATTTTTTCGATTCGGCAAGGTGTCGGGAGCTGTTTTTGATTGTCTGAGTGCGTCAGGCTTCCTTCGGAGTCTTTCGATCCGATTCCAACGAACATTCCAGAAATTTTTCCATGGACTCCCGTCACCGGCCACTGGTGCGCTTTCAAAACAAACTTGCAGGACATATTCAAAGCGCCCGTCAGCCTCGCCCCTCGTGCGCTACGGGCAAAGCTGCGACCGGGAACGCCGCCAACTCCGCATCGCCAAAGCCAAAGCCGCCGAGTCCATACAGCCGTGGCCCGAAAAAAATCGGTCTGCCTGTATTTATCGGCCTCTCCGGTGGATAAGAAGTCAGTTTCGTGTCCTTCAACGCGTGAGCTCGCCACAGTGGGCGGCAAATCCCGCTCCAAAGGCGGTAAGCCAGAGGTTTTCGCTCCCAGGGCTGCTCGCGAGGGAATGCTCGAGTGCGGCGAGAACGCTTGGGCTGCTGATGTTGCCGTATTGGCGAAGAACCTCCCGTGTGGCGCACAGCTTTTGCGAGGGAATCGCGCACTCGATGGCTTCGATGACATCGCGTCCACCGGTGTGGGCGATGAGCTGATCCGGCGTGCTCGAGCGCATTTCGAAAAGCTCGGCGACCGCTTCAGCCGCAAGTGCGGGAACAGCGCGATGGAGTTGGTTTTTGAGTCGCCCCCCGGCATTGACGAAACGAATTTTTTCACGGTGTTCGGGTTTGTGGATGGTCCGGAAATTCTGGAAACGGAATAAGCCGCCTTGGTTTTCGCCCCTCCAGATGGCCGCAGCTGCTCCATCGCCAAAGAGACACAGACTGATGAGCACGCCAGGTTCGTCATTCAGGTAAAAAGCGGCGGAGGAAATTTCCACGGCTACTGTGGCCACGATGGCTTGGGGATTCGCGGCGAGGAGACCGCGCGCGGATTCGAGAAGAGGCAAGGCGGCGCCGCAGCCGAGGCCGAGCAGGTCTTGGAGAAAAGCATTCGGGCGGATTCCGAGGTTTTCTGAAATATAGCTGCTCAGGCCCGGACAAAGATAGCCGGTGCAGGTGCAGACCAACAGCGCATCGATGCCGGAGGGCTTGAGCGAGGCAAGATCGCAGGCTTTGAGAAGCGCCTCCGAGGCGAGTCGTGGCGCGTGCTCTTCAAAGTGCCGATGCAGAGCGCCAGCATCGAAGCCGAAGGTCTTTCGCAAATCCGGATCGCAAAACCGGCGGGTTTCGATGCCGGAATCTCCAGTGAGAACTTTTTGGAGAAGCTCTCTGGAGCGCCCTCGCAAGCCATCCATCGCGCCTGAGTCGTGTAGGATTTGCAAGCATTCGGCCTGTGTGAAGGAGTGCGGAGGGAAAGCTGTCGAAAGGGATTGGAGATACATCAGCGGACGAGGTGGAGAAGGGTTTGAACAGGCACCATGTTCCTGCGGGCAAGGGTGCGGGTGATTCGCAATGCGGCCCGATTCATTAAAAGATGGTGGAGGATGGTGGCGGCTGTGAGGCGTCGTTTGAAGCGGGAGGCCTGGCTGGCGGTGGCGGTCTCTGCTGCTTCCAGCCACGATTTGCGGCCGGCGGCGTAGTCCAGTGCCGGTTGTAGCGCGCACTCGGCGGACTCAAACGCCATGCTCATCCCGTTTCCTGTAAAAGGCGGGATCATGCTGGCCGCATCGCCGATGCTGAAGGCGGGGCCTGTCTGTAGACCGGTTTGAAATCCAGCGACACCGCAGAAGCTCGATTCATCCAAGTCGGCCGCCTCCAACCGGTCTGCGAGCGCATGAAGTGAAGACTCCCGAAGCATCGTGAGGAGCAGGGCGCTTCCTTTGACTCCACGGGCGAGACGGGCCCTGAAGAGCCCGCAGAGATTCACCATGCCGTCTTCGATCTTTGCGAGGCCGATATAGCCGCCGGGCGAGGTGAACATTTCCAGATCATGCGTGAGCGGCAGCTTGCGGGCATGGCATTTCAGGCCCAGCCAAGGCGATGGCTGGCGAGGCCTGCCGGCCGCCCAGATGACGCCGGAAGCCGGTGCGATGCGGGAGTTGGTGACGAGGCCGCCGCCGAGCGAAACGAATTGCCGCTGCAGGTGATCGTCGAGCTTCCAACGCGAAATTCCGCGGCCGGGCAGAGCCATTTCACCTGATTTGGCTATGGACTTTTAAACCGCACTCGTGCGGCAGGATTTTTTCCCAGCTCTTTTTGGGATGGCGTGCCGGGGTGCGTGGAGGAGTTGCATCCGGCGCCAAGGTGTTTGGAAAGCGGGCCGTTCGGGATCGATGTGGGATTTTTTACATCATAAGTTCATTCGAATGACGAAACGCTTTTTCATCTCAGGATGTGGCGGAGGGCTTCACTGCCCTTCATAGAGCGCCGCCAGGAAGGCAGGGACGGAGCTTTGGCTTTCTCTTGAACACGGAGCCGGTTGTAGAGGCCAATGGCGAGGTTGCGCAAATTGACCATGTTGCGGGCGGCATTCGGATTTGCGACGTGGCAGGCGTCTTCGCCCATGCTCACATCGCGCACGCGGTGGATTCCGTTCTCAATCGCGTCCCAGTGGCCGACGATGGCATCGAGGAGTTCGTCATCGCTGGCTTCGGCCTTGGTGCGACTGCTCACATAGTAGGCGATTTCGGTTTCAGGCTTTTGTTTTAACTTGGGGAGGGTGAGGTCGATGGTGGTGCGATTGACAGCGATGACGCGCCAACACCCGGTGAGCCCGATGTCCTCTGGTGTGGTGGCGAGGGTTTTGATGCGGCGGCGCACAAGTTTGCCGTGGCCTTTGTTCCACGGGGCATCACTCTCGGGCGGAAAAAAAAACGCTCGCGAGTTTGGTGGTGGCACGCTCGAGGACGCCGCTCTGGTTGCCTTTGAGCCCGAAAATATAATCGGCTCCGTGGTCCTGGGTGATGAGGCGGGCGGTTTCCTGTTGGCAATGCATGGCGTCGGCGGTCAGGAGCGAACCCTCGATCGACAGGCCTGCGAGCAGGGGTTTGATGGCGGGGATTTCGTTGCTTTTCTCCGCAATTGGCACGGAGCGCAGGGTGGCGCGCAAATGGTGGGTGACGACGGAAAGCAGGGCGAGGGGCTTGCCGTCCTCGCGTCCCGTTCCGCGCAGGACCTTGCCGTCGACGGCAAGTCGCTGGAGTTGGGCGATGTCCTGTTCGAGGAGCCATCGGGCGATAATGGCTTCCATATGGGCCGGGTCGATGAGGCGCAGCACGCGGTAAAAGGTTGAGTCGCTGGGAACAGTGTGGCGCTTGGTTTTCCGGTCGTAGTGGCAACGCAGTGCGCGGAGTTGGGGTTTGGTGAGGCGCTTGCAGACATCCTCGAAGCCTTGGTAGCTGCCGGCCCCCAGGAGCGTGGCCACGGCAGCGCAGGCCAGTGTGCTGGCTGCTCGATGGTGAAGGCCGTGTCCCCGGCGAGGGTCTTCAAGGGCGCGGAAGCGTTCGTAGAGGCTTCCTAGCTCTCCGGCTTTCAACGGGCAGGGACCGGCAATGTTGGCTTCGTGCTCTTGGAGGGCGGCCGGGAGGCGGGGACGGCATAGAGTTTTGCGCGCTCCTGGTTCGAGTTCCCGTAGGTAGAGAGCTTTGGGTTGTCCGTGTTCGGTGTAGTAATCGCGTGAGTCACGGGAAAATCCGGCGCTCGCTCCGACTTGCTCGAATCCGCAGGCGCGGTAGCAGGTGCCACGGAAGCGGCTTTCGTCCACGAAACTTTCCACCACCAGTGGGCGCTGTTCCCAGCGCTCCTGCCAATCCTGGGCGACCCGTCGCAGCGCCAAACCCAGGATTTTGGATGCCAGATTGGGATGGCGTTCGCGCTCGACGAGGAGCAAAAACCGGCTGTTGTTAATGACGAATCCCAGTCGCCGTGCCCGCTGGCGGGGACTCCAGCCCACCCATTTTTCCCGCGGTTTCAAATGCGGGGCGGCGCCGCTGAAAGTCAGAATTGCCACCCAGTCGCCATCGACCTCGGCGACATAGCGCAGGTGGCGGCCTCCAATTCGTGCGCTTTGGAGGTAGTGCTCGGTTTCAAGCAATTGATCGAAGCGCTCTCGTTCCTCCTCCTTGATGAGACGAAGACTGACACGGGAAAGAAAACTTTCGGCGACTTCTTGGATTTTCATTCCCATGCTCATGCCAAAAGGGAATGGAGTTGTCTAACTATTTTTCACTCCTCCAAGACACAGGGCGCATGAAGGATTTTCAGGTGAAATGTCTCTGGCGGCCGGGCGCCTGCATTTCCGCGAGCTGTCCCTCCGAGTCACTCCACGAAGCGCTTTGCAAGCGCGTCGCATCGTTCAGGCAATCGGCGATTCCAAGATTAGCCAGCGTTTCACGACCCACGCCGCTGATGAATTCGCCACACACTCGGTGCCTCGGATACGCCGATGCCTCGTGCAGAGTCACCGCCACTCCACGGGATTGCAGTGCGATGCCCAAGGACAGCCCGGCAAGTCCGCCGCCGGCAATGGTGATTGGGTTTTTCAACAGCCCGAGGCTACCAGTCTCAACGCCTCGCGCTAGTGCGATGATTTCCGTATGGCCCATTTTTTCGAATCCATGCCGAGGAGTTGAGAACGTGGGAAAAAATCTCATCCCCAGCCGATTCCCGAGCGACCTTGTTAGGCTTCCGACGACATGATCGCCAAAATCCTACGCCTCATCCAGTCGACACCGCCTGCCTCCGCCCGCAGCGCCTTTTCTAGAGCCATTCTGCGAAGAAAGAGAAGTTCTGCTGCGTGCCGAAAAATCAGAGATCATCGACATCCCCGCAGTGGCCTAGATCAAGAGTCCCGACATATCCATTCTCAGCGATGAGTTCCTGCTGGAAGTGGAGGGCCTGACAATCGCCTCTGCTGCACGAAACAACGATTGATGAAGAACTCGCCCGATAAGGCTTTCTTATTTGCTAGAAGCCCCGCGGAGGGTAATGCCGAAGTTCCCGGCATCCTCATGCACCTCTACGATTATTTTGCTCACGTTGCGCACCATGGGCTGAAAAGTTATGATGGCATTGTCTTCTGCGCTGCGCGATGCGAAATCCACACTATCCATTTTATGCGTCGCAAATGAATCCATGGGGGTTCCGTCCCGGTTGGTAGTGGTAATGTCCCCACCAGAATCGATAATGTCGCCGCTTGCTGTATAAAATCTGATGCGACCCTTGGAAGTCCGGTTGAGAGCTTGAAGAATGACTTGGGTAATGTCGACCGGTTTCTCAAATGCAAAAGTGACATCGTGACGGGAGAAGTTTCTTACGGCAAGGCTGACGGCCCTCGTTTCCATGATCGGTTGACTCGCTTCCCATGTCATCGGAACACGGTTGAAAGTTCCTTTGCCAGAGGTTCCCCCCTCCTGTTCCTCGAATTGCGCGGCAACGTCCGCGTGTGCCAATCCACATGCGAAGATGATCAAGGAGGAGATGGTGGCTATTTGTTTTTTCATTTTGTTATTCACGGTTGTTTAGAGGTGATTGAGTTTTTTGTATGGGGCTGGCGCATGTTGGTTTTTGGCATATCGCGAGCGAGAATCAGGAAACAGAATATTTACTATCATGGGACGTAGCTGGCATCAAGAAAACACAATGTGCTTTTGCGGACAAACAATATGCGTAAAGAGACGTGTTCATGTGAGTTTATGGGCTTTTGACGTGTCAGCTCCGCAAAAATTCGAAGCGTATCAGGCCTTGCAGACATTTCTGAGTTCCTCGACTTACTTGCGAGTGCACATGGACGTCCCTATAGCCGCCGGGCGAGGTGAACACTTCCAGATCATGCGTGAGCGGCAGCTTGCGGGCATGGCACTTCAGGCCCAGCCAAGGCGATGGCTGGCGAGGCCTGCCGGCCGCCCAGATGACGCCGGAAGCCGGTGCGATGCGGGAGTTGGTGACGAGGCCGCCGCCGAGCGAAACGAATTGTCGCTGCAGGTGATCGTCGAGCTTCCAACGCGAAATTCCGCGACCGGGCGCCTGCATTTCCGCGAGCTGTCCCTCCGAGTCACTCCACGAAGCGCTTTGCAAGCGCGTCGCATCGTTCAGGCAATCGGCGATTCCAAGATTAGCCAGCGTTTCACGACCCACGCCGCTGATGAATTCGCCACACACTCGGTGCCTCGGATACGCCGATGCCTCGTGCAGAGTCACCGCCACTCCACGGGATTGCAGGGCGATGCCCAACGACAGTCCGGCAAGTCCGCCGCCGGCAATGGTGATTGGGTTTTTCAACGGCCCGAGGCTACCAGTCTCAACGCCTCGCGCCAGTGCGATGATTTCCGTATGGCCCATTTTTTCGAATCCATGCCGAGGAGTTGACATCGTGGAAAAAAATCTCATCCCCAGCCGATTCCCGAGCGACCTTGTTAGGCTTCCGACGACATGATCGCAAAAATCCTACGCCTCATCCGGCCAACGCTGCTCTGCCTCCGCCCGCTGCGCCTTTTCCAGAGCCATTCTGCGAAGAAAGAGAATTTCTGCTGCGTGCCGAAAAATCAGAGATCATCGACATCCCCGCAGCGGCCTAGATCAAGAGTCCCGACATATCCATTCTCAGCGATGAGTTCCTGCGTGAAGTGGAGGGCCTGACAAACGCATCTGCCAAACGAAACAACGGCTTGATGAAGAACTCGCCGGATAAGGATTTCTTATTGGCGAGCGAACCCTCGGAAGCCAATGTCGAAGAGCCCGGCATCATCTTGAATCACTACGGTTATCTTACTCACCTTGCGCAGCTCGGGCTTAAAATTTATGCTGGCAGAGGGCTCTAGGCTGCTTGACGCGAAATTCACAATGTCATCCCCTCCAACCATTGCAAATGAATCCATCGTGTTTCCTTCCCGGTTGGCGATGTCAAGGTTCCCAGGCGTAATACTATCGCCGTCTGCATTAAAAAACCTGATGCTGCCCTTGGATATCCGGTTCAGACATCCAAGAGTGACTTGGGTAATGTTGACCGGTTGCTCAAATACAAAAGTGACATCGTTGCGGGAGAAATCTTTGACGCGAAGACCGACGCCAAGAGTTTTCTCAATCGGTCGGCTCGCATCCCATTTCATCGGAACACGGTGCAAAAGTCCGGTGCCAGAGGTTTCGCCGTCCTGCGGATCGAATGTCGCTGCAACGTCCGCATGGGCCAATCCACATGCGAAGATGATCAAGGAGGAAATGGTGGCTATTTGTTTTTTCATTTTGTTATTCACGGTTGTTTAGAGGTGATTGAGTTATTTGTATGGGGCTGGCGCATGTTGGTTCTTGGCATATCGCGAGCGAGAATCAGGAAACAGAATATCCACTATCATGGGACGTAGCTGGCATCAAGAAAATACAATGTGCTTTTGCGGACAAACAATATGCGTAAAGAGACGTGTCCGTGCGAGTGTAAGGTCTTTTGACTGTCAGCTCCGCAAAATTCGATGCATATCAGGCCTTGCAAATTTTTCTGAGTTCCTCGAGTTGCGTGCGAATGCCCATGGACGTCCCGCTGGGGAGGCAGCGGCACGATTAACCCGAAATCCGGCATTAGGAATTATCCACAGATTTCGCAGAAAGTGCAGGTTAAATCAGTTGCGTATCAAATTTCGCTTCATCACAATTCACCCGCCGGGTGAGTGTCTTGAACTCTGCTAGGCATTGGTAATCTGTGCTTTTCTGTGCCTGAGATCTGTGGTTCAAATGCTTTTTTTCTAGGTTAACGCGTTCTGCGTGATGGCGCGCTTGGGTCGCTGGGTTTGAGGAACGCGACCGCGTCGCGGCCGGCCAAGTTGTAGGCCCCTCTCAAGCGCCCGAGGACATCGGGTGCCGCGTATTGGCATGTCTTGTAGGACACGCCGGCGTCAGTACATGGCATGCCAATCGTTCATGCTAGCGGTGATGACCCTCCCTTTTATCTCAGCCTCTGGTCCGATTTTCGGGGGCCACCTCAGTTTTCTCGGCGTAGGGAAGAAAGGGGATGATGAGGAGCGTGGGGAGGCCAGCGATAGCACTGATGAGAAAGACGCCAGTGTAGCCGATGGATTCCTGCACATAGCCGCTGAGCATGCCGGGGATTGTCCATCCAAGGCCCATCAGGGCAAAGGAGATGGCAAGGATAGAGGTCTTGTTGCGGCCAGATTCAGTGGCTTTGATGTGCATGTAATAAAACATGGCGCTGAAGCTCATCCCGTAGAAAAAAGCTTCGAAGCTGGAGGCTCCGAGGAGTGAGATGTTAAGACTTTGGCCGAAAATGATAATAGAGGTACTTGGTTGGGTGACCGCGAGCCAATAGTAGACGAGGTTGGGAAGATTAATGGCCAGGGCCAGTGGGATGAAGACGCGTCGGAGACCGAGCCACTTAATCGTGAAGCCACCGAGAATCCCTCCAATCATCATCCAAGGCATTTCGGCGAGGATGGAGATCCACGCCAGATCTGCGGCGGCCATGCCGAGGCCACCAGCGTCGCGCAGGTCGATATAGAATGGGTATTTCATCGCAAGAAACCCCTCACCGAATCGGTAGAGAAGAATGAATGCGATGATGAGCCCCACGCGGTCCTGCCTGAAGTAATCCCGAAGCACCTCGCCAATGGCAAAGCTGCTGTGAGTAACTGGTTGGTCTTCAGGAATTTTTGGGATGAAAAACTTGTTGTAAGCGGCGACGGCGATGAGGACGACGCTCGCCAGCGCAAAGGCCGCCGCAAAACCTGTGTGAAAGCCCGATTTGTCGGCCGACTGAATGTCGACGGACCCATGGTCGCTTGCGATCTTGGTTGCCAAAAGGAGAAGGCCCGTTTGCGCGGCAATGATTCCGAGCCGGACTGAAGATGTTTTGATGCCGATAAACTGGGCCTGGAGTTTTGGGTCGAGGGCGCGAATATAGTATCCGTCAGCCGCCGTTTCATGAGTGGCCGCAACAATATTCAGGATAAAAAGAAGGCCAACCATCAGGCACAAGAAAAGGAGGGAATCCGGTTTGACATAGGTTACAAGAGCCATCAGAAAAGCAATTGTTCCACTGCATAGGAGTGTGAAGAGCGAAAGCCTCCGCTTGGTGGTAACGGCATCGAGCCATGGAGCGAAGAGGAAGCGCAGAGAGCCGATAAGGCCGAGGCCACCGATGAGGCCGATCTGCTGATTTGAAAATTCCAGCAGCTTGAAGAGTTTTATCGGCAAGTCCGTGCAAAGACCGAAACCCATGAGGCCTAACGGAAAATAGAGTGTGATGACGTAGAGCCATGGGGAGGGGCGTCTCGAGTCGGGTTTATTGTCTTGGGTAGGAGATTCAGTGCTCATCATAAGAAGTGGACGAGCATTGCAGGACGGAAGCCGCGATGCAAATTTAATCATACGTTTTTCGCCTGCGCGGAAAAAGCCTGTTCAATGTGCGAAAACGGACAACCTATTGTCTTTTCGAGACCGGGGGTTTGGATGGCAGCGCAAATTGTCGAAGCGGCTGTTTATCAACTTCACCAGAATGTTTTTCATTCCAACAAAAGCTTGGGACGCCTTGGTATTTGCCAGATCGGTGTGGTTCGTTTTTCGAATGTTTTCTTCAATCAAACTCATGTTTCCAGATTGTGCTCCATCGCCACGTGCTCCCAGGTCTTGGGAAAACGGGCTATGGAACAAACCGCCGCGTGCAATCCGATCGCAAAGCAGTGCGTCGCTCCGGTCTTCGGATAGCACACTGCCCCGAGATTTGCTCGTCCGGGGCCAAGGGAGGCAATGCGGAGAGGATGCCAGGAGCACCCGGTAATGCCAAAGTCAGCTTGCTTTGAGACGACTTCAAAAATGGTTTGCAAGACATTTTTTGGGGAGCGCGCCAGCCCACGGGTGCAGTCGGGCGCGCCTTGCGCCCGACATCGAGTGGTTTCAACGGCCTTCCTGGACCTGGACGGAAATGGGTCAGCCTGGATTGTCGCTTGCCTGGCTTGCAGCGGGTGGGGCTGCGATGATCCCGTTCGCACGAAGCCAGAAGAGGACGTCGCCAAACCAAGGATGTTCTTTCCCGATCAATCCGGTGCCATGGCCGCCGTGCTGATAGATATGCAGTTCGTGGGGGATGCCGTTTTCCCGCAGTGCAGCGGCGTACAGGAGTGAGTGTTCGGCTGGTACCAACTTATCTTCACTCGTGTGCCACAGGAAGATGGGAGGAAGACCTGGTCGGACCTGCAATTCACTGGAGGTCTTGCGGAGGAGTTCGTCGCCGGGCGCATCACCGAGCAGGTTCGTTACCGAGTTTGCGTGCGGTTTCGTGATCATGCTGATAACGGGGTAACAGATGATGGCAAAATCGGGACGCGGGCTCACACGCCCCTTGGAATCGGCACCTGGCACCTCTCCATCTTCGGGGTGGTTGAGCAGTGTGGTTACAAGATGTCCACCCGCTGAGAAGCCCATTGCGCCGATTCGGCGCGGGTCGATATTCCACTTCGCGGCTTGCTCCCTGATTTGACGCATGGCTTCGACGGCGTCCTGAAGCTGCGAGGGGTAACGATAGCCTGAGCTGCCAAGCCGGTAGCGCAGAACGAATGCGGAGATGCCCTGCTCATTGAGCCAAAGCGCGAAGGGCTCTGTCTGCCCCGGATAGATCCCGCCATAGCTGCCGCCGGGAACAATGAGTATCGCCGCACCGGAGGGGCTGGAAGCCGGATAGGGAGTTATGGTCGCGCTATCCTTTGACGTGTTGCCGAGGGCACCCGGTGCGCCCTGCGGCCAAATGGGAATACTTTTCTCTGCCGCTTCAAGCAGAGCTAGAGTTGATAGCAACAGGATGATAATCGTGAGTTTTTTCATTGGTGTCTCTTTGGTTTATAGCTGCCAGTCTGAAATCTGAAAGTTATAAGAGTCGGCCCCTGTCCGTAACGTCTCTTTGCCCGTTTCACCGGGCTCATGGACCGCGCCTTCCGGCTTGGCTCCATTCTTGCGGCAAAATGACCTTGGCCTCGGAGCCCGTCGGAACGACGATGCGGGGGTAAACACAGCCACCCTTGATTTTCCAATTGCTGATGATCTTGCCTCGTACAGATTCGTATTCCGCCGAGGCAAACTCCAGCAACCGATTTCGGGTTGGAATACAATCCGCCGGAAATCCGGCGCCATCGGGGCGGTACGCATTCCTGCAAGGCTGGCTTCCACATCAAAAGCGGGGACTGCTTGCCAATCGCGAGAGGATCCTTCACATGCTCGCAGCGCAAATCGTAAGCTCGGAGAACTCTGTTGCCGCGTTTCCTGTGGTCACGATTCGTGACGCTCTCGGCGGCCGAATATCAAGCAGCATCAAGCAGCGCCAGATTCACAGAAAAGCAGCTGGGCACCGAGTAAAGTGAGGATTGGGCAATTGGGATTTGTGATTTTCACGGGGGAATCCTTCCTGGACAGTTTTCTCGGGAAAACGAATTCCGCGTGTAACCAGATACGCCCGATGCCAAGTTAAGTCATGTGCTTTGGCGGAGGAGCAGTAATCCAAACCAGACAAAATGTCTAAAAACCATCATTGACATATGTCGGATGAGTGCAAAAGTTCTGTAACTTCCCCAAAGACCTCATGCCCCCCACCAACAAACGAGAATTGACAGCTTCCTTGGCTTTCGAGGCTTGGATTGGCGGCCTTGCGCTGAAGGCTGCATCGCAGGCTCAAGGTGCTTTTCATTTC
>DGXZ01000020.1:0-5513 GCA_002396485.1 Spartobacteria bacterium UBA5019
AACTTCTCCAAGTGCTGAATTCGGGTTAAAGGCGTTTTTTTTCAAACGGGTGAACGCTCAAAATCTGCAAATAACAACGGGGTGCCCCGTGCAACGCTTACGTCGCGGGCTCACTCTACCCGGTAAAAACGCAGCGCCTCGACGGGTGCCGGGAACTCACTCAGAAGCGTCAGCCCCGCCCTGCCTCCTTCGCCGGGGTCGCGCACGATGTATTCGAACCCGCGCTTCCCGCAGATGACGACGAAATGGGTGATGCCACTCGGGTAGCGCACGCGGGCAATCACGGGGTTGCCGCGCAGGAGATTCCAGTCGATGAGGAAGTGTGATGGCGCATCCTCGTAGTGTGGCAGGAGTGCACCAGCCCGCTCCGGATCGAATTCCGCCGCCTTCTCCCAATAGATCCACCCCTCGGGAGTGTAGCCGCCCTCGGTTTTCTGCAAAAAGGCATTCAGGCGTCCGGGGTCGGTATCAACTCCCCGGGATGCCAGCGCCATGGCGGCCGAGGCCACTGCACAGCCGACATCCGTGAGGGAATCGGATGTCTGGGCAAGGGAGTCTCCACCCCAGCGTGGGTCGCCCTGCAGGAAGTGCGGGCCAGGAATTTCCACCGCCACTGGAAAATAAAGCCCGCCAGACACGGGCAGCGGGCGTTTGGCCGTCCAATCCCGAATCCAAAGCGCCCCGGCCACAAAGGCCAGAAGGAAAAGAATCAGAAAAATGCGTCTTGCGGACATCTGGAAATTTGCGTTGTTGAGGACACATGAAACTGGTTCTTCTGTCAGCCCTCATTCTGCTCTCGAAAGTCACTCTCCACGCGGCGGATTTCAATGCCATTGTGCTTGAGCAAATCCGCAAAATGCCCGAGGGCGGCGGCTATGCCACCACGCGCGAGGCCCACCAGGCCTTAAACAACTCTGTTGCCGTGTCGCCACCCGGCCTGCGTATCGAAAGCTCCAAGGCGCAGCCGAGTTACTGCTCGGGCGCCACTTATCTCCTCTTTCTGAAAACCCTCGTCGCCGCCGAAAAACAGGGCCTCTGCCCGCCGGGCACATCCTCATCCGAATATCTCCTGCCCAAAGCCATGCCCGATGGAGTCGGCATCTGGGGACGCTGGAATGCCAATGGCCCCGGCACGGCGCGACTCTTCCATGAACTTGGTCTGGGGAAAAACTTCACCGCGTGGGAGCAGGCGCGTCCGGGTGATTTCCTGAAGATTTTCTGGTCGACGGATGTCGGAAAAAAAGAGCGTGGGCACTCGGTTGTTTTTCTCGGTATGGAAACGAAGGATGGCGGCGAGTATGTCCGCTTCTGGTCGAGCAACAAGCCCGGCGGCTATGGAGAAAAAAGCGTGCCGAAGTCGAAGGTGGCGGCAGCCATCTTTTCGCGTCTCGAAAATCCGTCAAACATCCAGCATGCCGCCGCGATGCCGAAAAAAGATGCCTACCTCGCGAGCCTGCCCACCCACGAAACGAGTCTCAGCGAGGCCTTGCAGAAGTCGGGTGTCGCGGCACCCTGAGATTCCGGTTCAAAGCGGCAGCGTCTGATAATCCAAGCATAGATAGATAACCATGCGCCGGCCATCCGGCAGCTTGATGTCTCGCAACGGCTTCACCTCGGAGAAAGCGCCCTTCACCGTCTGCGGCAGCTCCGCGCCCATGTAGAGGGCATGGCGGCCGATGAAGGGATTGTAGCCTTTCTGCTCGGTGAAAAATTCATCCGTTGCCTTGTCTGACTCGATGAAATTTCCATACGACGGCCAGATTCCGAATTGGCTCGTGAGGGCGGGGGATTCCGGGACGAAAACGGGTGGATACTCCGAAGGCGCTGCAGGTTTAAAATAAATGGCGAGCAGAGAGGCCAAGTCCGCATCTTCGGCAATGAGAAATCCACCGCCCTCGCTGGCAGGCAATTCCCTTGTGGCGGCGTGCATTTCAGAAGCCAGAGTTTTTCCTACAGCTCTTTGCAGTCCTTCCTCATGGAGCAAGAGTCCGCTGGAGACCAGTGCAACCAGCACAGTGGCCGAGCCGCAGAGCCCCATCCAGCGCCAGCGCGATCCGGCCTCCGCCAGAAAAATCAAGAGTGGCACTGCGGCCATCCAAGCCGCCGTCGAGAAATCACGGCCTATGAGGAATTGATAGAGAGCCCACAGCGAGGCGGGCCCGGCGCTGAGCAAAAGAAAGCGTGTGCGGCCTGGCTTGTGCCAGGCTGTCC
This sequence comes from Spartobacteria bacterium UBA5019, assembly GCA_002396485.1. Taxonomy (GTDB): domain Bacteria; phylum Verrucomicrobiota; class Verrucomicrobiia; order Chthoniobacterales; family Terrimicrobiaceae; genus UBA967. The sequence continues at coordinate 2,212 of DGXZ01000020.1, forward strand.
AGAGAAGTCCAGCGAGCCCACCTGCCAGCGCGATGCCAGCAGCAAAAGAAAACTGGCGAAAGTATTCCACCAGATCCCGAGTCCATCCCCCAGGCTGTGGACGCCACCATGTCTGGAAGGTCCCGCCTGCGATGGGAATCCAGTCGAGTGCCGCATTCCATGCCAAGGGACTCCATAGCGCGGCTGCCGGAAGGAGAATCAAAGCGGCCACCGCAAGTGTATCGGGTTTCTCTTTTTTACGAAGAACCGAGAGAATCGCGATGAGCAAGCCCAGCGCCTTCAGCACGGCTTCGTAGCGGAAGAGGCAGGCCAGCGCCAAAAGCGCCGCAGCAAGAATCCAATCCATACGCCGCCCCTCCAGCGCTGAATAAGCGGCGAGCATTCCTGAGAGCGAGAGAATCATGAGGGGAATCCCGGGACCAACCGTGACGCACTGCTCGTTGAAGAAGGGCAGCGCGTTCAGGGCCACCACCGTCCAGCCCGCCACCAGATCATGATAAAGGGTGCGAGCAAGCAGCCAGGCCAGCCATGCTGCGATAAAGCCGAAAAGGGGCCACGCCAGTCGCAGAATCTCCAGTGAGTCGCCCGTTAAAGCGCCGAGCAATCGAACGAGAAAAGCCGTTCCCGGTGGACCATCAAAAAAAGCCGCTGCCATCCTCGAGCCGCACATCCAGTAATACGCCTCCTGCGCCGAAACACCTTGAATCGCCAGCCACACCAGACGCAGGAGCGTGACAGCGGAGAGGAAAATGAAGACAGAACGAGGTTTCATGGTTTGAGAAAATCAGGGCGGGATTTGTGGAGTGAGGGAAGAATGGCCGGTGCCAAGCGATTCCAGAGGGTTTTTAAAAGAAAGACGGAGCCAAGCCCGCACAAGATGCCGATCAGGCATCCTGCGAGCACATCGACAGGCCAGTGGACTCCCACATACAGACGGCTGAAAGCTACAAGCGCCGCTGGAATAAATGCAATCCACCCGCGCCTCCGGTAAAAAACAGAGATCACAGTCGCCAAAGCGAAGCAGTTCGCCGCATGAGAAGAGGGAAAGGATTTGCCGCGATGGGGCGATTTTTTGACATCCGAGGTTTTGACCCGCAGCGGAAGAGCCACTGCAAGGAGGCGAGGGGTCGCCCGCGCCAGATCGATGGTGCGCACGCCGGAGATGGTGTCGTTTGGCCTGGGACGGCCGACGATGTCTTTCAATGTCCGGCAGACCAGCCCGTCGTTGATGCCTACTGCGAGCACGGCGGCGAGAAGCATGGCCCGGGCGTGAAAGCCGCCGCGCAGGAGGATGATCAATCCAGCCAGTATCGCCAAGGGCCACCACACTGCCCAACTTGACAAAGCCGCCATGGGAACATCCAGCGCCGGGTTGGTGAGCTGGGTATTGATGAATTGAAAAGCAGCTTGATCCATTGTCCTCGCATCGGGCTAAGCCCAGTCGCCGTCACTGGCAAGCCTGCAACGCACCTGCCACGGCATCCTCTATCGGGTGGGCGCCGTCGCCACCAAGGCGTTCGTCGATTTCTTGAAGACGGTGGATCAGGTGCAGCACATCCTTTCGCGCATAAGGTCCCCCCGCCGCCGCGCAAAAATGGGTGCGGCAACCGAAGGGACGGTTCTCGTAGATCAGGCAGCGCGAAGTGAACGGGTCGAGCATCGGGCAGGCTCCATCAGGGCGCGAGGGCTGGACTTTCCGCCCCGTCGCACGAAGCGCTCGAGCAGCAATCAGCGCCTCGCCCCGCGTGAGTTGGGGAGTTTTTCCCGTGAGGCGAAATTGGCAGCACTCGGCGCGAAGCGTGCAGGAACGCTCGATGGGCATGGCTGCGAGCTCAGCGTAGATTTTTTTGACTTCGGAAATGGCATTCCGCTTGAGGGCGGCTTCAGGATCGGCGGCGGGCATGATAGGAGATTAGGGAAGTTTGGTGGTGGAACGGCCTTTCGGAAGCATGGAGAGAAAAATGCGTCGCGTCTCCTGTATAGGTGAGTCGTCCACAAAATAGGCGATCGCGGCACGCCCAATCGCGTAAGTCCCCGCTCCCGCCACAAAGCCGGAAACAGCATTTCCCCAGAAGGGGACGATCCTCACGGCCACCCGCGCCGCCTCGCGGAAGACAAACCCGGCTCCAACACTCAATCCAAGGGCGCTGAGAAACTCCCCGACGAGCTTGAGCGTCACGGGGCGACCGGTCGTATGAATAATCATTCCCACCATCAAGCTTTGGAGAGTGGCAAGAACCGGCAAGTCCGCGAGCGGAATGGGCTGCAGGCCGATCACGCCGCACACCGCGCTGAAGGACTTCAACAGCGAAGAGGCTATGAAAGCCTGCGCCTTTCGCGCATTCGTCAGGCGCGCAAACTCCAGTTGGCCCGGAGCAGGCAGTGCCGCACAGAGGATTTCCAAAAAGCCGGGATCATCGAGGGAGCACACCGCGCGAATCTTTCCGCGCAGCTCCGAAGTCTCCTCCAGTCGCTCGCCAAGCCTTCGCGCAGACTCGGCTGATGAGGACAGCGCAATGATCGGTGCGCCAGATGAAGTCGCGCGCCGAATCGACTTCTGCCACTCGGGTTCGGGCATATCTCCGTCCTGCAGGAAAAGCACGATATCCGGCGCGGCAGCGGCTATGCCGGTCTCCCAATGCGCATCGGGCGCGTCGTTTCGAGCATCCAGAATTTTGGCCATGGCCCCCGATACCCCGCCTTGATAGGAACGCCACCCTTGCTCCGACTCCCCGCAGTGAATATTCGAAGCCCCCATTGCCGCAAGCAGGGAAGGGGCACTCTGCGCGCTCCCGCCACTCAGCAACACACGAGGAGCCCTCTGCTCGAGGAACAATTCCCGTATCGGAGTAAGCTCCCGCAGAATCGGCTTCTGCAACCCGCCAGGAAGTTTCTCAATAAGGGCGGACAGCCTGTCGTAGAGATTCAAGACGGCATTGTGTTCGGGAGATTTCATAGATCGTTGAGAATAGTGTCCACATGCGCTGCGGGTTGGATTTTGCGGTGGATCGATCGGATCGTTCCATCGGCTGCAACCACGAAGGTCGAGCGCTCCGTGCCCATGTATTTCTTACCATACATGCTTTTTTCAACCCACACGCCGTAAGCTTCGACAACTTCGCGCGACTCATCACTCAACAGAGGGAAGGGAAGGCCGTGCTTCGATAGGAATTTGGCGTGGCTCTTTGGCGAATCCACGCTCACACCGAAGATCAACGCCCCCTTGGAAAGGAACGCAGAGTAGTGGTCTCGCAGCCCGCAGGCCTGCGTGGTGCACCCGGGCGTGTCGGCCTTGGGGTAGA
>DGXZ01000020.1:5705-5969 GCA_002396485.1 Spartobacteria bacterium UBA5019
GTGTCGTCCTTGGGATAAAAATAAAGCACCACGGTATGGCCGCGCAGTGAGGAAAGACGCACGTCCTGACCATCGCCATAGGTGCCGCCCACTGCTGTGAGCGTGAAATCAGGTGCCGCATCGCCAGATTGAAGTTCTTTTTTCATTGGGTAAACACCTTCCCAAGGGCCGGAAATTTACGCAAGCAGAGCAAAAAAATGTCGTTTGAAAAATTTTTCAAAAAATATTTTCAAGGGGTCAAAAAACATGTTGACGGCTTGGGAT
>DGXZ01000050.1:0-18996 GCA_002396485.1 Spartobacteria bacterium UBA5019
CACTCTCCACGAGTGCCACGGCGTTATCCTTAAATTCGCGGTCGTAGCGCCGCGCATACCTGCTTTGTGTTTTTTCCATTTCGGGTCTCTTTCTTTAGTGAGCCCCTCACGGTTTTTTGAGGTAGGATCAGAAATCGTCTTCATGCCGCCGGGGGCGTTGGCGCGCTGGAGCCATCAGCGATTTGATTCCTTGCAGCGTGTCAGTGGCGGGATTTTCATGGCACAAATGGAGACTCTCAACAAACTCACGGAACAGGCGGCGTCATTGGTCTGGGGTCCATGGTTCATCGTGCTTCTCTTTGGCACGCACCTCTTCCTGACCATCCGCACGGGATTCATGCAGCGACACCTCGGGCACGCCATCAAGCTGTCCGTGAGCAAGGAGCCTGGGTCACCGGGGGACATCAGCCAATTTGGCGCGTTGGTGACGGCTCTTGCAGCGACGATTGGAACGGGAAATATCTACGGCGTGGCTGGCGCGGTGCTCATGGGCGGCCCTGGAGCGGTTCTCTGGATGTGGCTTACAGGTGTCTTCGGCATCGCTACAAAGTATGCGGAAGCCTTGCTCGCGGTGAAATACCGCGTCACCAACGATCGCGGCCAGATGTCTGGTGGCCCGATGTATGTGTTGGAAAAAGGCCTCAATGCTCGCTGGGCTGGGGTTTTGTTTGCGATCTTCACGGCCATCGCCGCGTTCGGCATCGGAAACATGGTTCAATCAAATGCGATCGCGGACATGATCGTTGCAAAAAAAGACCTCCTCCCGTTTGCGGTTTCGGACGCGAATTTAAAAATCGGCGTCGGCATTTTACTCACCCTGATAACGGGTGCCGTCATCCTCGGAGGCATTAGTTCCATTTCCAATTTCTGCACCATCCTTGTTCCGTTCATGGCGGCATTTTACATCCTCGGGTGTCTCATCATGCTTTGTTTGAACTCGGACAAACTCGGCGGCGCGTTGCATCTCATCGTCACCAGCGCGTTCACAGGCCAGGCGGCGATCGGAGGATTTGTCGGAGCGGGTATCGCCGAGGCCATGCGCTATGGAATAGCCCGCGGGCTTTTCTCGAACGAATCCGGACTCGGCAGCGCGCCGATCGTCGCCGCCGCTGCCCGCACCCGTGATCCGGTGCGCCAAGCGCTTGTCTCCAGTACCGGCACATTCTGGGACACGGTCGTCGTCTGCGCCCTCACTGGCCTCGTGATTGTTTCTTCGGGGGATTGGCAGACCGGCGGTCTCACCAAAGCCACCCTGTGCGATGCCGCCTTCCACAAGGTGGGAATTTTTGGCGACATCATTCTCGTCGGCGGTCTGTTGACCTTCGTTTTCTCCACGATTCTCGGCTGGTCTTACTACGGCGAGAAGGCTGTGGAATACCTCGCTGGAGTCCAAGCGATCACGCCCTATCGCTGGCTCTGGGTCGCGGCCGTATTCGTAGGCTGTGTCTGGAAAAGTGACGCCGTGTGGAATTTCTCGGACATGATGAACGGCCTCATGGCGATTCCCAACCTCGTCGCACTGGTTCTGCTGAGTGGCGTGATCGCCGCTGAATCCAAACGCTACTTTTCAAACCGCAAACCCGATTGAACCCGAAATAGAGTTTTAATCAGGATGATCCGCCCATGGAATTGCATCTCAGGCGGGACAAGGCATGATCTAAAGGATCCGCAAGAATGCCCAAGGCGGTATTCAGGATTGCACAAAACATTGGATGCTCATGGAAGTGTAAACAACTTATTCTCTGTGCTCTCTGTGTCCTCTGTGGTTCATTCCGATTGAAGACCATGCCCACTTCATCCGATCCTGCAGAGACTAAAATCCGCGCTAACTTCGCATCCCTCGCCAAAAAGTGGCTTGAGGAATCGTGCGAGCTTTTTCCCGAGCAGGCCAGCAAGCTCGGGTTTCACCAATACGATTCCCTGCTGAGCCGTAACACGCCGGAGATTTACCGAAAGCACATCGCCCTTCTTGAGCGAACACTGACTGCGGTGGAGGCCTTGCCCGAAGCGGCTTTCCATGGCGACGACTGGCTCGACCGGCGCGGGCTGCTTGCGAGGCTCCGGACGGATTTGTTTTCCGAACGCGATCTCCTCCGCTGGCGCACAAATCCTCAAACGCACTCGAATTCCGCGATCGATGCGATTTTCGAACTCGTGGTGAGGAACTCCGGCAAGCTCCGCCAGGTGTTGCCCGCGATCGAATCCCGCTTAAAAAAAATTCCCGCCTACCTGCGTGCCGGCCTGGAGTGTATCGAGGCACCCGATCCGCTTTGGACCTCGCTCGGCGTCCAATCCTGCGCCGGAGCTGTGGAATTTTTGCACGGCTTGGAGCAGGAACTTTGCAGCCTTTCCAGCAAGCCCAAGGCATTCGTCTCGACTCTGAAAGCCGCAGCCAAGGCCTTCGAGGAATACGCCGCCGGCATCGCCAATAAAAAGTCTGGGCCGAAAGGGGGCTTCTCCATCGGGCGCGAGCGTTTCGAATTTCTCATCCGCGAGCAACTCGGCCTCGACCTCTCGCTTCCTGAGACCCGCGCACTGGGAGAATACCAGATCCAGCGCCATGAATTCCTCCTCGAACGCGCTGCGCGTCGTCACGGGCGCAAATCCGCGCGCGAGATCATTGACCGCGCCGCTGCTGGATGGACCCCCGAGCTCCCGCTATTCGACGTTTACCGTCAGGCCACATCAGACATCAAAGCCCGTCTCGGGAAGCTCGGCCTTGTCACCGTTCCAAAGGGCGACACCCTGAAGGTTCTTCCTGTGCCACCTTTTCTGAAGCACCAATTTCCGACAGCCGCCTACAGCGCGCCGGAGCCGTTTTCACGTGACCAAACCGGCATCTTTTGGGTGAACGATCTGAGTCTGGACCAAGAGAATCCGGATAAAAAACTTGCTGAGATCCGTCAGCACCATGGCTTGGAACTCACCACGGTGCACGAGGCTTATCCCGGGCATCACTTGCAATTTGTCGTTCAGTTCCAGCACGCCAGCCGCCTGCGCCGCCTTTTCGCGCACTCCATTTTCTATGAAGGCTGGACAATGTGGTGTGAGAAGCTCGCCGTGGAGCATGGTCTGGTGGACATACCCGGCGCCGAATTGATCCAGTTGCACGATGCCCTCTGGCGCGCGCACCGCATCGTGATCGATTGCGGTTTGCACGACGGCGCGCTTAGCCATGCGGCAGCGGCGAAGCGGCTCCAAAGCGGCGTGGGCTTCACCGCCGCCCGTGCGGAAGCGGATGTGAACTGGTATACCTCAAGCCCGACGGTTCCGATGAGCTATCTTCTGGGTCGCCTGGAGGTCGAAAAACTTTACCGCCACTTTGTCGTGGAAGCAGGTTGGCCGCTGAAGAAATTCAACGATTGGATGCTCTCGCACGGAGCCATCCCCTACAGCTGGATTCGCCGCGTCTGACAAGCTGGCATTGATTTTGCTTCAGGATGGGTTGATGAAAAACAAGCCCATCAAAAAAATTGGAGTTCTGACAAGCGGCGGGGATTGCCCCGGGTTGAATGCGGTCATTCGCGGCGTCGTGCGGGCGGCCGCCGAGCGTGACTGGGAGGTGATCGGATTTGCCGACGGATACGAAGGCATGATCACGCCCGTGCGCTACCGAAAGCTCGATCCCAACGGCGTGGACAGTATCATGCCGATGGGCGGCACGATTCTTGGCACGACCAATCGCGGCCGGTTCGTGGCCAAAGTGGGTGCTGGAAACAAGGCAACTATTCCCAAAGCCATTCTCTCCGAGGCGCGTGAAACATTTGAAGGCCTTGGCTTGGATGCCCTCGTCTGTATCGGCGGCGATGGATCGCTGAGCACCGCGCTCCAACTCCAAAAAGCGGGCATCCCAGTGGTCGGCGTGCCGAAGACGATCGATAACGACCTGAATGCGACGGCTATGACATTTGGCTTCGACTCCGCCGTTGCCGTGGTGGTCGATGCGCTGGACCGCCTGCACACGACTGCGCGCAGCCACAAGCGTTTGATGGTGGTGGAAGTGATGGGACGCCATGCGGGCTGGATCGCCCTTCACGGTGGACTTGGCGGAGGCGCGGATGTGGTTCTTTTGCCAGAGATCCCCTTCCAGATGGATAAATTGGTGCAATTGATAAAAAACCGCACGCAGGATGGATTCGGAAGCACGATGATCGTGGTCGCCGAAGGTGCCAAGGAATGTGGAAAGGAACTCAGCACCAAGAAGGCGAAACTTCGCGCCAAAGGCGAAGTGCGCTTGGGCGGCATCGGCGAGCGCCTGGCCGAACAACTCGAAATGTTGACTGGTCAGGAAGCGCGGTCCGTCGCGCTGGGGCATCTCCAACGGGGTGGAACGCCCAGCGCACTGGACCGGATCTTGGCAACCCGCTTTGGTGTCGGGGCCGTGCGCCTGATCGAGCAGAGGAAATTTGGCCAGATGGTCAGCTACCTGCAATATCACGTTGGCGGTGTGCCCATAGCCAAGGCGGTGGGAACACTACGTACGGTGGACGCGAATTCTGAAACTGTCGCAGCCGCGAGGTCGGTCGGAATTTCATTTGGCGACAGATAAGCCTGCCGCCGGGCGTGGAATTAAGCCGCCTTTGCGCGGTGCAACTCTTCGGTACGAAGGAGTACACGCTGGCGCATGATCTTTCCAGCTGTGAATTTGACGATGGCGCGTGGAGGAATTTCCACTGTTTCCTGAGGTTTTTTAGGATTGCGGCCGATGCGTTTTTTGGTGAGGCGGACTTCAAAAACACCAAAGTTGCGAAGTTCCACATTGTTTCCTGTGGCGAGCCCCTCAGTGATTCCTTCGAGTGTCAATTGAACCACGCTGAATACCTCCTGCTGAGTGAGGCCGGTTTTTTCGCTGATTTTTTTAACGATATTGTTCTTGGTAAGGTTTGGCATAAGACTCCGTAGTTATAGGTTCCTCAGAAAAGTTTGCAAGCTATTTGCTCGCAAAATTTGGAACAACCTGCACCATCGTCCGACAATATTATTCCACCCTGCATCATCTAAAAACCTGCTTTAGCGGACAATCCCGGCCGCTGCCAAGCCGAGCACTGCGGCACCGAGGCCGCTCGCGGCCGAGGCGACAAGGTAGAGCGCAAAAAAAGAAAACCGCCCGTCGCGAAGAAAGCGCTGCAGATCGACGGCCAGCGTGGAAAATGTGGTGACAGACCCGCAGAAGCCCACACCAAGTGCCACATAAGAAACTTGTGGAATCATTTCTCGTGAACAAAGCCCGGCGATCAGGCCCAGAACAAGCGAACCGAGTGCGTTCACAAAAAGCGTTCCGAAAGGAAATTCCGCTTCGGATGCCAGCGCGCGGTTTGCGTTCGTGTGCACAAAGCCTCCGAGGTGATAGCGCACAAGCGCGCCGATAGAACCGAGCAAGGCCATGAGCAGAATCTCGATCATGGCCGGGCCACCTGCTTTTCCACACCGAGCCTTGCTCCAGCCCAGACGAGTGCGATGCCGCACACAAAACTCGCAACAAAATAAACCAGCGCGAGTGCCGAGGAGTCCGAGTGCATCATCTCCACCATCTGAAGATTCATCGTGGAGAAAGTCGTGAACGCGCCGCAGAAGCCGATTCCGGCAAAGCACCGCAGCCACTCAACGGCGCCGCCGCCCGTTTCTACGCGTGCCAGAATCCAGCCAAGGAAGAACGATCCTGACAGATTGATGAGAAATGTGGCCCACGGAAATCCTGCACCCGTATGCAGCAACGAGGTTGCCACGATTTCGACTCCATATCGCGACAGCGTGCCCATCGCACCGCCGGTCGCAATCCAAAGCGAGGGATATCCAAAAATATTCTTCACTCTGCGAAATTAGACAAATCGCACCGATGAGCCAAGGAGAGAGGCGACACAACGCAAGGCGTGTCGGCAAGTCCGCTCAGGAAAAGAGCCTCAAGACGGCCTCGTGAGCCGAGTTCGCCTGCCCGGAGAGTGCTGTGGCTGCATCGGTGAGGACGTCTCTTTGGGAGAGAGCGATTGTTTTCTTCGCCGATTGGGCATTGGAGATTTTCGATGCGGCCATGTCGGGGCAGGGATGGATTTTCGCGCAGGAATCCGAAATTTCCCGGAGCTTGGCTTGTTCCTTTTGATTTTCCTCGCGTGCGGCGTGAACGGCTTCTTGCAGGGAGGCCGTAAGGCTTTCCACGATTATCAGCGGCCGATGGATGCATACAGCCTCTTCGTTTTCCGCCGCCTGAACAAAGAGAGGCTGCTCCTCCCCGTTGTGCGTGAAGAGGTCCAGCCCATTGAATTTTTCACCCGTGAGGGATTCAAAAATGTCCAAGAAATCGTGCTGCTCGGGGGAGTTCACAAACAGATTCTGGATTTGCCCGAGTGCGGAATCCTGAGTCTGAAGAAAGGAAAGGGATTCGTTGAGGCGGGCTTGAAAATCCCCCGCTTCGCGAATGGCGGCGGCGGACTTGCCGGAATGAGTGAGGTCGCAGGAATCGCTGAGCGCTCCCTGATGGCGTGAAGCAGGGTTCGGCCGGTGCTCGGTGTGCCGGTCGTGGGCGTGCCTCTCCTGCAGTCCGCGTGCGGCAAATGCGGAAGAGGTATTGGTTTTAATGATGAACGACATATCCTTTGTCTTGTTGTGCGGATTCCGTTCCGCTTTCGGACTGGCGCGGGTTCGCGCCTGCCAAGGTATGACATCGGCATTTATCGCCCCGGATTTAGAAATAAATCAGAGCGCTGAGAGAAGACTAATTCGAGACTCCCGAATGGGGAGGATTCAGGGCGTCGGAGTCGGAGTTGGACTCGGCGTGGGAGTTGGAGTCGGCGTCGGCGTGTAGCCTGGGACTCCTCGGTTGGCGAGGATTTGACCGATAAGGTCAAGCGCTCCGGCGCTGTCGAGGCTTTGGTTATTCGCCTGTTTGGTAAGACTTGAATCGTAGGTGGCCGTGGCTTTGCTGAAGCCGGCATAGCCATATTCAAAGGCTGTGCTGTTGGATGTCGTGCTATTGCCTATGCTGGCGTCCACTTGAGCACCGCTGGCCAAGAAGTAGCCTTGGAGTTTTTTTGCAAGATTGGACCGCTGCTCTGCACCGATATTGCTGTTCGACTCGATGGCGCCGATGACCTGAAGCGCGGCGTTGTCGGTTCCTGAGGAGGTTCCGAACAACACGGCGTGATCGTAACCGGCGTAGTCGAGCATCGTGGTATAATTGCCGGTAACAAGTCCGGCGGTTTGGTAATAGGTGAAGGTGTTCGGGTCTGTAAGGACGATCACGGATGAAAATGTGGATGCGGCGAGATCGACTACCAGGTAGCCGCTGTCAAAGAAGGCGTAGTTTACGCTGCGGCCGGTTTTATCGAGGGAAAGATTGTAAATCAGCAGTTGGGCGCTGGCAGCGGTGGCCAGCAAAGTCAGACATGCAAGGAGCGCGCAGATGAATCGTGTCTTCATGTGGATAAGCTATGTGGTGCGTGAATGGGGGTCAATTTTTCGCCTGATGTTTTTTCTTTTGAAATGGAGAAGGCACTCGTCGCCGAGGGCCTCCATTTTCGCCAATCGGAACGCGAGCGGCTTCGGTAGAAAATCGCCGGGGAGGCCCGTGAGCGTGGGTGCGGCGGCTCCTCCGAAGAGGACGGGAGCCAGTGTGAGGTGAATTTCGTCGAGGAGGTCTGCGGCGGCGAGGGAGCGCAGGAGGGCTCCCCCGCCTTCGCAGACGAGGGATTTCACCCCATATTCGGCCCGGAGCATCCCAAGAGCGGCGGGGAGGGGAACGGTTGGGGATTCGTAAAGGTGCAAGTCGCAGAGCGGGGCGAGGGCGGCGCGCAGTTTTTGCGTCATGCGAATGGTGGAAAGGATGACTATTGGCGAGCCGATGTGCTGGAAGATTTTCCACGAGGGATCGATTTTCCCGGCGTTGCTGATGACGACGCGCAGGGGCTCGGGTGGGAGGCCTTGTTTGATGCGGGTGGCGCGAAGTATTTCACTCGAGAGGCGCATCGACATGGTGTCGGCGGCCACAGTGCCTCGTCCGGCGAGGATGGCGTCGTGTCGTGCGCGGATTTCGCCGATGCGCGCCTTGTCGGCCGTCGAGGTGAATTGGGATGGCGTGAGGTATTTTGTGCTGATCTTGCCATCCGCCGTCATGGCGAAGTGGGCGTGGATTTTCGGCCTCATACCTCGGGCGGGCGACCGGCTTCGATATTCTGCTCGACGCGTTTTTCGAGATCGTCGACGGATGTTTTCATTTCCTCGAGAGAGGCATGTTCGGTCGAGCGGTAGGCGAGATAGATGGCGCCGCCGATGAGGCTCCAGAAGACCTGCATCACAAATCCGGAAAGCGAGACGAGTGTGGCGATGGGTTCGGGGGTTGAATAGAGGGCGCCGAGGATTTTGATGAAGAGGCCTTCGCGGAGGCCCGCTCCTCCGACGCTGATGGGCAGTGCCGTGACAGTCGCCACGATAGGCATCACGCAATACACACTCAGTAGGTTCAGCCCGGCTGCGAAGGCCTTGGCTCCGAACCAGAATGTCGAGAACATGAGGAGGTGTGCGGGAATCGATAGCAGGAATGCCAGGCCCACGGATTTTCCGGCCCGGGCGTATTCCACAAAGGCGCCGGCGGCTTCGGCGATTTTGTCGCGGGCGGGCAGCCAGTGGGGAAGCTTGGTGGCGAGGTCGAGGCGGCCGGTGAGCCAGGCTACGAGGATGAAGCCGATGGATCCGCCCAGAATGACTGCTGCTGTGAAGACGCCATAGCGCGTCACCTCATGCTCCATGATGTCATTCCAACGGAGGAGGATGACAACGGCCGAAACAGCTGCCAGTGCCAAGACGCCGACCACCCGGTCGATGAAAACACTCAGGAGCGCGCCGGCTTTTTTATCCGGAGCCTCGCGCATGATGAGAAAAATTTTGATGATGTCGCCGCCAGTCGATCCCAGCAGGAAGAGGTTGAAAAACATTCCGATCAGGAGGATTCGCAGGCTCCGCCAGTAGGAAATCACGATCCCCTGCACCTCAAGCAGGATGAGCCAGCGCTTGGCTTGAAGGAGAAGACCCGCGCCTAGCGCGGCCAAGCCTGGCACGAGCCACCAGTTATTGGCGGCATGCAACGCGTCGAGGAGTTTTTGATTCTGCTCGGGGTTGCGAAAAATCCACCAGAGGAGTCCGATGGTGATGATGACCTGGATGGCAGTGAGAAGGTGCCGTTTCATGTATTATTTGAATTTTTTATTCCACGCATTCGCCGCCGCCACGATATCGGCCGCTTCGGTGCGGGGGGACATCTCCAAAACAGTGGCACATTTTTTGGGCAGGAGGGGAACGAGTTGGTCGAAGGGCGTCTCGCCCGTGAAGGGCGGGCAGTGGTCACGGAAGGGCGGGCGGGTGTCGTGGATGTGGCATCCAATGAGGCGCGGCGCGATCCTTTCCAGATGCTGTGCATGATCGATGAGGCCGAGGTTGTGTTTGATCTGCGCGTGGCCGAAGTCGTGCCAGTAACCGGTGTGGGCTGGATCGAGATGCTGAAGAAAGTCGGGAAACTCGCGCTCGGAGGGAACGGCTTCGTAATACTCGCGGTTTTCGATGCCGAGCTTCACGCCACGCTTGCCTGCGTGGGAGACCGCATCGCCGAGGAGTTCCAAGACGCGGGTGTTGTGCATATGTGCCACTTTTTCGCGCGCCTGGACCGCCTCGAGCTTTCGTTTGATGAAATCGCGGGAGAAAATTTTCCCCTGCTCGACCATTTTGCGCAGGGGGGCGGTGAGGTTGAGGGAGCGGATGCGTCCGGTGTGCACAACGACAAAGGGAGCGCCGAGTTTTTCAGCCCAGTCGATGGTGGCAAGGGTCAGACGCAAAGCCCGGTCGCGGTCTTTGGGCCGATGGGAGGTGAACTCATAGCAATCGGGCGAGTCGGTGAGGACCTCGATCGGCATGGGCAGGAAATTATGAACACTGGAGATGCTGAACTTGTGGCGCTTGCGGGCCTGCAGCACGCCTTCGAGCTGCGAGGAGCGGATTCCGTGACTCAGCTCGAGCGATTCAAAGCCAAGGGAGAGGATTTCCTCGACCATGGTGCAGCCGTCCTGATGGCGCCAGGAGTTCCAGCAGGTGGAAAGGGAAAGTTTCATTTCAGATCAACCACAGAGGACGCGTTTTGCTGTTTCGATGCCAGAGCGCAAAGCCGCCTGTATGCTGGCTCCACGCTCCCAGTCGCCGCAAGCATAGACATTTTGAGGCAGATCGGGGAAGGCATTCCTCGCCGCGAAGCCGGGTGCTTGGCCGGGAACGGCGTAGGGCACTTGGATGGTCTCGAGGTGCTCGAGAGCGCCGGCCGCGCGGGGGAAAACGCCGGAGATTTCCCGCGCGGCTTCATTGGCAAGCTGCTCCGTGGAAAGCCCGCCATCGTCGAGAATAGTGGCTGAAATCAAATGCCAACCCTCCGGAGCGAAGCCTCGAGCGACATTTGTGATCTGAACAAAGTGCCGCACCCGGCGACTTTGGCCTTCCGGCAGCACGATGCACGGATCCTCGTAAAGAGAGGTCTGCGTTTTGAAATAAACAACAGACACGCCGCGGGCTGGCGGAGGTGTCGGCAGACAAAGGAGACGGGCGAGGGAAGGCGCGTCGAGCGCGAGGATGATTTGATCGGCGCGGATCGTCTCACCATTCTCCAGGACAACGCCGTTTCGATCATGCGAAATGGCGGCAACGCGCGTTTTAAGGCGGAGTAAGGTCGACGGCAAGCGCGTCGCAAGAGCTTCGGGAAGGGCTTGGATGCCGGCGGCGGGAATCCAAGCCCGGCCGGTGAGAAATTTTTTCAGGTAGTAGAGAAACAGCCCGGCGCTAGTCGCAAGTTCGTTGTCGAGCAGCACACCACCAAAAAAGGGTTGGGCGAAGCGGCTGAAAAATGACTCTGAGAAGCCGCGCTGCTTCAAGAAGGCGCGCGTCGAGAAGTCTGCCGTGGACGCGCAGCGGGCCAGGAGTTTTTTACACGGCGTGAACAGCAACTCCGCTCCCAGCCTCGCCAAGCGGAATTTGTCTCCAATGGAAAAAGCGGGCGAGAAGAGCGCGGAGACGGGATTTTGAAATGGACTCACGAGGTGCGTGAGGCGACGCCCGTCGTGCAACAAGGCACCCGATTCAAACCAGCACGGCCGCAGAGAAGCGATGTCGCACACAGACGCCACCGCACCGTAGGAACTCAACACGACTTGAAAGCCGTGATCTAGAATGAACCCGTCCTTGCGCGATGTGCGCTGTCGGCCACCCACTACAGGAGCAGCCTCCAAGAGCACAAACTCTGCACCGGAACGGTGAAGCTCCAGCGCGCACGCAAGGCCTGCAAGCCCGCCTCCAACAATGGCAATCATGCCGCGAGCTTAATCAACAGGCCGCAAAAGCAAACGCGATTCACCCGTTGCGGTGCAGCCTGTGTGATTGCTTACGACAGCGTGTTTGGTTGGCCGTATTGCGGGGCGGGTGCTCCATACTGCGCTTGGGCTTGACTGGCCGGGTGCTGAATTTGTGCAGCCGGATTCAGATATCCAGGTGCCAAGCTTGCTGCTGCGGGATTGGCTGAAAAATTTGTGTATCCCCGATCGCGCAAAAAAACCAAAAGCGCGCGTCTGATCAGCGTGCTTATTTTCCGATCGCCTTCGGCGATGGCCGCCCGCTCAGCTGCGTTGAGTTCGTCGTCTGTCAGCCGCACTGTGATGCGCTGGTCCATTTTTTGGTCGTTGATCATGTGATTAGTTATTTATTTTCCTTGTAAAAAACTCAACCCAAAAGTAATGCTCGAAAGTCTGTCTTTTGTTTGAGTTTTCTCTAGCTCTTCAATCGTTCAGGTCTCGCCACATAGCAAGCCGCGACTGGCGGGGTGAAATACCCATGCCAGCGTTTGTTGGCAAGCCGCATTTCTTGTGACCGTATGGAACGCACCGCGAGAAAACAAAAATGCGGCGAAGCGGGCTAAAACCGCTGCGAGCCGGTCTGCGAGCGTAGCTTGTCGTAGGCGGTGCGGCTTAAGCCACTACTCTTTTAAGAAAAAAGATCGTGTGTTGAGAGGCAGGTTTGATGTACCGCAAGGCAGTGATTCGCTTTTGCTACAAGCCATCAGGCACTCCGCCGGGCACACTGAGCGCACCAAAAGGAGCATCGGGTGCCGCGAAAATGCGGCTGATCCAATACGATTCCGAATCATTGCTCGACGAGGAGTTCGCGGACTGGGACTCGCTCATGGCGAAATATGATCCGGCAAAAGTGAACTGGATCGACATCGAGGGCTTGGGTGATGTGCCTTTGCTGGAGAGGGTGGCCGAGCGTTTCGGTCTGCACGCGCTGGCGGTGGAGGATGTCTTGAACACGGCGCAGCGACCGAAAATAGAGCCGTTTGAAAATCACTTTTTCATCGTGAGCGAGATGATTTATTTTCAGGAAGGCGATGAGTTGTGCTTCGAGCAGGTGAGTTTTTTTCTGGGAGAATCTTTTTTAATCACGATCCAGGAGGATGCCGGGCATGATGTGTTCGAATCGGTGCGGACCCGCTTGAAATCAGGCCGTGGCTACGTGCGCAGCATGAAACCCGACTACCTTGCGTATGCTCTTCTGGACGCGACCGTGGACCAGATTTTTCCCGTGCTGGAATCCGTCGGCGACAGCATCGAGGAGGTCGAGGAGGAGTTGCTGGAAAAGCCGGTGCGGAGCAGCTTGAGGAAGCTTTACGAGGCGAAGCGGCTTCTTCTGGCGCTGCGCCGCGCGGCCTGGCCACACCGAGAAATCTTCAGCACCCTCATGCGCGACGATTCCGGGCTCGTTTCACGGGCGACACAGGTGTATGTGCGCGACTGCTACGACCACGTCACGCAGATCATAGACATCATCGAAAGCTACCGCGATCTCAGCGCGGGCTTGATGGATCTTTACCTCTCGAGCGTGGGATTCCGGACAAATGAAATCATCCGCGTGCTGACCATTGTTTCGGTTTTATTCATCCCTCTGACATTTCTGGCCGGCGTTTACGGGATGAATTTCAAGACCGAGTTTCCAGCAAACATGCCCGAGCTTTCCTGGCCCTTTGGCTATGTTTTCTTCTGGGGATTGTGCGCAATGATCGCCGGGGGGATGCTGGCATTCTTCAAGCGCAAGCGCTGGTTTTGATCCGCTTCACCGCAATTGGGCGAGGATCACATGGCAGGTCACGGTTTCTTTGACCACGGCTTTTTCTTTGCTCACAGAATTGGTTTTTCCCGTGATGGTGCGGACAGCAAGAACCCGGGGTGATCCGGTCGAGAGGGAAGCGGAGCCGCTGTAGAGGCGGTTGGAGAATCGTCGGAGACCGGCATCGACGCCTTCCGAGAGGCGGATTTCGACTTGTAGCGAGTTATTCTTAAAGGCGCCTGTCACCTCCGCGCGGGAGTTCCCGAGGCGCGTGGAGGAGTTCAGCGAGGCGGTGGATGGAGCGGACTGACAAAAGAGAACCCTGCCGCCTTGGAGATAAGGTATGGATGTGATGGTGCGGTCGGCGTTCGTGATTTCGGCAAGGTTCAGACCTGCAAGTGCGGCATTGAGTTCGGTAGTGGTTTTTACTTCTGGAAATTGCACAACAGCGAGATCAAGTTGGGCTGCAAATGCGGAAAACGTCTGGAGTAGAAAAACAAGGGCTGCAAGGCGGATCATGCCTCCGGATTTATTACCGACTGCTGAATTGGCAATGAGATTTTCATGGACCACACATGACAGGGAGCCGCGCACGGCGCACTCCTGGCCGCGCGCTGACTGCCGCGCGGTGGTTGCTTGCATCCATGGAATGAATGGATCTGGCGAACAATTTCATCCCCTCCCTGCGCGGATACCCGGGTATGCGTTTCACGCGCTCGATCTGCGCGGGCAAGGCAGCGACCACATCGCCGGACGACGTGGGGCGGCGCTGGAGTTTGAAATGCAGATGCTGGACATTGCAGCCTTTGTCGCCGCATTACGTCAAGCCCATGCGGGGCGGCCTGTTTTTCTCATGGGCGAAAGCATGGGCTCGCTCCTCGCCGCAGGCTATGCAGGGTGGTCGAGAAAAAGCGGTGACGCCCGCCATGCGGTGGATGGTGTGATTTTATCCGTTCCGGTCGTTGGCTTGCGGCGGTCGGTGCCTGGATATTTGCGATGGATTTTACGGCGCGTGGCAACAGTTGCTCCAGGCTTCAGGCTGACACCAAGCCGGTTTGTGAATGGAAAATCCATCGCCCCGCCGCTGACGAGGGACCGCGCGTATCAGGACTCACTCAGTGAAAAACCGCATCATATCAGCGGATTCAGCCTGCGTTTTCTGGTCGAGCTGGGGGATCTCATTCAAGAGAGCGCTTCGCTGGCCGCCGGCATCCATGCGCCGACACTGGTTCTTGCGGCGGGCAATGACTGCTTTGTCAAACCCACGCAGATCGACTCTTGGTTTGAAAAAATCCCGTCGCCGGACAAATCCCTGCGTCACTATCCGGAGGCCTACCATTTGCTTTGGCACGACTGGGACCGCGATCTTGTGGTTTCCGATATCACCGCATGGCTCGCGAAACGGACTCAAGCCTGACTGAGAGCCGAGGCCTTTTACCCTTGAACGACGCCACCCCTTTACCGAACGATCATTCCATGCTCATAGACACACACGCCCACCTCGATTATCCGGACTTTCAAAACGACCTCGAGGAAGTCATCGCCGCTGCACACAAGGCCGGCGTGCAGCGAATCATTAGTATCGGAACAGGCTTGAAAAGTAGCCGCCGGGCGGTTGCACTTGCAGAGAGGTTCGACTGCGTGCACGCCGTCGTGGGCCTGCATCCCACCCACGTCGACGAGGAATCGGAAGGCTGGCTCGAAGGCATCCGCGCTCTCGCATCCCATCCCAAAGTCGCTGCCATCGGCGAGACCGGCATGGACTACCACCATCTCCCCTCGGAGAAACTTGCCTCGGCGGCAGGCATCAGCGCCCTGCAGGCGGAAACTGCGGATGACACCCAAGCGGCGATCATGGATGGTGCCTACAAAGCCGCGCAGGCGGAGGCTTTCACCGCGCAACTCGATCTCGCTGCGGAATTCGGACTCAACGTGGTCATCCACCAGCGCGATGCCTGGGATGACACGTTGGATATTTTAAAAGATTACACCGGCCGCCTTCGCGGGGTGTTTCATTGCTTTGGCAACACGCCCGATCAGGCGAGGGAAATCCTCGCACTCGGCCACCTTGTTTCCTTCACAGGCATCGTCACATTCAAAAATGCGGCGCTCGTGCGGGATGTTGTCGCTGCCATTCCTCCTGACGCCTTCATGGTGGAAACCGACTGTCCCTACCTGGCCCCGGTGCCGCATCGCGGCAAGCGCTGCGAACCTGCCCACACGCGGCTTGTTGCCGAAAAAATCGCCGAAGTGCGCGGTGCCACCCTCGAAGCGATCGCCGCTGCCACCACACGGACCGCCGAGGCGTTTTTCCGGCTGTAATCGCAGAGTCATCACGCTGATTTACCGATTGCAATCGGACACCCACTTCCACAAAGTGCAGCCAGTTTTTTAAACCATGAGCCAATCCAACGCACTCGACCAACTCAAGCAATTCACCACCGTCGTCGCCGACACGGGAGACTTTGAAAGCATCCGCGCCTACGAGCCGCAGGATGCCACCACCAATCCCACGCTCATTTTCAAGGCCGTCCAACAAGCGGAATACAAGCCTCTCTTGGAAAAAGCCATTGCTGACAACCGCAGCACATCGCTCAGTGGCTCCACACTTCATCGCAAAGTCATCGACGATCTGCTCATCGCCTTCGGACGCGAGATTCTTTCCATCGTTCCAGGCCGCGTTTCCACCGAAGTCGATGCCCGCCTCTCCTTTAATGTCGAAGCCACCGTCGAGAAGGCCCGCTATCTCATCGGTCTGTATGAAAAACTCGGCACGCCCCGCGAGCGCGTTCTGATCAAGATCGCCTCGACTTGGGAGGGCGCTCAAGCTGCGGCCATCTGCCAAAAAGAAGGCATCAACTGCAATCTCACCCTTCTTTTCTCGCTTCCTCAGGCCATCGCCTGTGCCGATGCGGGCGTTCGCCTCATCTCGCCATTCGTCGGTCGCATCTACGACTACTACAAGGCAAAAACCGGCAAGGAATATGTCGGCGCCGAAGATCCCGGCGTGGAATCCGTGCAGAAAATTTTCACCTATTACAAAAAGTTTGGCTACCAAACCCAGGTCATGGGTGCGAGCTTCCGGAATACCAGCCAGATCCGCGAACTCGCCGGCTGCGACCTCCTCACGATCGCTCCCGAGCTCCTCAAGGAACTCAAAGATTCCACGGACTCCGTCACCCGCAAGCTCGACGCCTCCGCAGCCGCAGCCGACAGCGTTGAGAAAATCGCGATGGATGAAAAAACCTTCCGCTGGATGCTCAACGAAGACGCCATGGCCACCGACAAGCTCGCCGAAGGCATCCGGAAATTTGCCGTTGATATCGTTCAGCTCGAACAAATCATCGCGAAAAGCTTCTAACCTTCCATGCTCAAAAAAACCCTGCTCGCGATCATCGGTCTCGCCCTTGCCGTCTCAGCCCCGCTGCATGCGACCACCCGTGCGACCGATTATCCGGGCTCGGTGACCCTGCTCATGGAAATCCCCGGCGTCCAATCGGATCTCGGCCTGAGCCCCGCCCAAATCACACAAATCAACAGCCTGCGGCGTGACTTGAAATCCCGCTCCCAAGCTCTCTTGAAGTCGCCTGCCGTTGGCTCCACCGGCCTCACGCCGGACCAGCGTCTCTTCGCGCTCATCGACGGCAACAATGCCAGAGCGCTCGCACTCCTCACGCCGCCCCAGTTCGCCCGCTTCAGCGAGATTCAAAACCAGATTCTCAGCTACAGCATGCTCATCTCCCCGCAGATTCAAAAACAAATCCGCCTCACATACCGGCAAAGAGCCTCAGTCGAAGCCCTGCGCGTTCGGGGGTTGGAATTTGTATCGGAAATCAATCGCTCTTATGGATCCGGCGCCGTCTCGCATAAAAACCGGGTGGATATTCTCCGCGACTACCGCATGCGCCAAGCCGAGGAAATGAAAGCCCTCCTCACCCCTGCCCAGCGAAACGCCTTCGCTGCCCTCTGCGGCAAGCCGCTACCGAAGAGCTAAGGAAACGCCGGTCTCTTCATCGTACAGAAATCGGCCACCATCGTTGAGGACGATAGAGCATCTGTTACAAGGCGCTGTCTGTGAAGGAAATTTGGGTCAGGCGAGGACGCTGACCCTCCCGGGATTTCGCGCTGTCGCGCGGCAGCGCGAACTTAAAACTTACAAACTTAAAACTTCCCCCCCCCTCAGCAAGCTACGGGCAGGCTTTGCCAGGTATTTTTCCAATCGCGCAGGGATTGGCGGAATTGCTCTCCCGCTTGTTGCAGGCGCTTGCGGAGTTCGGCCATTTCGCGGCGGGAGATTTCGGTTTTTCCTGCAGCGGCGGCGCGGTATTCGACGAGTAGTTCCTCCCAGCGGAGGAGGGCTTCATCCATGCGGGTGCGGGCACTTTGGACCATGGCGTGGATCGAGTCGGAGATCGGGGTGGGCTGGGCGAGAAGTTTCGCCTCCAGCAGGCGATCATGCTCGGCGATTTGCGCTTTGAGGATTTTTTCCTCTGGCACCGTGCGGAGGTTGCTCACAAGGCCGAGTTTGTTGAGAATCCAGATCGCCCATTTGGTGGGGTCGTATTGCCAAGGTTTGACGCCATTCCGGTAGTCATACTGGAACTCGTGGTGGAAGTTGTGGTAGCCCTCGCCGAAGGTGAAGACCGCCATGAGGAAGCTATCGCGTGCCGAGCAGTGGGTGGAATACGGACGGTCGCCGATCCAGTGGCAGAGCGAGTTGATGCAGAAGGTCGAGTGGTGCACGAGCACGACGCGGGCGAAGCCGGAGAGCAGGAACGCGCCGAGTGCGGCATTGGCGCCGCCATAGAGATACCCGATGAGCGCAGGCAGGCCGAAGCTCATGAAAATGGCGATCGGCACATAGTATTCGTGTTGCAGCCAGGCGAGACGGTCTTTTTGCAAATCCCTCACCCATGTGAGCGGCGTGTCAGGCCCGCGACGGAAGAGAAGCCAGCCGATGTGGGCATGGAAAAGCCCACGCGAAATGTCATAGGGATCGTCATCGTGGTCCACAAATTTGTGGTGGCGGCGGTGGTCGGCCGACCAGGCCAGCGCGGAACCTTCAAATGCGGCCGCACCGAAGAGCAGGGTGTAAAGTTTCACCAGCGGATTCGCTTGGAAGGTAAGGTGGGAGAACAGGCGGTGGTAGCCGAGCGTGATGCTCATGCCTGTCGAAAAGGTGAAGAAAAGGAACAAAGCCACTTGGAAGAAATTCAGGCCGTTTTGCCAGATGTAGAGGGGAACGGCTGTGCAGGTGACGAGGAAGGTTCCGATGAGGAAGATGCTGTTGGTGACTCGAATTTTGCTGAGGATATTTTTCATTTGGCAGATAGGGTGCAGCCGAACCGGGCGGCTGCTCAGGTGATCGCGGTATTGTTTCGACTGCGAGCACCAGTTATCCTCGCGAATTTCCTGGCTTTTGCAAGTGTCGTGTCTTGCAAGGAGCGGCCAAACCGATATTCTCGTCCGTTCATTACCTATGAGCCAGACGTTACTCGACAAGGTGTGGGCCGCCCACACCGTCCGCACTCTTCCGAATGGAGCCACTCAACTTTTGATCGGCACCCACCTCATTCACGAGGTCACCAGCCCGCAGGCCTTCGGCATGTTGCGCGACTTGAATCTTAAGGTGCTTTACCCCTCCCGCACCTTCGCCACAGTGGATCACATCGTGCCCACGGATGAACGCTCCGAGCCATTCAGCGACGACCTCGCGGATGCCATGATCAAGGCGCTGCGCTCGAACTGCGCGGAAAATGGCATCACCTTCTTCGACCTTCCCACTGGCAAGCAGGGCATCGTCCACATCGTTGGCCCCGAGCAGGGCATCACCCAACCCGGAACCACAATCGCCTGCGGCGACTCGCACACCTCGAC
>DGXZ01000050.1:19199-23584 GCA_002396485.1 Spartobacteria bacterium UBA5019
CGATCGCCTTCGGCATCGGCACCAGCCAAGTGCGCGATGTCCTCGCCACACAGACCATGGCACTCCACAAGCCCAAGGTCCGCCGCATCAATGTGAATGGAAAACTCAGTCCCGGCGTGTATGCGAAGGATGTCATCCTACACATCATCCGCAAACTCGGGGTGAACGGTGGTCTCGGCTACGCCTACGAATACGGTGGCACAACCTTCGACGCCTTCACGCAAGAAGAGCGCATGACCGTTTGCAACATGTCCATCGAAGGCGGCGCGCGCGTGGGTTACGTGAACCCCGACGAAACCACCTTCGAGTATCTCAAAGGCCGTCCCTACTCGCCGAAGGGCGCTGACTGGGATGCCGCCGTCGCCCGATGGAAGGCGACCGCATCCGACCCGGATGCCCACTACGACGATATCGTGACCTTCGACGCCGCCGACATCTCGCCGACCGTGACTTGGGGCATCAATCCCGGGCAGGCCATTTTCATTCATGAGAAGGTGCCATTCCCGAACGAGGTTCCGGAGAAAGACCGCTCGACCGCCGAGGAAGCTCTCGCGCACATGCTGCTCAAATCCGGCAATCCGATCAAAGGCACGAAAGTCGATGTCGCTTTCCTCGGCAGCTGCACGAACGGCCGCCTGAGCGACCTTCAGGAAGTCGCCCGCTATATCAAAGGCCGCAAGGTCAATAAAGGCGTGAAAGCCATCGTCGTCCCCGGCTCGCAAGGCGTGGCCAGCGTCGCCGAGAGCATGGGCTTGGCGGAAATCTTCCGCGAAGCCGGCTTCGAATGGCGCGGGGCCGGATGCTCCATGTGCCTCGGCATGAACCCCGACAAACTTGTGGGCGAACAACTCTGCGCCAGCTCCAGTAACCGCAACTTCAAAGGCCGCCAAGGCAGCCCGACCGGACGCACCGTCCTCATGTCCCCACTCATGGTCGCGGCAGCAGCCCTCTCCGGAGAAATCTCCGACGCCCGCGAAGTCTTCGGCATCAAGTAAACACTCCACATTTTAAAAAACTATGGCTCTCGAAAAAATCACCCAAGTCGGCGGACGCGGCGTCTATGTGACCGGCGACGACCTCGACACCGACCGCATCATCCCCGCCCGCTTCATGAAGTGCATCACCTTTGACGGGCTCGGCGAATTCGCCTTCTACGACGCCCGCGCCTTCGCGAAGGCCGAGGGACAAACCCACCCGCTCGACGACGCGCGCTTCACCGGCGCGAGCATTTTGTTCTCCGGCTCGAACTTTGGCTGCGGCAGTTCCCGCGAGCACGCCCCGCAGGCCCTCTACCGCTTCGGCATCCGCGCCATCATCGCCGAAAGCTTCGCCGAGATTTTCTTTGGAAATTCCATCACCCTCGGCATGCCCTGCGTTGTGATGACCGGCGAGGACATCCGCTCCGTCGCGAAACTCATCGAGTCCGACCCCGCTGCACTCCTCACACTCGACCTCACCGAGAAAAAACTCTCCATCGCCGACATGGACTTCCCCATCACCATCGCCCCACACGCCCACGAGGCACTGGTCACTGGCAAATGGGACGCCATCGCCGACCTCCTCGAAGGCATCGACGCCGTGCGCACCCGCGCAGCGACCCTGCCCTACATGGCGGCATAAGTTTGGCGGCGCGTGCCTACAAGGCTCTCGACGGAGAGCCTTGTAAAGAAAGCGCCAGAACTTCCGCAAGCGGCATGGCTTTTCCGTAGAAATAGTCGGCCCTCAAAAACTTTTTAAACATTTTTCTTGGAATGCAATAAGCACGATTCTTGCTGCGTTGGATTGCAGGCAAAACCTGCCCGCACACTCAAAATCCCTGCAATCCACGTCAATGAAACCAACCTCTTCTGACACTGCTCAAACATCCTTTTTGCTCCCTGACTTGGAAAAACAGCTCGATCCACGCAGTCTGCTTTACCGCTTGGCACAGGCCATCGACTGGAAGGGTTTTGAAAAGACCTTTGGTTCTCTTTACTCCACAGAAGGGCGTCCGGCCCTGCCGATCCGGCGTATGGTGGGGCTTCTCATGCTCAAGAGCTTGAGGAACCTTAGCGACGAAGAGGTAGTGGAGTTTTGGAGCGAAAGCGCCTACGCACAATATTTCTGCGGAGAGACGGAAATGCGCTGGGGATTGCCTTGCGATCCGAGCGAGTTGACTCATTTTCGCAAACGCATCGGCAAAGACGGAGCGGAGCGGATATTGGTTTCCACGATTGATTTGCACGGCGAGAAGGCCAAGGAAAAGGAGGTCGTTGTTGATACCACAGTCCAGGAGAAGAATATCACCTTCTCTGGATGAGGCAGGTTCTTTTTGCGCTTTTTTCAGCAATCCAAAATTGGGCGCGAGAATGTCGGGCTTTCCGCATGCCCGTTCCGGCGTGAGGGTTTTTCAGGGCCGACTATTTATTATTTAGTTGTGAAAATTAAAGATAAATGGCGCCATGATTGTAAAATAATTTTTTACTTATATTTTGCTTTCGACTGTAATCCACAGATCCGTGAAATATCTCTCCTGCGTTGTGCAATAGCATTGTAAATTATAGCAAAGATTGGTTTCAGGACAGGAACGCTAAGTAGTAAACTGATAGGTCTGAGCCACCAGACTTTACTTGCTACGTATTGAAAAAAATCGATCCCTTTAACAACATCTCCATTCGGTTTATAGAGATGAATAGCTTGAAGTAAAGTTTCCTCGCTCAGTCCAGAAACATTCCTGACCCATGATTCCTGAAGTGGTGCCACAGCGAATCCGTGCCTTTGAAAAAATCTTTTCTTTTCTCCAATAAATGCCGTGCATGCACCACACGATCCATCAAATATGACGAGCCCTGATGCGCCGATCTGATGTGTCTCTCTATAATTATCCATGTTCTCCTTTCCAAGGAATTATCAAGTAAACCAGTAGCAATATCCGATAGAGTACCCAAGTAAGCGTCAACACAGTCGGCAAAGTCGCTTGTTTGATAAGTTTGTGATGAGTTAGAAAAATTATTGCCACAACACCAGAGAAATACCCAATGGCTGGAATTTCGGATACTCCAACAATCCTTCCATAAGCAAGTAAAGGCATGAGCAACACGGACCCAATCATAGAAACGCTCAAAGCAATCACTGCATATTTTTTTCTTTCCGACCAAGAAGATTTGGTCATGAAAAGCCACTGAAAGATTACTTGTCCTATAACCATCAACGCCTCAGTTTTATAGTTGTAATCAACAACAAGATATCGTTGAATAATTTTTGCAAAAGATCCGAGAGCAAAACCGGAAATACCAACACAAAAAAAGATATAGACAATTAATGCCAAACCCCGTAGTGAGAGTATCCATCGCAACATATCTACCTCTGCTTCCTCCAACGCTCACAAAGGTCTGCAGATGCAGCTTTCCAGTCGCCGTATTGAAATTTAAATCCAGCGTCAAGTAAACGACCAGGAATGACACGCCGACTTTTTAGAACCAACTCACTTTCCGTTTGAAGGAATACTGCGCCGATCTCTAGCATCCATTCGTAAACGGGGAGTGCAATTCTCTGCCCCCAAGATTTTCGGAGTGCAGCCATAAAATCCCTGTTTGAAAGAGGGTTTGGTGAAGCAATGTTTACTGCGCCAGTTATCTGATCGTTTTCAATCAAGAACTTAATTGCATTGATAAAATCGAGGTAGTGTATCCAAGAAATATACTGCTTTCCTGATCCTGCCGTTCCACCGATCCCCATTCGCACAAGCCACAGCAGATAATCAAAGATGCCGTCCCGATCATAGCTCATCGTCATAGCAGACCTGAGAACAATTTTGCGTGTCTTTGGTGATGTAATTAACGCAAACTCCCCCTCCCATGACCGAGCGACATCAATACTAAATCGCCACTTATCGGGTGAGTTCAGTTCAGTGCCGCCAATAATACCTGTGTATTCATCGTTTGGCGCATCAAAGCGATGAGCGTAGATAGTAGCCGTTCCAGCCTGGAGCCAAAGACGAGGTGGAGAAGTAAGCGTTTCAAGTGCCTTGCCGAGTATACGGACTGATCGATTTCGTGATGCCCATATTTCACAACGGTTTTTGTGATTGTATCTGCAATTTACGATACGCCCCGTAAGATTAATAAGAACGTCTGAACCTTCTAACTCTTCAGCCCAAGCTCCAAGCGTCTGTCCATCCCACCCAACAACTCGCCAAGGTGCCGCTTTTGTTCTTGCAGATTTCGCATCTCTGCTAACAACCACGACCTCGTGACCTTCCTCATGAAAATGTCGTGCGAGAACTGTTCCGACTTGACCTGAGCCACCTGGAATAACAATTTTCATATTATTGCTTTACTCTTGTAAAAACTTTTTACGCTAATAATCCAAAATTTACCTTTTAAAAAGAGAAATTAATGGTTTAA
>DGXZ01000044.1:0-23158 GCA_002396485.1 Spartobacteria bacterium UBA5019
GACTGTTTTTTTGTTTAGCAGTGTTTTTCGTTGGAGGAATTTCTGAGCGAGGAGCAGAGCGATTGATTAAAAATATTGAATGAGTGTTTTAAAGAACATTGTTTCCTAATATTTTCTCCGTGTTCTCCGTGTCCTCCGTGGTTAATTATTCGTTTTGCGTGGCAATGTGGTGTCGCGGGCGGGGGGGATGCCGTCGGGGCGGAGGGAGATCATGTAGTGGACGAGGGCTTCGACTTCGCTGGGCGAGAGGTTTTGGCCGTAGGCGGGCATGTTTCCCCCACCCTGAACGACTTGACGGACGAGTTGGGGTTTGGTGAGGCGGAGGCCGACATCGGTGAGGGCCGGGCCGCGTTCGCCGCCGAGGCCGTCGATGGCGTGGCAGTTACGGCATTGTTTGTATTGGAGAGTGACGGCGCCTTGGAGTTCGAGGGGCGTGCGGTTGAGGATTTGGGCGTCAGGCGTGGTTTCGGCGGACCAACCATTCATCACGGGCGACCATGGAGATGTGACACCGAGGTAGGTGAGCATTCCAAGGGAAATCCAAACGAGGAGCGTGACGATGACGGCCACGGGGCGGCGGCGCCAGCTTTTCTCACCAGTGCCGTTGACAAATGGCAGGGCGACAAGGACAAGACCGATAACGGCTGGGCCAACGAGAAGGGCGAAGGTCTCGATTTCCGCAGGCATGAGGGCGGCTACGGAGAAGATCCAGAGGAACCAGAAATCCGGACGTGGGTTTGCGTCGATTTGAAGTGGGTCGGCAGGACCGCCTGGGCCTTTCGGACCGAAAAGGAGCGCACAGGTAACGATGCCTCCGATGACGAATGCAGCAGTGATAATATCTTTGTCGATGGCTTTGGGAAAAAATGGGACGCCTTCTTTTTTCAGGATGGCGGCATATTCCTTATCGTAAGTCTCACGACGAACAACCATTCCTGGAACGGGGTATTCGTTGATACCCTTGGTAAGAACCATGCGGAGGTGGAGACTGACGAGAGCAATGACAGTGCCCGGCAGGACGAAGACGTGAAGCGCGAAGAAGCGCGAAAGGGTCTCGGAGGCGATGATCTGCCCACCGAGCATGAAGTCCACAAGTTGCTGGCCAATAAATGGAACGCGTCCCATGATGGCAGCACCAATGCCAAGTCCCCAGTAGGCGTCCTCGTCGAAGCGCAAGACTTGGCCGGTAAAGGCCAGGCCGAGGGTGCAAACAAGGAGGGCAAGTCCCGAGAGCCAAGTGATTTCGCGGGGGTATTTGTAAGCACCGAAAAGGAAAACTTGCGTCATGTGCAAGAGCATGATGCCCACCATGAAGTCCGAACCCCAGTAATGCATGGCGCGCAGGAACCAACCGAGTTGCTGGTGGTAGGTCAGATACTCCAGTGTCGCATAGGCTTCGTCAGCGGAAGGCACATAGACGAGCGCGAGCATGATGCCGGTGACGAGCTGCAGCATGAAGCAGAGGAGCGTGGCGCTGCCGAAGACATAGAACCAGCTGCCGGCGCTCTGCGGAACATGGTGACCCGCGGTGGATTCCCAGATTTTTTTGACATGCAGGCGGTCGTCCACCCAATTGAAGACGCCGAGGCCGAGGTCGGTCAGTTTTTGGATCGGAACCTTCATGCGTTGGGCTGTGCGAGTGTGGGCAGGGCTCCTGCGAGGATCATGAGGTTGCCGTTATCGATCTTGAATTCGTAGGTGAAAAGACCGCGAGGAGGGGGACCGGCAGCGTGCTGACCGTTCTCATAGTAGGCTCCGCCGTGGCAGGGGCACATGAAAAGTTTGGACTCCTCGAACCAGCGGACCGGGCAGCCGAGGTGGGCACAATTGATGGCAAAAACTTGGAACTCATTGCCTTTGATGCGGCGCACCCAGCAAGGGATGTCGGCGGTCGAGCCATCCCAGGAACGGCGGACGGGATTTTTATAGTTGCCGAGGCGGGTTTTGCCTTCAGGGAATTTTTCGACGGGTCCGAGGCTAACCCAATCGAGTTGATGGGGTTTTAAGAAGGAGGAGAGGACATAACCCAGAAGCGGGATGCCTACGGCTGCACCGGCGAGGGCGTTCAGGCCAAAACCAAGGGCGAGCATGAACTCGCGGCGGGTCTTTTTCTTTGGATCCTCGCAGGTTGAGGAACCGGAGCAAGCGCAAGGGGCCTGGTCTTTAGGATCTTGAGCGGGGTCTTGGTTCATTTTTTAGCGGGAGCTGGCGTGATGGGTTGATCGAATTCGTTGACGCGTTGGGAGACGAGCCAAGCGGTGATATCCGAGATGGCGGCGGGCGACATGGGCGAACCGGGTGTGCGATGGGCGAAGTCGGGGCAACCGAGTTCCGGACGGCCTGCGATAGTCACTGTGCGGAGGTATTGGTTGCTCACGAGGTTGAGGTAGTCGCGGTCCACGACGGATCCGGCTTTTCCGCCTGTGCCATCGTCTCCATGGCAGGAGGCGCAGGATTGGGTGAAGGCGGCCTTGCCCGCAGCGACATCGCCGAGTGGCGCGCTGTAGGGAGGGAGCGGGGCGTTCGGGAGTTTCGAGGCATCCTTCCAAGCGAGGAGGCCTTTCACAATGGTGTCGATTTGCTCATCCGAGAGAGAGCCGCCATTTTCCCTGGCGAAGGCCGGCATGTTGTAGCCGGGGACGCCGTTTGCGATAGCGTCGCGGAGTTTTTCCTCTAGGACGATGGCGAGGTAGAGGGGATTTTTGAGAGTGATTGAGCCGGCGATGGATTTGCCATCACCATGGCAAGCGATGCAGTTTTGCGCGTAGAGTTGAGTGAAGCCGGTCACATCGGCTGGGGATTTCCATTTGTCAGCGAGGGTGGGTTTTCCCGGAGGCTTGCAGGAAATGAAGCCGAGGACTGGAATCAGAAGAAAGAGAAGGCGTTTCATGAATTTTCCTCCGGAGCTTCGATGCCGAGCTTGGCGGCGAGTGAGAGCGACTGCATGGTTTCCACTTTTTCCTCCTTGAAGACGACATAGCCGCAGACCATGCCGAAAGCGACCTGGCAAACGACGAACCATGGCCAATCCACATGCACTGCGAGTGCGGGATTGATGAAACGGATTGTGGCGAAGAGGAATCCGCTCCAGATGAGGGGCGTCATGATGCCGCCCCAGAACCACTCGAATTTGGCGGGAAGCATGGGAAGGAGGACGATGTAGAGGAGTCCGATCATGATGGATACCGAGCCATGACTGATAACGGCCACGATGAATCCCACTAGGTGGAATTGGGACAGGGCGGATTGCGAGGCCTCCGCGAGTGATGGAACGGCTGCGGCAGCAAGAAGGTTCACTGGATACCAGATGCTGTTGTATTTGAAATACCCCCAGGCACATGCGAGAATGGCCATAGCCACTGCGCCCACGATGCCGCCTTTGACGCCGGCCATGAGCGGCGGAACTTCCACGGGGAGGCGCATGCGGTGCCCCCGCTGACCAATCTTGAGGTATTTTATCGAGCGGGCGGTGGTGTAAGGTTGAGGCGCTTCCTCGAGAGCCACGGCGTAGTGCCTCGGATGAGGAAAAACATCGAGGAACCATCCGGCGAATCCTACGAGGCCGATGAGAACTCCGATGAAAGTGATAAAAAAACTGGTCACGAGACCGGCAAAAAGAAGCACTAATCCGAAGGCGGCAATGATCGGCCAACCGGTAGGTTCGGGGAGTTCGACAAATTTCGGATCTTCCGGGTCAGGAGTATTCATTGTGGGACGCGGACGCTGAGGATGTAAACGACGGTGAGGACAACGATCCAGATGCAATCGACGAAATGCCAGTAGTAGGAAATCGCTTCGACATGCTCGGTGTGGTCGGAGTGCAGGCGCCCGCGAAGGGCGGAAATGAGGATTCCAAGTAGGAGGAGGACACCGACGATCACATGGAAGGCATGGAGACCAACGAGGGAGTAAAATGTGGTGCCAAAGGTATTTGAGGCGAGGGTGAGATTTTTTTCAAAGATGAGGTGATACCACTCCGCGCCGGTGAAGTAGAGGAAGTAAACGCCAAGTGCCGCCGTGACTCCCCACCAGAGCGAGAAGCCGGGTTTGTTGCCAGCGTGAAGGCAGCGTTCGGCCAGAAAGATTGTGCCGCTGCTGCTGAAGAGGGCGATTGTGCCAAGGAGCGGGAATTCCAAAACCTCATGGGGATACGGGCCGTTGAGGCTTTTCCCCATGTAGAAGAGGTAGGCTACGACGAAGATCGTGAAGAGGGCGGACTCGGCGAGGATCAGGGTGAGGATGCCGAGTTTCCTTGGGGATGGCAATTTCCAGTCGGCTGGATTTTCTGTGGTGGCGTAGTTCATTCGTGTTTCCAGTCTGGATCTTCTGGATGCTTGGCATCCCAGAGCGGGCGGCGGCTTTTCACAACGGGGAGTTTTGCGAAGTTGTATTCAGGAGGTGGCGAAGTGGTCGCCCACTCGAGCGTCCAGGCATCCCATGGATCATCACCCGATTTTTTACCCCAGATGTATGAGTAAATGAGGTTGTAAACAAAGAAGAGAATGCCGGCGGCTTGAATGGCTACGCCGATGGTCGAGATGAGGTTCATCGTATCCCACCCACGGTCATCTTGGTAGGTATAGATGCGGCGTGGCATTCCCAAGAATCCCAGAAAATGCTGCGGCAGGAAGGTGACATGGAAGCCGATGGTGAAGAGCCAGAAATGCCAGAGACCGAGCTTGTGGTCCGGCATCTTGCCAAAGGCTTTCGGATACCAATAGTAGATGCCAGCGAAGATCGTGAAGAGCAGTCCACCAATGAGCACATAGTGGAAGTGGGCTACAACGAAATACGAATCGCTCAACTGCCAAGTGAATGGCGCCACGGCCAGCATGACGCCCGTAAGACCCGCGATGAGGAACTGGAAGAGGAAGCCGATGCAAAAAATGAGCGGCAGCTCGAAACGAAGTTTGCCTCCATACATGGTGGCGAGCCAGTTGAATATTTTGATGCCTGTGGGTATGGAAACGAGCAGCGTCGAGGTGACGAAGAAGGCATTGGCCAGCGAGACCATGCCCACACAGAACATATGGTGAGCCCAGACACCCAAGCTGATAAAGGCAATAGCCACGACAGCAGCCACCATGATCGGATAACCGAAGATTGGCTTACGGGAGAAAACCGGAATCACCTCGGAGGTAATCGCAAAGGCCGGCATGATGAGGATGTAAACCTCGGGGTGGCCAAAGATCCAAAAGAAATGCTGCCAGAGCACGGCATCGCCACCAGCCTGAGTGTCAAAGAATTTCGCGCCGAGGTAGCGGTCCAGCGAAATCATGATTTGACAAGCCGAGAGGCAAGGCAGGGCGAGAATGACAAGAAAAGACAGCACGACCATGCACCAGACGAAAATTGGCAAGCGGCCGAGGGTCATTCCGGGGCAGCGCATGCAGAAGACAGTGACCAGAATATTCAGCGCGGTCGCCACGCTACCAATGCCGCCTAGGAGGAGCGAAAGCGTCCAGTAATCCGTGCTATGACCTCGAGAGAACGCCTTGGTGGTCAATGGCGAATAAGCAAACCAACCGACATCCGGTGCGGAGCCTGCGGCGTAGAGACCGGGGGCGCCGACATAGCTGAAATACAGGAATAAACCGCTGAAGAAGAAAACCCAGAAACCAAAGGCATTCAGACGGGGGAATGCCATATCCCTTGCACCGATCATGAGTGGGACGAGGTAGTTGGCGAAGCCGAAGGCGAGCGGCATGCCGACCAGAAAAACCATGGTCGTGCCGTGCATGGTGAAGCTCTGGTTGAAGACATCCGGCGGCAGGAAGTGGTTATTCGGGAAAGCCAACTGGATGCGCATGAGCCCTGCGAGGAGGCCGGCGATGACGAAGAAAAGCAGTCCCGCCCCGATATACATGAGGCCGAGTTTTTTGTGGTCTACCGTGAAGACCAGTTGCTGCATGACGCGAGTCAGCGATCCCGTCTCCTCCCCTACCCTCACGGGTTCAGGCATGCGGTAGTTCTCGTCGATGATGATTTCCTGAGACATGGTGCTGTTGGCTACTTGAGAGTTTGGAGATAGGCCACGAGCGAGTCGAGTTGCTGAGGCGAGAGTTTCATATCCGGCATGTAGCAACCGGGCTTAAGGGAGTCGGGCTGGAAGAGCCAAGCGTGGAGGTTTTCCGGCGTGTTGGCGGCAACACCTGCGCCGAGTGTTTGACGGATGGCAAACTTCGTGAGATCGGGGCCAAAAACGCCCTCGGCAGGGGTCGAGTCGATTTTGTGGCAGGCGACGCAAGAGAGGTCGTAAAAGTCTTTTTTTCCCTGAATGGCGATGACATCCTTAGGCTCAGACGGGAGTTGCTTTTGGTTTTCCACCCATTTTTGGAAATCCTCCGGGGTTTGGACGATGACGCGGAGGAGCATATTGGCATGTTGGGTGCCGCAATACTCGGCACAATTCCCGAGAAAGACGCCGGTTTTGAAAGGCTCGATCCAAGTGTGATTGACGCGGTTTGGCACGAGGTCGGTTTTTCCTGCGAGTTGTGGCACCCAGAAGCTGTGGATGACATCGGCTGATTCGAGGATGATATGGGTCGGGCGAGGTTTGCCATCCTTGCTACTCACTGGCACATGGATTTCGTTGGCGGTGATGATGCCGAGTTCGGGGTATTGGATTTCCCACCACCACTGGTGACCGATGAGGCGAATTTGTAAGGCGTCCTCTGGCATGGGCCGATCTTGAATCTCGACGATCGAGCGGGCGGAAACCAGCACAAGCACAAAAACAATCAGGCAGGGAATGACAGTCCAAGCCATTTCGATATTGTAGCTGCCGTAAACCTGCGGAGGTTCTTCGAGATGGTCTTCCGGTCCACGTGGGCGGAATTTGATGAGGACGTAAGCCAGAACGGCCAGAACGACGAGAAAAATGCCGAGGCAGATGAGAAGCACGAGGTGCGTCGGCTCGAGGAGCAGTTCGGCCGGGCGGGAAAGCGGTTGGAATATGTCCGCGATTCGATGAATCTCAGGAGTTGGGGTAGCTTGCGGTTCGGCGGCGAAAGAAGCGGTGCCCGCCGTGAAAATCAGAAGCGCAGCTGTCGCAAAAGGGGTGAATGTTTTTAGGAAACCCGGAATGTAGAACCTGAACAGCGACACGCCTGCCATCCAAATTGGGAAAACTCCATCTGGGAAGTATTTTTTTTAAAAAAAACCGACATAATCCGCCGCGAGAATGGTCGGGGGCGCCGGTCTATTTCAATGCTTCAGGATGGCGAAGGTTTTTTGACCCGAGCGCTCCAAGAGAAGAAGGATGCCACGTTCATCGTCCATGCCCTCCAAGATGGTTTCGAAATCCTTCTTGCTGAGAATGGGTCTGCCGCCTGCCTCGGTGATGATGTCCCCGAGCTCCAAGCCCGCTGCGGCGGCGGCGCTCATAGGCTCCACCTGAGTCACGAGGACCCCGCCACTGGATTTGCGCTGGATATTCATTTCCTGCAGCAGTGCCGGGGTGGCATCGCTCACAGTCAAGCCTGGGCCAACGGGATGATCGCTGCCATTTACCTTTGGGACTGGCGAAGGACGGGGGGTTCTACCCGGCGAGCGCATCGAGGCTCGCACTAATTTATCAGGCTGCTCGCCGGTCTGCACAGTGACACGCAGCATGCGGCCCTTCCGCCAGACTTCGAGTTCCACGGATTGACCAATTTTTTTACCAAGAATCTCGCGCTGAAGATCGGCCGAAACGTTTACGGACTTCCCGTCCACTTTGGTGATGACATCCCCCGGAATGAGATCGCTGCGCTGGGCTGGGGCTCCAGGTTCGATGCCTCGCAGGACGACGCCTTGTTCTATGCCGGGGAAGAGTTGACGGAGTTGGCTGTCCTCTTCCAGGCTAGCTATGGAAATGCCCAACCAGGGACGGCTCACATGGCCTTTGGTCATGAGCTGCTCGGCGATGTTTTTTGCGGTGTTGATGGGAATGGCAAAGCCCAGGCCGCGATTGCTGCCGCTGATCAGGGTATTGATGCCTACGACGCGCCCGTCGATGTCACAGAGGGGACCACCGCTATTGCCAGGGTTTATCGAAGTGTCTGTCTGAATAAACTCGTCGTAATATCCACCGAGAGCGAGTGTGCGGCCTTTGGCGCTGATAATGCCGGAGGTGAAGGTGTAGGGCAGCTCCATGGGCGTTCCAATGGCGAAGGCGAGTTCCCCCACACGAACAGAATCGCTGTCGCCAAGGTCTGCGATGCTGAGATCTGGAGCGTTGATTTTGATCACGGCCACATCGCTCCGCTCGTCGGCGCCGATGATCTCTGCATCGAAGCGGCGTCCATCGCGGAGCTTCACCTTGATCTCACTGGCGCCGGCGACGACGTGGTTGTTCGTAATAATGTGACCCTCCTTGGAGAATACAAAACCCGAGCCGATATTCGGCGGGGTGTCAGGACTGGCACCCGTCTCGGGAACCACGCGGTAAGGGACACCATTCGGACCTCGAAAAAAGAACTCCAACCCGCCAGGAAGGCCGGACACGGGATTTTCTCCAGCTTGTCGGGATTCGATAACGACAACGGAGGGCGCTGCCTTCTCAAAAACAGCCGCAAAGGAATCGCTCAACTGCCGCAGGGCGGATGGCGCGGTTGCCACTTGCGGAACAATAGGCTCTGCGGCCGGGGCGGTGACCACCGGGAGACAGAGCAACGGAATAAGCCATGTCTTGTTCATGCAAGCGCAAATTACATCCGCTTAACTCGAATTCAAACGGGGCACGCCACTTTTTTTGTTTTTCTAAAAAAAAGCGAACCGGGGTCGCCGGTTCGCTTTCATGCACAAGGCGAGTGTGATTTTTATTCGTCCTCTAGAACCACTTCCACCAACTCGTCGGCTTTACGGCTGAGGCGGTTTGAAAGAATGAAGAAGCTCGGGACCCAAAGGCCAATAAAAATACCGAAACGCTCACCGTAGGCACGGTTCTCGCGGGCTGCGGTGAACCATGTGGCCACTGAGGCAATGATCGAGATAAAGCCAAGATAAAGGCAAACATCCGACAGAAGGCGGAGATTCTCCCGATTGTAGCTATCGCGGGCAGGTTGGAGGTATTTGTTGAATTTTGTGGTATCCATAGGGTGGCAATCTGTTTCCAGTGCCTTGCCGTGTCAATGGATTTGAGCTTAGTTGATCACCCCATGAAAAAAATCACCATCGGCCTTGTCATTGTGGCCCTCCTGATCCTTGGCGGCGTTGTGTTGTTTAAACGCTCCGGCGGCGAGTCTCAAGCTGCAGCCTTGGCGCCGGTGGACACTGTTGTTTTCGTAAATATCCCGAACATCCCCCGGACCGGTTTTCGGTGGATCGGAACAGCGCTGGCGCAAATCGCGGCCGAACCAGAGATGCAGGCTTTTCTCGAGCTGCCGCTGAAAAATCTGAAGGCCTCGCCATCCACCGGCGAGGCCAGTGGAGTGCTGGGCGGACTAAAACCAGGTAATATTTTCCTCGCCGCAACACATGCCGACGGCCAGGGCGCGCAGGGCTTGCTCGGCTTTCAGTTCTGGGGAAACCGGAAAGACTACGACAACGCCATAGCCCGCCTGCGCAAAGAGCTTCCAGAGCCCGAACAGGAGGTGGCCAAAGACGCTCACAACGGCCTGGAGATCCTGGTGACACGGCACGGCGACCTCACACTCTACTCCGCCGCCGCCGGGCGCTGGGGATTTCTCTCCACAAGTCTCGACCAAATAAAAACCGCTCTCGACCGTGCCACGGGAAACTCGCCACTGACCTCGCTGAAGACGAATCCACGCTTTGCGAAAGTCATCGCCCAACTGCCAGTCGACCCGGAGCTGATGTTTTACTTTGAGCCTGAAAAAGCGATGGACTCCCTGCTCGCTGTCAGCCGATCGTTCGGAGCGAACCAAATCCCCTCGCAGGTCGAGGAACTCAAATCCGCCGAAGCTGTCGGCGGCATTCTCAAGATTGATAGACGCCTGCAGCGCGATGCCATCTTTGTGCTGCGTCCATCGCGGGAGGACTCACTGCCCAAGCTGACCCATCCTGCCATGTCGCTCACCAACCGGGACACAACAGTGTTTTTTGATTTCGTCCTGAATTTCGCTGCGATTCCGAGTCTGGTGGAGGGTCTTGCCGAAGCATATCCGAGAGCCGCCTCCCACTTGGGACCGCTCACCGAAGCAGCAGCTCAAATCTACGGGCCCGAGTGCGCGCTCGTCGCAAACTGGCCCGATGGCAACATGACACCCACTCCGCTGCTTGCCGTGACGGTCAAGGATGAGGCTCGGTCGAGTGATTTTCTGGCACAGACAGTCGGCAACGTGCCAGGCGCAATCCGTCAAGATTTGAAGGGCAACACCGTTTATTCATTTCCTGCCGGCTACACGTCGCTGTGGGTGGCGCAGAGCAATGGGTTTCTCCTGCTTGGGATGAATCCGGAAGCGTTGCTCCAGGCCGGGGAGAGCAAAACCAGCGGAGGCACACTGCAAGACGCACCGGATTTCAAAGACGCTGTGTCTGCATTCCAATCCGCCAACGAGGCCTTCTGCTACATCGACACGCGCACGGTTTTCACCCGGGTCTACAACTCCTTCGTGCCGGTAATTCGTTTTGGTGCGGCCATGATGCCGGATTTGAAAAAACGCATCGATGTTTCCAAACTGCCAAAGGCTGAGACCATCGCCAAGCACCTCCCACCAATCGTGCTTTCGCAAAAGCGCACCACCGAGGGAACCCTCATCGAGTCCAGCGGCCCTGTGAGCATGACCCAATTCCTGCTGCTCACCGGCGCGGGAATTATGGCGGCGAACCAAAGCCTGCTGGGCAACTGACCTCAGCGCCACTCGTGCTTCGGATACTGGCGCTGGAGCTGTTGTTTCAGGCCGGGGAGTTTCGCCAGAAAATATCCCTTGAGGAGTCGCACGCAATCACGCACGGTTCAGCTATGCAGACAGTCACAGCCACAAAAGCGCGATCCATGATCTACAAGCTCATTGACGATGCTTTGGAGTCTCATGAGCCGATTCAAATCACAGGCAAGCGCTCCAATGCTTTTCTCGTTGCCGAGGACGACTGGCGCGCCATTCAGGAGAGCCTGTATTTGGTTTCGATTCCAGGTATGCGGGAATCCATTCGTTCCGGACTTGCCACTCCAGTCTCAGCGTGTGCCAAGAAGCTTGATTGGTGAAATACCTCCTCGTCTTCAGCAAACAAGCACAGAAGGACGCCAAGAAGCTTGCGAGTGCTGGCCTCAAATCCAAGGCACAATTTTTATTGGATATTCTGACGGATGATCCTTTCCGGAATCCCCCACCCTACGAGAAGCTCATCGGCGATCTTGCTGGCGCATACTCCAGAAGAATCAATATTCAGCACAGACTAGTTTATCAGGTGCTCCAAACGGAGCGGGTGGTGAAGGTGTTGAGGTTATGGACTCATTACGAATAAAAACAGAGCGACAATGAGCTGAACCGGATACCTGCCTACGTCATATCTCCGGCTTGGATTTTTTCGCTGCCTGGGAGCAGTCCGCCATACCTCACCGCCACTCGTGCTTCGGATACTGGCGCTGGAGCTGTTGTTTCAGGCCGGGGTAGATTTCGGTCCAAAAAGATTTGAGGCTGCGCGTCACTTGAACCGGTCGGTGGCTCGGGGCCAGGATGTGGAGAGTGAGCGCATGGCGACCGAGTGCGATTTTGATATCATCCGTGACTCCGTAAAAATCCTGGATCCTGGCTGAGAGAAACGGGTCCGCCGTCTCGGCATAAGTCACCTTCGCACGGCGTCCACCGGGAAGCTCGATCCGCTCGGGAGCGTGTTTTTCGACGAACTGCTGCTGATCCCAAGTGAGGAGTGATTTTGCATGGGGCAGAATGGCGGCGTCTTTGATGTCTCGGTAACAAACCGCACCTTCGCAAACCAAGAGGATGATATGGTGTCGCTCGTCCTCGCCCATTGGCGGAAGGTTTTGCTCGGGACAAAGACGCGTAAGGAAATTGACGCGGTGGAGCCACTGCTCAACGGCATCATCCCAGGCGTTCAAGCGCAGGTTACCTTCCAGAACTTGTTCGGCAAGGCATGAGGACGCTGCTGGGCCAGGTTCCGCATCGCGGTCGCGGTTCTCAAGGATCAGGTCGCGAAAAACCTTCGCCCTTCTCACAACAACGCGATTCTGGCTTTTGTCGAAAAAATGATCCGCATTCTCTGAGAAATCCTGTGGGAACATTTCGCGTAGCCAGGCTTCTTGGATTTCCGTGGCGAGGCTCAGCAGAACGCGGGCATCGCCGTCACGGCCCTCGATTTCAGCAATCTCGGCGGCGACGAGGAGGGAACTCCCGGTGGCCACACTATGACGTGAAAGCAGTCCCCTCCGGCCATGCACGATGTCGCAGACGAGCGTTCCGGTGCCGCGACGCACAGCCACCTGATCGGCAAAGCCCGCCAGCACGCACTTGGCGATGTCAGAGTCATTGGGAGGTGTTTCCTCAAGAAGCAGAGCCTCGGCGTGAGCGATGTCGAGGAACTGCTCAAAAAGTTTTGCCACCTGCCGGGCGGAGTCAGAGTGGATTCCGAGAGTGCGGCATTCATTCATTCGAAAGTCCCGCGATCGCGCCCACTCGAAGACGCGCATGAGGACAAGAAAGTCGGAGGTGCCTCCACTGAAAATCTCGGCCCGTTCGTCCTCTATTTTTTTATCAACTCTC
Organism: Spartobacteria bacterium UBA5019; assembly: GCA_002396485.1. Classification (GTDB taxonomy): domain Bacteria; phylum Verrucomicrobiota; class Verrucomicrobiia; order Chthoniobacterales; family Terrimicrobiaceae; genus UBA967. The sequence continues at coordinate 12,666 of DGXZ01000044.1, forward strand.
AGCAGCATCGAGCGGGTCTGCGTGAGGGCGGCAATGAGCGCTGCTGAACGCACACAGCCAAGCTCCTCGGCAGCGATGAACATACGGGCATAGCGGGGATGAACCGGGAAATTCAACATCCGGCGGCCGATGGTGGTGATGTCACCAACAGAATCCAGAGCGCCTAAATCGCGAAGAAGGGTCTCCGCGCGTTCGAGCGCCTGAACCTCGGGGGGCTCGATCCAGCGGAATGCCTGCAAATTCCCCACCCCGGCGGCCTTCAGGCTCAGGAGGGTTTCGGCGAGGTCGAGGCGCTTGATTTCAGAAAGTTCGCGGAGCGGGCGGCGTGTGTGGTCACGCTCGGTCCAGAGACGCACGCAGAGGCCAGGCGCGGTGCGCCCCGCACGACCTGCACGCTGCGCTGCGGATGCGGCGCTGATTTTTTCGATGAGAAGCGTATTGATGCCGCGATTGGGGTCATAGCGCGCCACCCGAGCAAGGCCGGAGTCCACCACGAGCGTCACGCCATCAATCGTCAGCGATGTCTCGGCGACATTTGTGGAAACAATGACCTTTCGCCCTTGCGAGCGGTTCACCGCGCGGTCCTGCTCGGCGGCTGGCAGTTCTCCATGCAGCGGCAACACGGCGCATCGCCCGCCAAGCCGACCCTGCAACTCGCGGATGGTGCGTTGGATTTCATAGGCGCCGGGCATGAAGACCAGCACATCGCCATCGGTGCTCTCGAAGTGCTCAGCCACGGCATCCGTCGCGGTTTCCCAGACCGGTTCGTCTCTCGGGTCGTGTGAGAGGTGGCTAATTTCAACAGGAAACATACGCCCCTCAGAGGTGAGGATTTCGGCGGGTTTGAGGTATTCCTGCAACTCGGCACCGTCGAGCGTTGCCGACATGACGACTATTTTGAGATCAGGCCGGACAGCGTCTTGAAGATCTAATGCCCGAGCGAGAGTGATGTCGCCGTAGAGATGCCGCTCGTGGAATTCATCGAAGACCAAAGTGGAAATACCCCGCAGCTGCGGGTCGGCCAGCATCTGACGAAGAAGAATGCCCTCGGTGACGAAGAGGATTTTTGTTTCCTTGCAGGAAACATTGTCGAGGCGGATTTGATAGCCAACCTCGCCCCCAAGGCGCACCGAACGCTCGGAGGCCACGCGCGTGGCCAGCATGCGAGCAGCCAGGCGGCGGGGTTGGAGGATCACACAACGTCCACCACCAAGAAGTCCTCCATCCAGGAGAATCTGGGGAACCTGAGTGGATTTTCCCGATCCGGTCGGTGCCTGCAAGATGAGACGGTTCCCACGCGTGAGGGCGGCTACAATTTCCTCATCGAGGTCGTAGATGGGCAGGGGTTGAGACATCCCCAGTTAAGGCTGTGTGGCTTTGAACAGGTCCAAAGTGATGTCCCTCGCCACAGAGTGGTCCACAATCGGAGCCGGATAGCCTTTGGCAAGACGCAGGCCCGGAGCGGGCGGGTCTTGGAATTTTGTGGCATCGACATCGCGGAGTTCAGGAATCCACCGCTTGATGTAGACGCCTTCGGCATCGAAGCGCTTCGTCTGACTCCACGGGTTTTGAATACGGAAATACGGAGCGGCATCGGCTCCTGTCCCGGCGCTCCATTGCCACCCGCCATTATTGCTGGCGATCTCGCCATCCGTGAGCATCTGCATGAAATAGGATTCGCCATGCCGCCAGTCGAGGTGGAGGTCCTTCGTCAAAAACATGGCGGCGATCATTCGGGTGCGGTTGTGCATGAATCCCGTCTCACGAAGCTCACGCATGGCGGCATCCACAATCGGGAAGCCGGTCTCGCCATTCTTCCAGCGCTCCAGATTTGCCACCTGGCCGGGCCAGACCATGCCACGGTATTTCGGGTTGAACTCCAACTCCAGCACCTCGGGGTAGTTCCAGAGAATCTGCATGTAGAATTCACGCCAGACGAGTTCGGCGATGTATTTCATCGCGCTGCCGCGCCCCTTGGCATCGAGCGAATCGGCTTTTTTCAGGCACTCCTGATGCAGTTCACGAATCGATAGGAGCCCAAAGCGCAGATCCTGTGAGATGCGGGAGGTGCCGCCACCTGCGGGCAAATCGCGGATTTCGCCATAGCGCGAGAGGCCACTGTCCAGGAACTCCCGCATACGAGAGCGCGCTGCCTTTTCCCCCGCCTCCAGAACCCCACTGGCGGCAGGCGGCAAATCCCAAAAGGAATTGTCGGGCAGCGGCAGTGAATCCAGCCCAACAGGCGCGGCGAGCGACTTGACTCGGGGAGCGACAGGTGGCTTGGGCAACTTTTCCCAGGCTTTGGAATAGGGGGTGAAAACGCGAAAGGTATCGCCAGAGCCCGTTAAAACCTCGCGCCGCTCGTGAATGGCGACATCCTTGAACGGCTTGATGGAAATGCCAAGCGCCTGACCCATTTTCTCCAATTTTTCTTCGACAGCGCGCCCGTGGGGATCCGGGTCGCGATTGAAAAAAATCGCCTCGGCGCGGGTTTCGTTCACGAGCTTTTCAAGTTCAGCCAGTGCCTCACCCTGACGAAGGATCAGGCGGGAACCAACGGCCTGAAGATTGGCATCCAGCGAGCGCAGGCATCCACACAAGAAATGCTGGCGGTTGGGACCGGTCCAGCGATGGTTTTTTTTCCAGTCGCTCAAGATGTAAACCGGCGTGACCTGCGCGCCGGTGGAGGCAGCCGCATGAAGAGCAGAGTTATCAGTGAGTCGAAGATCGCGGCGGAACCAATGGATGACGTTTTTCAAAATGCGGTGGGAATGATGTGTGCATTGAAATAACATACCGCCGGGCATGTGGCCAGATGCAGAGTGCTAACGCTGCCGATAAAGAAAGAAGCCGGATGGCAGCACCTGCCACCATCCGGCTCCACCTACCCATGAAAAAAAAATTACACCGGAGACTCCACCTTGGAGCGTTCTTTTTTATTCAAGGCCCTGCGGAGTTTGTTGAGGGCAATGTTTTGCACTTGGCGGATACGCTCGCGGGTGACACCGAATTTTTCCCCGACTTCCTCGAGTGTCTTGAGGCGCGTACCATCAAGACCAAAACGGGAGTTGATGATGCGGCGCTCACGCTCGTCGAGAACATCGAGGAGATCGCCGACCTCGTCACGGAGATCTTTGTCGCGAAGGACCTCGTAGGGGTCCATCGCCTCCTCGTCGCCGATGATATCACCGAGAGCGGTGGAATCCTCGTCGTTGATCGGTTGATCCAACGAGGTCGGGCGGATGGCTGCACTTTTGAGAGCGGCAACCTTCGAGACGCCCATGCCGACTTCCTCGGCGAGTTCCTCATCGGTGGGTTCGCGGCCGAGTTCCTCGGTCATCTGATTGGAAACGCGGCGGAGCTTGGCGATCTTGTCTACGAGGTGGACAGGGAGGCGGATCGTTTTGCTCTGGTTTGCGAGGGCACGCTTGATCGATTGCTTGATCCACCAAGCCGCATAGGTACTGAGTTTCCCGCCTTTTTTAGGGTCAAAGCGCTCCACAGCCTTCATGAGGCCAATGTTGCCCTCGGAGATGAGATCGAGGAGCGGGAGGCCGAAATTGCTGTAGTCGCGCGCGATTTTCACCACGAGACGGAGGTTCGATCGGATCATGATGGCCCGCGCCTCTTTGTCGCCGCGTTTGATGCGGCGAGCGAGTTTGACCTCCTCTTGAACAGTGATGAGGGGATACGCGCCAATTTCGCGCAGGTAGAGTTGAAAGCCGTTGTCGTTGTCTTCGAATGCCATTGTTTTGATTTCTTTGAAGTTACGAATTGAAATTTCTCTAGGATGCTTCGGACGTTGTTTAGACGACACGTTGCAACGGTTATTTCAGACCTCTGGTTTTCGAATTCGTTCAAAAAAATTCCGCAGCACTGGACTTCATGCTGAAATTGTGGGATGTCTCGCTTCGTGACTGTTCCAAAGTCATCTTGCGCATCGGCAGAAACCCCGGGGATTTTAGCTCAATTGGCTGGCCCTCGCATCCAGGGAATGGCTTTAGGTGTTTGGACAGCTGGAGTTTTTGTATTTCTCTACCTGCCTATCGCCTTGCTTGTGGTCTTTTCATTCAATTCATCGCGATTGAATATTCAATGGGAGGGATTTTCCTTGCAATGGTATGCCGCATTATTCTCCAACAAGGTTTTGCTCGCCGCATTCCAGAATAGCCTAATCGTGGCCTCGACGACGACCGTGCTCTCAACTGTGCTGGGCACACTCGGCGCTTGGATGCTTTACCGCTACCGGTTTCCATTTCAACGGGCCCTCGGCTTGCTGATTTTCGTTCCTATGGTGATGCCAGAGGTTTTGATGGGAGTGAGTTTATTAGTTTTATTTGTGCAGGTTCTCAACATCCCTCTTGGATTCACAACGCTGATCATTGCTCATACGACGTTTTGTTTTCCCTTCGTGCTGGTGGGAGTTCAAGCGCGGCTTCAAGGGCTTGATCCCTCTCTGGAGGAAGCGGCGATGGATCTCGGTGCCACACCTTTTCAAGCGTTCTGGAAAGTCATCTTACCATTTCTCATGCCGGCCATCGTCGCTGGTGCGCTCATGTCTTTCACGTTGTCGCTGGATGAATACATCGTGAGCGTTTTCACCTCTGGATCGCAGTCCCAGACGCTACCACTTAAGGTCTATGGCATGGCCAAGGTCGGTCTGAACCCGCAATTGAATGCACTGAGTGCGATTTTCATCGCTGCAACTTTTGCATTTGCTTTATGTGGCCACTTTTTGGGAAGAAAGAAAAATCTATGAAAAAAACAATGCGGCTCCTCTTCACGCTGACTGCGCTTGCCTTGGGTTCCTCCGCAAGCGCCGCAGCCACAAAGAACCTGAACATCTACTGCTGGTCGGAATACATCCCTCAACCGATTATCGACCAGTTTGCAAAAGAAACCGGGGTTAAAGTGACTGTGGAGAACTACGCTTCGAACGAAGAGATGCTTTCCAAACTCGCTGCGGGCGGAGGCGAATACGACATCATCCAACCCAGCGAATATGTCGTCGAAGCGCTGGTTAAGGAGAAAGTCCTCCATCCGATCAACCACTCAAAGATTCCCAACCTCAAAAATATCGAGCCTCAGTTTTTGAATATGGCGTTTGATCCGGGCAACAAATTCAGCGTTCCCTTCATGGCCGGAACTGTCGGCATCATTGTCAATACCGACCTCGTGAAAGACGAAATCAAGGGATTTTCCGATGTCTTCAAGCCCGCAAACAAAGGTAAGATTGTTGTTCTGGATGATGCGCGGGAAATCGTCTCCTGGGCCCTTCTGAGCAATGGCCTCAACGTAAACCAAGTCACAGAAAAAAATCTCAATAAAATCAAGCCCGTCCTGGAACAATGGCTTCCGCTGGTGAAAGTTTATGACTCGGACAGCCCCAAGACAGCGCTTCTCAATGGTGATGTCTCCCTGGGCGTGGTCTGGGGCGGTGAGGGCGCGATTTTGCTGAATAAAAACAAGAAGTTCCGCTGGGTTATTCCAAGCGAAGGCACCCACCTATTCATCGATAGCTTGGCCATTCCCAAGACAGCAAAAAATGTCGATAACGCCGAGGCTTTTATGAATTTCATCCTCCGTCCCGAGATCAGCAAACAAATCTCAGAGGAATTTCCCTATCTGAATCCGAACCTCGCTGCGAGGGAACTCATGACCAAGAAACAACTGGAGAATCCAGCGAGTTTTCCGAGTGATGAAGAGATGAAAAAAATGCAGATTTTCAAAGACATCGGCACCAGAGGATCCGATGTGGAGGAGCTCATCACCACGCTCAAAGCACAATAGCATGTCTGGATTCCTCGGGTCGAGCAGTGGCGTCCCGCCAAAAGGAACGCATCACCGAGATCCTGGCCTTTGGGCGTGGATTTTTCTCTCGCCCCTGATTCTCTGGCTCCTGCTTTTTGTTATCGCTCCGACAGCCATGCTCACGCTGGTGAGTTTCGCTGAACGAGATTCCCTGGGACGCATTCTGTGGAATTTCAGCCTTCAGAATTATGCCCGCGCCTTTGACTGGGTGTGGTTGAAAATCCTCCTCGATTCGCTCTTTTACGCGTTCTTGACCACGGTCATCTGCTTGGCTTTGGGCTACCCTGCGGCGTATTTCATCGGGAGAGCGCCCGAACGCTGGCGGGGATTTTTACTCATGCTGGTGATGGTTCCGTTTTGGACGAGTTTCCTCATCCGCACCTACGCTTGGATCAGTATTCTGAGCAAGGAGGGACTTCTGAACAGCCTGCTGATTTCAGCGGGTATTTTTAGCGAACCTGTGTCCCTCCTTTACTCACCTTTCGCCATCGTTCTGGGACTCGTCTATAATTTCCTGCCGTTTATGATCCTCCCGATCTACACGAGCGTGGAGAAACTCGACAACGCCATGGTCGAAGCGGCCTACGATCTTGGCGCCGGGCCGCTGCGTGCGTTTTCGCAAGTCATCATTCCCCTCACCCGCCCCGGTATTGCAGCAGGAGCGATGTTGGTTTTTGTGCCATCCATCGCCATGTTTGCCATCACCACACTCATGGGCGGCGGGACAAATCCCACAATTGGCGAGGTCATTTTCAAGCAATTCACCGCTGGGCGAAATCAACCCTTCGGCGCCGCGCTCGGAACCATCCTGCTTTTCGTATTCATCCTCGCCCTCTGGCTCGCAAGGAGTCAGAGGGAGCGAGAGGACTGAGTGCAGCCATAACTACAGGGCGACCTTTTTTGAGATATACTGGATGACTTTATCGAGGCCCTCTTTGATTTCCGCGCAGACTGGAATAACCTTGAGTTTTGGGAAACGGGTTTTGAAGGCCTTCAGGTTTTCTTCCGACTCCGGCAGGTCCATTTTATTGGCGATAATACACGACGGCTTGGCCGTGAGCGTGGGATCGTAGAGGCGGAGTTCCTTGCGGAGCGATTGGTAGTCGTCAACCGGGTTCCGGCCCTCGCTGCCGGCCATGTCGAGGACGAAGAAGAGCGATTTGCAGCGAACGATGTGGCGAAGGAACTCGTGGCCAAGGCCGCGATTTTCGTGGGCGCCTTCGATCAAGCCGGGGATGTCGGCCATGGTGACTCGTCCGTATTCGGGAAGATCAATGACACCTACGAGCGGGTGCAGTGTGGTGAATGGGTATGCGGCTGTCTTTGGCTTGGCGGCGGAGAGTTCGCGAAGGAGCGTGGACTTCCCAGCATTCGGATATCCCACCAGTCCAATATCGGCAATCGTCCGCAGCTCAAATAAAAACCAACCCTCTTCGCCAGGATAGCCTTTGGTGACCTGACGCGGCACACGGTTCGTGGAGGATTTGAAATGCGTGTTGCCCTTTCCGCCATCGCCACCTTTGCTCAGGATGAATTCCTGCCCCGGCTCGGAGAGATCGGCTATGGGCTCTATTTCCACCTCATCGCGCTGGGACTGACCCGCACGATAGATCACCGTGCCGATAGGAACCTTGATGTAGTTATGCTCGGCACTCCGTCCATGTTTGTCCTTCCCTTTACCGTGCCCTCCACGTTTGGAGCGGATCAATGGTTCGAAAAACAATGCCACCAAGCTGTCCACATCATGGTCGGCCACCAGGATGATATCGCCGCCCTTTCCGCCATCACCACCATCCGGACCGCCGCGCGGGACGAACTTTTCCCGGCGAAAGCTGCAGCAACCATTTCCACCATCCCCCGCCTTGGCGTGCACGCGGATCTCATCAACAAATTTCATGCACGCAAAGTGGCCGACATGACTGGACAAGTCGAACCCGAATTGGAAAAGCGAGGGAGTTTTGAGTGTGGAAGCCCGATCGATCGAGTGCTATGGTTTACGCATGAGCACCAGCCCCTCGATTGAAACGCTGCGCGACTTGGACCGGCAATACCACCTGCATCCCTTCACGAACCATCTGGACATGCACCAACCGGGCACCCATTTGATTAAGGCCGGCGATGGATGTCACCTCATCGATGAGAACGACCGCCGACTGCTTGACGGGCTTGCTGGCCTCTGGTGCGTGAATGTTGGCTACAATTGCGTCGCCATCGTAAAGGCCGTCGAGGCCCAGATGACGAAGCTCCCCTACTACCCGTCCTTTTTCAACACCACCACCGAACCTCCGATTCGCGTTGCAGAATTTTTGGCAAAAAAAGCACCCGCCCGTGTGAACCGTACGGTTTTTTCGAACTCGGGCTCCGAGGCCAACGAAACCGCGCTCAAGCTCATCCGCTCCTACCACAAGCTGCGCGGCCAAACTGAAAAAAAGAAGATCCTCTCCCGCACCTTCTCGTACCACGGCGTGACACTGGCCACATCGAGCATGACCGGCTTGCCGACAGTCTATGAGCCATTCGATCTGCCGCTTCCAGGCTTCATCCATGTTCCGGGGCCGCACCCCTACGGCTACAACTCGCCGATGGATGCCGAGGCTTTTGGTCGCTGGTGCCTGGCGGAAACGGCACGCGTCATCCGCGAAGAAGGCCCTGAGACCATTGCCGCCATGTTCGTCGAGCCGATCCAAGGCGCGGGCGGCGTCATTCCGCCGCCTCCTGGCTACCTTCTTGAACTCCGCGAACTCCTCCGAAAAAACGACATTCTTTTCGTAGCCGACGAAGTCATCACCGCCTTCGGACGTGTCGGCGACTGGTTCGCCAGCACACTCTGGAATCTGGATCCCGACATCATCACTCTAGCCAAAGGCATCACCAGCGGCTACCTCCCACTCGGGGCCACCATGGTCAGCGACGAAATGGCCGAGACCGTTTTCAAAGGTGGCTACTTCGCCCATGGCTTCACCTACTCCGGTCACCCCACCAGCGCCGCCGCAGCACTCGCCAACCTGGAAACAATCGAAAACCTCGGCCTGGTGGAGCGCGTCCGCGATGATGTGGGACCCTATTTCCAGAAAAAACTTCACGCCTTTGCAGAGCACCCAGCCGTCGGCGAAATCCGAGGCCACATGCTCATCGGCGCCATCGAACTCCTCCCAAAAGGCGGTCGCCAGGCGATCACTCCCACCACCTCACTCGGCATCCCCGCCGCAGCGCATATCCGCAACGAAGGCTCCATCGTTCGAGGCATACGCAACCTCATCGCCGTGGCGCCGCCGCTCATCATCACCCACGCAGAAATCGACGAACTCTTCGCAAGCATCGCGCGGGGATTAGAGAAGCTTTGGGATTGAAAAATCTGACCTGTTAAGCGCAGCAGCATTGTTAAGTGAAGCAGATCGTGGTGGACCCGAAAAACTTCGCCATCGTTCCCGATGCGAATTCAACACCATAAAGCGTATCTCAGGCCGATGGACCAAAAGTCGCCATCCCTTCGTGACTTCTGGCATGCTCCCTGCCAATTCCGCTTCGAGGGCAGCGAGCACGCCAGAAGCATGTGGTGACTGGTCATTGCGGACGTTCGGTAATGAAATGAAATGTGATCACTACCCATCCAGCGGGCTCCGCACCGAGACGCCCGGACGGTTCAGCACATTCGTGTAGATCATCGTCGTGCTCACATCGCTGTGGCCAAGTAGCTCCTGCACCGTGCGGATATCGGCTCCGCCCTCCAGCAAATGCGTGGCAAACGAGTGCCGCAGGGTATGCGCCGTGATTTTTTTTGCGATCCCAGCCCGCCGCACTGCCACGCCCAGAGCCTTCCCTACTCCGTTGTCATGCACATGATGCCGCCGCCGCACATCGCTGCGAGGATCCTTGCCCACGCTCTTCGATGGAAAAACCCACTGCCACTCCCAACTCTCCACCGCCCGATCCTCCTCCTAACTAACAAGTTTTATAATGTTACCCTCAAGCATTTTATTTAACCACAGAGGACACAGAGAGCACGGAGGGACATTTCAAACAGAAACAAAAAATCTACACGGCCTTCCGCGTCTATTGATAAACTGCAATTCCCCATTTTCTACTCCGTGATCTCCGTGTCCTCCGTGGTTAGTTTCCGTCCAATCGCGTCCCGCCCAGCAAACGCCGCACCTCCTCGCGCGACAGCACCACCGGCAGCCGCGTCGTCCGCTTCGCCTCCAGAGCCTCCTGGTTCCGCTCTGCCCGCGGCGCGGCAGCGCCCAGCGAAACTCCAGGGTAGGGATGGCTCGCCGCGCCGTCCGACTTCCATGGCGATTCCATTCCATGAACTCGATCGTTGGCCAACACCCTCTCCATGCCCCCTGTGTCCTCGGTGGTCAACCCTGCCGAATTCGTCTGTAACCGAAATTTCGGCCCCACCCGCCCATACCGATCTTCGCCCCACGACCACCCCACCATCTCGCCTATAAAAACATCCAATGCCATCCGCGCCTGCTCGCGCGCAAAATCCTGCGCCGAACCGCCGACTGGCAACGACTCCAAAAACAACCTTGCTGCCACCTCGGGAATTTCGCTTGACTCCGCCCCTGCGCTCTGACAAAACTTCAGAAATCGTTCCAAATGCACGCTCCACCAATACAGCGTCTTCTCCGCAACCTTCAACCCTCGCCCTTCTACCATCCGCACCACCCACGCCTTCG
>DGXZ01000044.1:23353-23487 GCA_002396485.1 Spartobacteria bacterium UBA5019
CGCCTTCGGATGCTCCGCAACAATTCTTTCTTTCCCCTCGCTCATGCTTCCCATACTGCAAAGCCCACACGAATTGTCCACTTTTTTATCGCCTTGATGGTTAAATTGGAAATTTGTGTGACCAAACAACGTTC
>DGXZ01000086.1:0-9983 GCA_002396485.1 Spartobacteria bacterium UBA5019
AAGCGTTTGATTGACGCGGTTCCGGAGGGTATGCACCGCTTTTTGTTTGATGCCTTTTCGATGGAAGAGCGCTTGAACGGGTTGGTAGGGCCGAGAGGTGTGGGAAAGACGACCCTTCTTTTACAGTATTTACGGGAAAAGCACGGTGCTCCGGGAGAAGCTGTTTATGCCTCGGCAGATCATATTTTTTTCAATCGAACCGGGCTTTTTGAGTTCGTTCGAGAGTTGCACTTGCATGAAGGGACGAGGTTTTTCGTGTTCGACGAAGTGCACAAGTATCCCGGCTGGGAGCAGGAGCTGAAAAATATTTACGATTCCTTTCCAGAGGTGCATGTGGCTTTTTCGGGAAGTTCGAGTCTGGCGCTGCAGCGCGGGAGGCATGATTTATCCAGGCGCGCCGCCTTGAGCCATCTGCCAGGGCTGTCCTTTCGGGAATTTTTGAATTTTCGCACTGGTGCTGCACATGCTTGCATCACATTCGAGGATTTGCTGGCGAATCCATCGGGCGTCAGTGGGGAGTTGGCTCGGATTCCGCGCGTGGCGGGTCTTTTTCGGGATTATCTGGCATCGGGCTACTATCCCTTCTTCTTGGAAGGCGGCGGTCATTTTTTTGAAAAGCTTCGGGCAGTGGTTGAGAAATCCATCCACGAGGATATCGCGGCGAATTATAGTTTGCGCACGGAGAGCTTGCCGAATTTCAAAAGAATTCTCGCATTTCTGGCTACGATTCCTCCGGGTGCGGTGAATATTCACAAGATGGCGACGAACTTGGGAATTGATGATAAAACGGTGGCGCACTACTTGGAGATTTTGCAGGAAACGGGGTTGGTGCGTCCGGTTTCAGCAGGAGCGAGAGAACATGGTGCGCTGAGAAGGGCCGGGAAAGTCTATTTGGGCAACACCTCGCTGATGCACGCAGTATGCGAGGGACTCGGACAGGGGGTGGATCTTGGAACCATGCGGGAGTTGTTTTTTGTGCAATCTCTGGAAAATGCGGGTTTAAAAGTTCAATTGAGCGGGAAAGGGGGGGATTTCCAGATCGGCGAAAATCTTTTCGAGGTGGGCGGAGCTAATAAGAGGCGCGGGCAACTTCCGGCGACGGATTCAAACGAATTTGTTGTTAAGGATGGAATTTTGGTGGGTGGTCGCCGAACAATCCCGCTTCACTTGTTTGGCTTTTTGTATTGAGGGTTTAATGGATGCACTTGTTTTGATACCGGTCGGGGCATTGGTTTTGGTGGCTTTTTTGCGGTTCGATAGCGCCGTCGGGCGAGGATGGAGGTGTGCCGGCGCGGTGGGTGCTGTGATTTGTCTTTTTCTCGGTATCCGTGCCATGTTGCCGGACGAGACGGTTTTTTTCGCCTCGGAAGTTGCCAGGCGCGTGCGGGGTCAAGTGGCGGAGTTCCAAAAGAGCAATGCCCGGGACTTTGTTGTGATAGAGGGGAGCAGTGTGGTGGCGCATGGTTGCGATCCCAAGGTTTTGAGGGAGGAGATGGCGAAAAAGGGTGCGGATGCCGGGGTGCTGCAATTTTCAGCACAAGGAGCGAACCACTTTGAGCGGGCTTTTTTGATGGAGGCTTTCTGGAGGAGATTGGCATCCGGGGAGCGCGAGCGGTTGGAGTCGGGACGGGTGGTGGTGCTGCGGGAAGTGTTCGACGCTTATGACCGCGATCCACTTTATCTTTTTGCAAAGGATTCCTACACCGAGCGGGCGAAAGTTTACATGTCGCCGGAGTATGCATGGGCGGCATGGCGTGCGTTTCTGGCAGGGATGCCGAATGGGATATCTGAAATGGAAAAATGGAGGCGTGGTTTGGAGATGGGAGGGATTGTTTTGGACAGATTGCTGTTGAACCGGTTTGCCGCTGGTGCGCTGAGCGGGATGGATGCGAGGGCGAGGAAACGAAGGACCGGGGCGTTTTTTCCTCTGCAAGGTGTGAAAGAAAAATTTGTCTTCGATGCCGCTGCAGCTTCCACAGCCGAGTGGAAGGATGACTCGGCTGGAAATGATGGACTGCCGCCGGGTTGGTTGGCAGGGCGTGACTTTTTTCATGCGCGGACGAAATCCTGGGTGGATGAGGAAGTGTTTTTTGCGATGCCCTCGCTCGAAAGTCATCGGAGGGATTATCAATTGGGTTTCAAAAGGAGCTTTGAAGGCTTGATGGTCGGTCCGCCGAGTCGGGAGGGTTTGGAGCTTTTTCTCGACAAGAACTATTGGTTTGATGGTGTGCATCCAACGGGCGTGGGCGCCCTGCTTTTTACCAAATGGCTTGCGGAACAATTGTCAGTTGATGGTGTGGTGAGATGACGCAGAACGAACGAATATTGCTGGTGGTGCCTTGCTACAATGATGTGGCGAGGTTGTCGGAGTTTCTGCCGGAGTTGGCGAGGGGTTTGACCTCGAAGTTTCGCGTTTTGGTCTCGGATGATGGGTCGGATCTCAAGGAGCAGGAGGCTTTGCGCAGTTTGGTGGACGGGGTGCGGGAAAAGGGAACGGCTGGATGCACACTGGAGGTTGTTTTTTCAGAGAGAAACACGGGAAAGGGTGGCGCCTTAATGAGGGGGTGGGCCAAACTGGGGGATGAGGCGTGGGTGGGATTTGTGGATGCCGATGGAGCTGTGGGGCTGTCCGAGATTCTGCGGGCGGAGGCGTGGCTGGGTGAGCAATCGGGCATCGATGCCTTGTTCGGAAGCAGGGTGAAGATGCTGGGGCGCCGGGTGGAGCGCTCATGGAAGAGGCATTTGAGTGGTAGGATTTTTGCAACCATGGTGTCGGAATTGGGCCGCGTGCCGGTGTATGATTCGCAATGTGGTCTGAAGTTGGTTCGGGCCGCTTCGTATCGAAGGGTGGCCCCATTTTTGCAGACGGAGGGTTTTGCATTTGATGTGGAGTTGTTGCTCTTGCTTATGAAGCTCGGTTGTCGCGTTGTGGAGTTTCCGGTGGATTGGCGCGATGTGCCGGGGAGCAAGGTGAGCTTATTACGGGATTCCTGGCGGATGGCGCGGGAGGTCGTGAGGATTCAAAAGCGAGTGGCCAGTTTGGATTTGGATTCTTCGAAAACGGTTTGAACCCGAATGCAGTAGAATTAACCACAGAGGACACAGAGAGCACAGAGAATGAGTTATTTGCACTTCAATAAGTATCCAATATTTTGAGCAAGCTCCAACACTCACGTGAATGCTCTGCATCCTGCTTTGTCCCGCCTGAGATGCAAGTGCGTAGGCGGATCATCCTGTTTAAAAATCCGCTTTTGGTTTGAATATGGTCACTGTTGATTCATGGCGGGGTTGGTGTGATTCCGTGTTTTGGGCGGATGAGGGGCCTCAAGGCGCTATGGAGTTTGGTGCTGGGGATGTCGTTTTTTGCAAGATCGACGAGGTCATGCGCTTTTTCGAGAGGGTGCGGTTGACGCGTCGCAGGGTGGTCTTGGTGACTGGGCAGGGAGATTTCCCGTGCGATGGATGGCGGCAAGGTTTTTTACCGGGGAATGTGGTGCATTGGCTTGCAACGAATGTGACGCAACATCATCCTCGAATCACGGCATTGCCGCTTGGTCTTGGATCGCCATCTTCGCCTACGACTCTCACTGCGGAGGCCATCTCGGAGGCGCGGCGGGAAGCGCGTCCACGCGACAAGTGGCTGTATGTGAACTTCCGTCCTGATACCAATCCATCGTTGCGGGGACCGGTTTTCGAGTTTTTCCAGAAGCGGCGGGAGGAGTGGGTTTCTTTCGAGCCGCCAGGTGAGAGGGGGAACAACGGAAGGTTTTTGGATCAAATCCTGCGGCACCGTTTTGTCTTGTGTCCGCCCGGAAATGGGGTGGACACTCACCGGATGTGGGAGGCATTGGTCGCAGGAGCGATTCCTGTGGTTTTACGCTCCCAAGCCATGAAGCCGTTTGAATCTTTGCCTATTCTTTTTGTAGAGGATTATCGGGAGGTCACAATCGAGTTGCTGGAGGCGTCTTGGGCTAAAGTCAAAACTCCCGAAGAGGTTCCTGTCATGATGCACGAGGATTTTTGGGCTGCTCAAATTTTAAAAGAGAAGAACGGATTAAAGGGGCGCGAAACCATGCCGCTGCCGGAGTGGGTTCGGGAGTCGGTGAGGTATGGTCTTGGCATGGTGGCGAGGAGGGTGGGTAAGTGAAATGTGCCAAAAAAAATTCCTTGCTGGGCTGCTGATTTTTTCTTGCATGAAACTGTCATTATTCGACAGTATCTAGCAAATGCAGGCTTTGACGGAATTGGTTTTATTGAAGACCAAAAAAGGATGGTTCACAAAGCGGGAGGCGCTTGACTGGTTGGGCAAGGGTGGGGCGGCTTTTGATGGGGTGTTGAAGCGGGCGTTGGCTACTGGAGAGGTTTTGCGGGTTGCACGAGGTTTATACTGCCTTCGCTCGGATTTTTTGGCTTTTAAGTTGGACCCGCATGTTTTTGCGCCGTTGATTTGTGAGCCGAGTTATTTGAGCTTTGAGTCGGCGCTGGCTTATCGGGGGTGGATTCCGGAAGCCGTTTTTTCATTTGCGTCGGCTTCGCTGGGGAGGAGCAGGGAGTTTGAAACCCCGTTCGGGGTTTTTTCTTATCGAAGGGTTCCCCAAGAGAGTTTTTATGCGGGTGTGGAGCGTGTAGAGTTGGAAACAGGTGGTGCATTTTTTGTGGCCGAACCACTGAAGGCCATAGCAGATTTGGTTTACTTGAATGGGTATGATTGGGATTCCTCAGAGCCGGTGCTTGAAAGTTTGCGTGTCGAATGGGACAACTTGCGTGAATTGAAGGGAGCGGATTTCGAGGGAATCGAGGGGTGTTACAGGTCGGGGCGAGTGAAAAATTTTTTGAGCGGATTAAGAAAGGATCTGGGGCAATGAGCGTTCGCGTGATTCAGGAGCGGTTGAACTCCTATGGCTGTGCCTCGGCGATTGAGGAGGAGCAGGCGCTGCGTGAGATCACGCAGGAAATTGTCTTGGCGGCGCTTGGTCGGACGGCCTTTTTTGACAAAGCGGCTTTCCAAGGTGGCACTTGCCTGAGGATTTTCCATGGGGTGAACCGCTTTTCCGAAGATTTGGATTTTGCGCTGCGGGTGCCGGACAGCGCTTTTGAATTGGGCGGGTATTTGAGAGCGGTCGTGGAGGACTTGGGGGCATTTGGCTACCAGATCGAAATCGACGATCGAGGTGGCGTGGACGAGGTGGTAAAAAAGGCCTTTCTCAAGGACGACTCGATCGGGCGCCTGTTGAAGTTGGGATTTCGACCGAAGAGCGGCCCGATGCGTAAAATTCGAATCAAGTTCGAAGTGGATAGCAATCCTCCAGCAAGTGCGGCGTATGAGGTCAAGGTTATGGATTTTCCGTTTCCTGCTGCGGTTTCTCTTTTTGATTTGCCGAGTTTGTTCGCGGGCAAGATGCATGCGTTGCTTTGCCGGGAATATGTGAAGGGGAGGGACTGGTATGATTTCCTTTGGTATGCTGCGCGATCCACAAGGCCGAATTTCGATCTGCTTTCATCGGCTTTGGATCAAACTGGGCCTTGGGCGGAAAAAAAACTTTTTGTGGATGATTCTTGGTGCCGTCGGGAATTGTCGGCAAAGATTGAATCTTTGGATTTTGCGAAGTTGCGTGAGGATGTGAAAAGATTTCTCAGACCGGTCGAGGTGGCGTCGCTGAATCTGTGGACAAGGGAATTTTTTCTGGAACGCGCCGCGAAGCTTTTTCCCGCATCAATAAACGGATCCACCAGCACCAATGGATGATAGAATTTCCATTGTTGTTCCCGCGTTCAATTGCGCGCAGTGGCTGGAAGCTGCTGTGCGGAGTTGCCTGGAGCAGAGCATGACGCCTTTGGAGGTGATTGTGGTGGATGATGGGAGCACCGATACCACTCCCGAAGTCTGTGCGACTTTTGGTGGGCAGGTGCGTTCTGTTCGCTTGCAAAATGGTGGGGTTTCTCGGGCGCGAAACATCGGCGCGAAAATGGCGCGCGGCGAGTGGCTGGTTTTTTTGGATGCGGATGATGTTTTGTTGCCACACGCGATGGAGGCTTTGCTCGAGTGCGCGGAACAACAAGGTGCCGGAGTGGCTTATGGAATGGTGATCGAGCGTTCGGAACCTGGAAAGCTGGCGAGGTTGAATGGCTTTGATTTTGCGGCGGGAAACCCGCCAACGGCGGCGCAACGCACACTAAGACGAGGCGCGGTGGCGACTCCCGGTTCTGCGATTGTGCGGGCGGATTTGCACCGGCGGGTGGGGGGATTCGTGACGGGATATGAGCCACTCGAAGACCGTGACTACTTTGCAAAGTGTGGTTGCCTCGAGCGAGTGGCGTTTTGTGACACGGTGGTCTTGGATAAAACATGGCGTCCGGCCTCGCATGGGTCCCAGCACGCCAAGCGGATTTTTCGAGGTCAGCGTGCCCAGCGGGATTTGAGGCGTTGGTTAGATGGTCGCGGGTTGGACTCGGCTTGGATGCCAAGTGATGTCCAATTTTTGAAATGGGCGCTTGATGAGGCGGTGTGGTGGCGTTGCCCGGAGATTATCGCCCCTTTAAGGAAATTGGCTCACGAGGCGGGGCTGCCTCATTGGAGGTCGTGGCTGTATGGTATGGTGGTGCGCCGAACCGAGCCGGCATGGATCAATGTGGAGCCACAGGTGCTGCAAGAGTAGCTGCAAAGAGGCGCGAAAAAGCACAAAAGGAGAGATCATAGGTGACGCTTAACAAACATTTGAAGGGAGATTTTTTTGTGAATTTTGAGCCTTTTTGCGGCTATCAGATTCCTGAATTTTTTTGACGAATGGATTTACCGTTCTTTTCCGTCATCACACCGAGTTGGAACCAAGGAAAATTCCTGCGTGGTTGCATCGAGTCGGTGCGGGCACAAGGAGACTCTGATTTCGAGCACTTGATTTTCGACAATTGCTCGACGGATGACACTGCAAATGTGGCGGCGGATTTTCCGCATGTGCGGTTCTTCTGCGAGAAGGATCACGGGCAGTCCGATGCCGTGAACAAAGGACTCCGCGCGGCCCGGGGCGAAATCATTTGCTGGCTGAATTCGGATGATGAATACGAAGCTGGAGCCTTCGCCGCCTTGCGACGGGGTTTTGAAAATCCCGACATCCAAGTGGTCTTTGGAGATGTGCGCCAGGTGGGATACGACGGCGCTGGTGACGCTCTGGCGCGCGGTTGTTTCGAGACGCGTTTGGACTTGGTGCGGTGGTGGAGCGGTCGGGTCAAGCTGCACCAGCCGGCCGTTTTTTTTCGCCGTTCCGTGCTGGAAAAAACAGGGACGCTTCGCGAGGATTTGCACTACGCGATGGATTATGAATTTTGGTGGAGGATGTCGGAGGCTTTTCCGTTCGAGTATCTGCCTCAGGTCTTGGCAGTGCAGCACCGACAGCCCGGCTCCAAAACGATTCTGGCTTGGCAGAAGGTGCTGGAGGAGCGAGAGAAGATTTTTTCCCCCTTCTACGGATTGGTGGATTGCGGATCGCGGCCGGAACTGATGAAGCAAAAGAGAGTGGCCCTCTCGAAGATTTTTTTGGATCAAGCCTACGCTGTCGCGGGAGCCCGTCCCTCGCAAGGTCTTCAACTCATGCTGCGCTCGCTTGCGGTAAGGCCTATGGGATTTTTTGGTTTCCAGTGGGCGGGGGTTCTAAAGAGGGCGATGTTTTGAAAACCTGCATTCTTGTTTCTGTCTGGCCGGACTACCGCTGGCTGGTTCCCATTCTTGAGGGCATGCTGGAAGAATTTTGGCCTGGTCATCCCGAGTTGATTTTAACAAGCGAGATTGGCAATGGCAGGAACTGGACGCGAAATCTTTTGGCGGGAGTGGAGGAGGCCCAAAAAAGGGGGTTCGATTCGGTTTATTTGATCAACGAGGAGCATGTGCCGACGGGTCCATGCAATTTGGATTTTTTGGGGTCAACTCTACCGAATTTGGCATCCGAGCTTGGAGCGGTCTATGTTTCGCTGTTTGGCTGGGACAACAAGCGATTTTGCTCAAAAAGCCCCTTGCTTGACAGTGAAAAATTCCAGTGGATGCGGCTCGTGGGGCCTCGCGATCCAAGGTTTCATTTGCATCCCGCATGGTGGCGATTGGATGCGCTCAAGGCATGTTGCCATTTGGTTTTGGAAGATGGGCGAGAAAATGGTTCTGCATGGCATTTTGAAAAGTTATGCGATGATGATGATGCCAATTTGCCAAAGGAATTTATCGGTTCTTGTTATCAAGTTTGTGCGGCGAGTTGCGGAGTCGAGTCGAACGGGGCTTTGACTCAAGCAACCCGAGTTTTTCAGCGGTGGTTGGGGAACAAAGCGATGGCGGTTTTGCCTCATATGAGGGGAGATTTTTTACGCTCGGCTTGGCTTGGATTTTGGAATTTTGACGATGTTGTGAGCTCTGGGGCTTATCCGATGGTTTTTTCGGGTGTTTTGGCAAAGGGAAGGATCAATCCGGCTTTTCTCAAACATTGCCAAAGGGGTGGTTTGGTTATCAAATGGACCACGATCATCTACAACTCACTTGAAAAGAAAATGTCCTCATGATGAAAAATTTGCGTGCGCTATGCCGGCGTCTTCTGGCGTGGGTCGGCTGGGGACTTGGCTCAATCACGATTTTTTTCTGGTCCCGGCCCAAGCGGGACGAGTTTCCGGTTCCGGTTCACATGCTGGTGTCGGCGTCAAGTTGGCACTGCGGTTTGCTTTCAGCCATGAGTCTGGAGTGTCACAGCCCGAAAAACTGGCGCTTTGTCATTCACGAAGATGGAACAGTCACCGAATCGCAGAGGCAGAGAATACTTAAAACACTTCCAGGCAGTCGTTTTATTTCACGGCACGAGGCGGAGAATAAAATGGCTAAGGAACTCCAGTCCTATCCGCATTGTCGCGAAAATCGCTCCAAGCATAATTTTTTCCTTAAGTTTTTTTATTCTTTAGCATTCTTAGATCATCCAAAATTCTTGGTTTTGGATTCGGATGTTTTGTTTTTTAAAAGACCGGATGAAGTTATCAACTGGGCAGAATCCGATTCGGTAGAAGTTTTCTACAATCAAGACACTCAGGAAAAATACTCGAGTCCGCGATGTGAAATTCAAGAGGTCTTCAAGGTAAATCTCTTTGAAAAGTTCAACTCCGGTCTCGTCTTGATGCCGACTGCTGCCATGAAGCTTGACTTGGCTGAGTCTTTTTTAGGCGCATTTGAGAAAACCGCGCACCACCCACAGTTTTTTGAGCAAACTCTTTACTGTTTGATGGCCTCAGTATGGGGCCGCGGGGGAGGGTTGCCGCTGAATTATGAAATCAGCTGGGGGTATCTGAGAGACAGGAAAGCGGTTTGTCGCCACTATGTGGGGGCTTTCAAGCACGACCTGCTTTACATTGAAGGCGCAACTTCACTTTTTCTCAAGTTGCTCCCGGATATTCTGCTTAGACCTATTAAGTTGGCTTTTCAAAAACTTTGTTTTTTATCTGTCATAGTTTTACTGATTGCAGCTCTTGTCGTTGTGGGAGGGTGCTTTTGTTTTCAAACCGACTTCAAAAAAGTCGTGAGCATAATATTCGGGGAGCCCTTTCCTTCATTGGAAGTGCGTTCCGGCATTCCCCGATTTGTTGAAAAACTTCAAAAGGATTCTTCTGTAATGGTTGGATTTATTGGTGGCTCGATAACGCAGAATGCCGGGAATGGAGGGTTTGTTTCCGCGTTGAATGACCACCTCTCTGAGAAGTTTCCAAATGTAACAGTTCGCACATTGAATGCTGGTATGGCATCGACAGATTCTGCTTGGGGCGCGAAACGAATTGATCGCGATCTTTTAGAAAAAAAGCCTGACTTGATCTTTGTAGAATTCGCTGTGAACGATGGAGATCGCGCTTCGTCCAGGGATATGGAGAGAATCGTTCGAAAAATCCACGCCTTCGACCCATCAACCAATATTGTTTTTCTTTACACCACCAGTGATTCAGCCTTTCGAAAGCTGCTTGCTGGAAAGATT
>DGXZ01000086.1:10168-62954 GCA_002396485.1 Spartobacteria bacterium UBA5019
CTGGAAAGATTCCTCACGCTATTCAAGAACATGAAAAGGTGGCTCATCATTACGGCATCCCATCGATCACTTTGGGGACCGATTTGGCAAGCAGAGTTTCGACTGGCGAGTGGAAATGGGAGAATTTCTCATCGGACTCCTGTCACCCGACTCCAGATGGATACAATTCTTACAGCAGGGATTTATTGGCTGCATTCAATAAATTATTGGTCGCAAAGTCCAGTATTCCAGCGGAGTTTCCCGCTCCGCTTGCAGCAAATTTTGAAATACATCCTCCCAAAAGTGTTGCCAGGCATTTTTCAGATACTGTTTCCAGCGGGAATGAAGCAGGTGAAATGTCCAACTCGTCTGAGCGAATGCCCATTTTGGGCCGCGAATGGATAGACGGTCCTGTTTTCAAATCTCGCTCTGGTTCATCTTGGAACCTTGGTTATCGTGTTTTTCAATCGATGCCTGATCAGGGTGAGGATTCCGCAGAAACTGCGAGTTGGCATCCTGCAAATTGGTTTGAAGAGGCGGGTGGTTTTACTGGCGAGCGTTCCCGGATTATCGCGGATTCTTCGAGTGACTCCTCCCTGAGCAGCTTGTTTATTGCCCCGTATCTTCTGGGGGGAAGCGTTGAGATTCCGCAGATCGAGTGGACGCCAGCGCAGGAGGGCGATTATGTTATCGAGCTTTCTGTTCAAAAAATCGATGGCCATGTCAATGGTCCTCTGGCGGTTGCAGGTTTCAGTCTGTTTGTGAGGCAATCCAATGAGAAAATGCACAAAGTAGCCAGCATTGACGGGCGGGATGGGCATTCGCTCACACTCAGGCAAACGATTTCTTTCCAAAATGGGAACTCTCTCTTGATTCGCCCGTATGCAAAAGGCTATGAATTTGTCGGTTTCAAAGGGCTCAATGTGACGCTTGCTCGGATTGGAAAAACTCCCGTGCTGTGAAGGTCTGGAGTGCCGACTTCCCAATTATCAAAATTTATCGCATTTTCCAAAAATGGCCTATCTCCGACACACTCTCATCCGCCCCGTCCACCCTGGGTTTTGGTTTAAAACCGCGATGCATCTGATTACGCCCGGAGGTTTTGGCTATATACGAAAGCTCCGTCGCATGCAGGATGCCGCCTACAACCACGAGCGCGACAAACACGAGGTGCGGAAAAAACACCACGGCGAAGGAGGCTGGAAATCCGAGAAAGACGGCGATGTGCTCAAGCGCGATTACGCCACCTACGAGGAGTATCTGACCCACCAGAAGCAGAAACTCGACGAAATGCTGAAAATGAAGGGCGGTTTCAGCAACTGGGACATTTGCGAATACCGGCTGAAGTTTTACTCCCGCTTCAAGCACCTTCAGGGCTTGCTGCCCAAAGATGCAAAAATTCTTTGCTGTGGTGCCCGCCAAGGCACGGAGGTCGAGGTTCTGCACGATCTGGGATTTCGCAACGCCTATGGAATCGACCTCAATCCGGGACCCGACAACCGCATCGTGCGTCAGGGGGATTTCATGAATATCGACTTGCCGGAAGGGTCCCTCGATTTGCTCTACACAAACTGCGTCGATCACGCTTTCGACCTCGAAAAAATGATGGGCGAGCATGCACGGGTGCTTAAGGCCTCCGGATTTTTGCTCTACGACATGGGCATCAATATGGAGGAAGGCAAGGGGGGGCCGTTCGAGGCTGTATCATGGGACCGCACCGAGGATTTGGTGGTCAATCTGCTCGGCAGATTCCACAAGCTCATCCGGTCCGAGCGCGACGAGCAATTCGGCGGCCAGTGGCTCTGGGTGCTGCTGCAAAACAAAAAGTGACGCGCATTGTCGGCATTGTTCTCGTGAAAAACGAGGATCGCTTCGTGCGGCAGGCTGTTGAAAACGCCCTCCCGGCTTGCGACGAGATGCTTCTGGTGGACAATGGATCCACGGATGGAACAGCGCCTGTCCTTCAGGAAATTTACGCCTCCTACGCCGACAAAGTGCGCCTCCACTCGATTGCGCATCCGGGCGAGTCCCATGATTTTTTAAAACCGCACGCCGGTTCGGATACCTGGGTGTTTGCCGTCGATGGCGATGAGATTTACGATCCCGCCGGTTTGCTGCAGTTTCGCCAAATGGTGCTGAATGGTGATTTTCAGAGTCATTGGATGGTCTTGGGGAATGTCCTGCACTGCGAAAAAATCGATGCCAATCGCGCTTGCGGTTGGATGTCCCCGCCAAGCCGAAGCATCACGAAGTTTTACAATTTCGCTGCGATCGAGTCGTGGGGTGGAGACACTCCCGAGCGCCTGCACGGAGGCTCTCCGGTCTTTCGCCCCGGTTTTTCTGAATCGCTCAAACGCCGATTGGAACTCGAGTATGCTTGGGAATCCTCGCCCTTGCGTTGTCTCCACACTTGCTTCATGCCGCGCAGTACTGCGGATGCCACCGTCGAGTCGCGTGAGAACATTATGGAGACCTACCGTGGAGGATTGACCAACCACATCAAACGCACTCTCCGGCGCCTGCTGTGCAAACCGGAGGAATCCCGTTGGAAGCGCGAGCGCTACATGCGCGGCGAGCGCGTCTGCGTCGATGCCTCGCCATTTTTCAAGACTCGCTGATGTCTTTTTTCTCCAAAAAACCCGTGGCCACAGTCGCCCTGAATCTGCGTCCGCGTAAAGGCTCCTGGGGCGGGGCCAATCAGTGGACATCGCAGCTTGTGCGTTTTTTTGAATTCAGCGGATGGAAGGTTCGCTTCGATCTCAAACAGGCGGTCGATGCCGTCGTTCTCACGCACACGGGGCTGAGCGCGCACACGGAATTCGGCGTGGAGGAGTTTGAAAAATTTAAAAAAAACCACCCCCGTGTCCCTTGCCTGCATCGCATCAACGACAACGACATTCGTAAAGAAACAACTAGGATGGATGAGCTTCTCGCCCGCACCAACCGCATGGTTGACCATACCGTCTTTGTGTCCGGCTGGCTACGCGACCATCACGCCGCAAAGTGGTTTGACGCCTCCAAACCGCACTCTCTTATCGTTCCTGGTGCTGACAGCCGGTTTTTTCATCCACTGGGTGCTCGCAAACGATCCGCCGGAGAGCCTGTTCGATTTGTAACCCACCACTGGTCCGACAACTGGAAAAAAGGCTTCGATGTTTACCAACAGATCGACGAACTCATCTCCGGCCCGCTTCGCGGGAAAGCTGAACTTTGGGTGATCGGGCGCTGGCCTTCGGAACTCAAGTGGAAATCCGCCCGCACCTTCCCTCCATCCATCGGAGCCGCCCTGGCTGGGATTTTACGCGAGTGCGACGCCTATGTGAGCGCCTCGCGCTTTGAGCCGGGAGCGATGCATGTCGCCGAGGGGCTCCAGTGCGGGTTGCCGCTGCTTTATCATCGCGACTCCGGTGGCACGGTTGATCAGGGCCGGCTTTACGGAATGCAAATCAGCGATGATCTCGAGGCCACTCTTCACGAATTCACCTCGCGCCTGCCGGAATTCAAAAAAGCACTCTTGGAATCGCCTCCTTCCGGCACCCGCATGTGTGCCGAGTATTTCAACCTTGTGCAGAAACTCATAGTCCATGCTTCTTAAGGTCCATTTCACACCCGGCGACGGCAAGGGGTGGGCGCTGGATGAGGATCTCCGGCAGATTCGCGCATCGCTCCAAGGTAAAATCCGGAAAACCTCGGCAGCGGCGGCACAGGTTTTACATGCTCCCTTCTGGCAAAACCTGGCCATGGTCGAACCCGGCATCTTGCGCAGAGCCTTCGTCATCGCCCATGCTGATAATCCCCCGTTTTTCTATGTCAAGCAGCCGGAGTTTGCTCTTGGACAGACCTGGGTTGACTTGTGGGTGGCGCGTTCGACTGAGGCTCTGGAGCAATTCCAGGCTCTCGGGCTTCCGGCGATTCACATTCCTTACACGATCGATCCCAAATTGTTTTTTCCGATCGAAGATAAAAAGGCGTTACGACGCGAATTCGGAATTCCCGAAGACGCCTATGTGATCGCGAATTTCCACAGGGACACGGAGGGTGCCGATTTAAAAACGCCCAAGTTTCAGAAAGCTCCGGAGATGATGGTGGCTATCCTGAAGCGGGTGCGCCAAGCGGGTGCCAGCTTCCATGTCCTGCTTGCCGGGCCGCGCCGGCACTGGATCAGAGCCGAGCTCGAGAGCGAGGGGATTCCTTTCACTTTTGTAGGTCAGGCAGGCATCGCAGGCGACGACTTTGGCATAAACATTCTCTCCCGCGACACACTCAACAAACTCTACAACGCTGCGGATCTGCACTTGGTTCCCTCCCGATGGGAGGGGGGGCCACAATCGGCGATGGAGGCAGCCGCATGTCGGTTGAAGCAGTTGTGCCCGCCGATCGGTGTTGCGCGAGACATCCTCGATCCCCTCTCGCTTTTTGAATCCGCCCCACAAGCTGCCGAAAAAATCATCGATGATATTCGCAAGAGCACGCTGGCCCCGACTGTTCAGTCGCAATTCAACCGCTGGCAATGTTCGCATACCACGTCGACCCTTGCTGCGGAATTGGTGAAACTTTACGAAGACCTGCCTTCCAACGAGGTCTTTCAAAAGAAAATACCCGTTCAGCGGCCTGCATTGCTTGCCGCCCACCTCAGTCAATTGCGTTTCACCATTCAAAGGCGCACCCGATCTCGATGCCTTCCATCGGCCATTCGGTGGAACCACTTGGCCGGACGCAATGCGGATTTGGACGAAATCATGGAATGGGTTCGGGCCACGCTGCGGGAATGGAATATTTCCTGCACAAACTCCCGTGACGCCCAAGTGGAAGTGGCCGGTTGGCCGATCCATGAGGCCAGGGCCTCCATTTTTCGTTTTCAATTTTTAGTCCACGGGGTGCCATTGGAAAAAATTCTTCCCGGTGCCACCCTGGTGGTGCCCGCCGTGCAAGATGTGCTGAATCTTCGTATCGCGGAAATTTGGAATCCTGCCATCGCTTTGCCTGTTCCCATGAGGCCTTTGGGGGAGCCTGAGAAATGGCATATTCTCAAGCCCGGTGACGCTACCTCTTCTATTTCTGTCTGGAGGGCCTTGGCTGCGAGGCGGGCGGTTCTCTATCCCCGAAGCTCACCTTATTTTGAGCAGGTTTTCTGGGGGGGCTTGGCTTTCGATGGTTGCCCAGAGTCTTTTCCCAAACCGCCTGCAGGCGAAATTCTCCCGCTCATCCGCATCCCGGAGGCCGCCAGTCCGGCGGCAAATCTCCGAAAGCTCCTGTCGTTTTGAACATGGCCGATCACCTCGAATCCCAAAAAATCCCACCAAAGGAAAAGCGCGGCGCCATTGCGTACCGCAAAAAACTCGCCTTTTACCTGAACCTCATCATTCCAGCCACGGCTTCCATTCTCGAAATCGGGTGCGGCTCGGGCCGGCTGCTTTCTTTTATCAACAGTCGCCGCAAGGTCGGCATAGAAGCGTCGCCTTCCCAAGCCTTGCAGGCGCGATCGTGGAACCCGGACGCCGAAATCCATACGGCGGATGCCTGCGAACTGTCGCTTGAGGAAACCTTCGATTACATCGTCATTGCGGATACCCTGAACCATTGCAGCGATGCCCAAGTGATCATGCGGTCTGCCCACCGTTTCGCATCAGATTCAACAAGGGTTGTTGTGACGACTTACAATGGCCTCTGGCGTCCGGTTCTCACATTCCTGTCATGGATCGGCCTTCGAGAACGCCATCCGGTTCTCAACTGGCTCTCGCCCGGGGATGTCCGGAACATCGCCGAATTGGCAGGCTGGGAGTGCATCAAAAACAGCTCCCGGATTCTTCTTCCCGTAGAAATCCCCATTCTCTCCAATTTACTCAACCGCTGGATTTCCCCACTCCTCTCTTTCCTCTGTCTCTCAAACATCTCCATCTTCAGGAAAGCTGGCGCTCGCCTGGCGGCACCTTCGGTTTCCATCGTCATCCCCGCGCGCAACGAAGCTGGCAACATCGCGGACGCCATCCGTCGCACACCCTCGTTCGCCGGGGATATCGAGTTTATTTTTGTTGAGGGCCATTCGAGCGATGACACATGGGCACAAATCCTGAAGGTTCAAGCTGCCCACCCCGATAAAAAAATTCTCGTCGCCCGCCAGACAGGGCGCGGCAAAGGAGATGCTGTGAGGCTCGGATTTTCAATGGCCGCGGGCGACATCCTCATGATCCTGGATGCCGATCTCACAATGCCCCCCGAGGATTTGCCGAAATTTTACGAAGCCGTCTCCCATGGCCATTGCGACTTTGCCAATGGTTGTCGCCTCGTTTATCCGATGGAGAAGGAGGCCATGCAATTTCTGAACCTTTGTGCGAACAAGCTTTTCGGCATCCTCTTCTCCTGGCTGCTCGGCCAGCATGTCAAAGACACGCTCTGTGGTACGAAGGTTCTGACGCGCGCCAATTACGAGGCCATCGCAGCGAATCGCAGTTACTTTGGTGATTTCGATCCCTTTGGTGATTTCGACCTTCTTTTCGGAGCCGACAAGCTCAACCTCAAAATCCGGGATATCCCAGTGCGCTATCGTGAGCGGACCTATGGGTCTACCAATATCCAGCGCTTTCGTCATGGCATCCTCCTCTTCCGCATGGTGGGTTTCGCGGCTCGCAAGCTGCGATTTGTGTGAGTGCGCTTATGGGAACTTGGAACAGCCGGGCACGCATCCTACTGCCTCTCACGCTTGTTGTCGTCGCTCTCGTGCTTTCGTTTCCTTTGAGTCTGGGCCTCTCAAAGCGTTCTGAAATCCAGCCTGCTCAGGGCGAGGGGTATCTTTTGGTATCCAAGGTGGAAGACGGCATGCCAAGGATCTGGGGACGAGCGATGGTCCCGCCGGAAATGCCGCGTCTCTTGGAGAATGGTGTTTCCTTGGCGGTGCCCAATTCCTCCGAAAAACATATCCGCAATGGGGGATTTGGCCGCCATGCCTTCAAGGAGCAGGAGGTTTTGTTTTCCACAAGCGACGGCTCTCAGCCGGGAAATCGGCGTTACGAGGTTGTGTGGCCCTTGTGGTCGTTGCCGGAGGGCGTTTTGTTGACCTTCTGGGTGGTTGCCCTTGTCGCTTGTTTCTGGGCCTTGCCCAACTTTTCCGCCCAGGCTTCGCGTTCGACCCTGCCTTTGAAAATAGCCGCCACAGCGGCTTTCCTTCTTGCCTGTTTGATTTGGCCGAGTCAAACGGCGGCTTCATTTTTTGACGGACTTGCCGTGCCTGCACTTTGGGCCGGGCTTGTCGCGATGTGGGCGTCGCGTCGCGGGTGGTTCACCTGCATGGGGACATGTCTTCTTTCCCTCGTGCCGGTTGGGGCGGCCGCCTTTGTCTACCTCGTCGAGGCACGCTCCCAGGGATCCTTTGTGGTGGCGGGAATTGTTCCGCGCAGCGATGCCTGGGTGCATTTCATTCAAGCGATCGAAATCGCCTCCACAGGCGGGACCGATTTATTTTTCAATGGGCGCCTCATTTATCCTGCGTTCCTTTCGTCGCTCCTCGCGCTTGCCGGGCTGAACCTCTCCATTGCCATTTATCTTTCGGTCGGCCTGGTCCTGCTGGCATGTGGAATTGCCGCCCGTTTTCTAGCTTGGAGATTGGGATGGTTTGCGGCTTTCTGCCTCAGTCTGATTGTATGGGTTTACTTCAGAAATGACGGCTGTGGGGCCGTAATGACGGAAAACTTTGGACTGCTCGCCGGGTTGTGCGCGCTTCCCTTTCTCGTCAAGGGATTCCATGACTCCCGCGTGCTCGTCTTTTGCACCGGCATTTTTCTCCTCGGTATCGGATTTTCTGCAAGACCTGGCGCATTGTTTCTTTTGCCGACTCTCAGTTTGGCTGCCGGATTTTTGGCGCACCGGCAGCAGACTTCCGTTTGGCGATCGTTTGCATCGGTGGCTATCGCGGCCTTTTTTGGTCTGTCGGGTCTGTTGTCCAACGGGGTTTTAACTTCCACACTTTTGCGCTGCGAGGGCGTGGCATTCGGCAACTTTGCGTATTCCCTGCATGGACTTTTGCACGGCACGGATTGGGAGGACAGCTACTTCAAGTATCAAGGTGACACGAGACGAATCATGCAAATCAACAGGGATCGTCTTCGTGACGATCCCGCATCTCTTGCCCGGGGTGTAGCCCGTGCTTATGGCGAGACATTTTCCCGCCGCTTTCTTTTTCGCTTCGGCCGTGAAACGAGGCTTGCCGCTTTGGCAATATTGGGATTTTGCATTGCGGGCGTTGTCCCGTGGTTTCTGAGGAGTTGGAAATCCGACGCGCCATGGCTTACAGCGTCGTTTTTGGGAATCTTAGCGTCGATCCCGTTTGCGCCACCTTGGGACGCTTCCGTGCGGCCTTATGCCGTTACGATCCCCCTCCAAGCCTGTCTTGCCGGATCGGGATGGATCATGCTTTGTGAGTTGGCTCGAATTGTGATCACAAAATTTCAAGGTAGAACCACTCAAGACAACAAAGTTCGTGAGGCCCCTGCCTTGGGAATCCCTGCTGGCGTGTCCATTCTGATGCTTCTGTTGGCATTCGCCGGTCCGTTCTTGTGCCGTGCCGATCTGCCAAAATCCACGCCCGGTGAAGTCACATTTCTGCTAGGCGCTTCGGTCACGGTCAGTGAAGATCCGTCGCAGTTGGCTTCCGCTGTTCCCGCAGCGACATTCCGTCGCGGCCTTTCGGTGTTGGCTGCATCCTACCCGGAATCGCTTCAGCAATTCGTCAACACGCCGCGAAGCTTTAGATTTGGGATTGCAACACCCGATATGGAGGTGGCTCTGGTTCCCTTAGCCAATCCAGAAAAAAAAGCAGAGGAATGAAGGAGGCAATCTCCAGTTTGATTCCATGGAAAATCCGCGAGGGATTTCATTCCTTGCTCAACTTGGCGAATGCGCGGGCTCTGCACGAGGCTCGCTCTGCAATTCTGAGGTCGGAGAATTTGGCCGTCAGTTTTGGTGGTGTTTTGGACGATGGACGCCCCGTTCACGGCGGGGCCGTAAAATTGCTTGCCCTTCGGGATGCGCTGCCTTGCGAGGAGCTGGAATTCTCCGTCCTTTATGCCGTCAGCAGCAGCCTTCCCCAATGCGCAGAGGCGCTCTTCAAACTTTGCCGGGCGCGCGGCATAAAAATTCTTTGGAACCAAAACGGCGTGGGATACCCCGCTTGGGCAGGAAGGGAAAGCGAGCGGTTCAACGGGCCAATGAGGCGATTGCGTGAAATGGCCGACTTCGTCATTTACCAGAGTTGCTTTTGCGAGGAGTCCGCCCATCGTTTTCTTGGTCCTTGCGATGCTCCCTCCGAGATTCTTTTCAATCCGGTCGATGTTGAAAAATTCCAGCCTGCGTCGTCCCGCGCAGCCGACCAGCCTCTTCGGCTTCTGGCGGCTGGCACGCACGGCACTAGGGATCGGGTCATCCATGTCCTCGACATGCTGGCCATCCTGCGCAGAGAGGGAATCGATGCCACTCTCACGGTTGCTGGGAACTTCCAATGGCCAAACGGGGAGCGCGACTTTCAAAACCACATCGCCCGTCGAGGAGTTCAAAACCATGTGCAAAGGATTTCCCGATTCTCCCAAGCCGATGCCGCGTCTCTTTACACCTCGCACCATGTCCTCATCCACCCGAAATACCTGGATCCCTGTCCCACGGTTGTGCTTGAGGCCATGGCCTGCGGTTTGTCCATCATCGGCTCGGCAAGCGGGGGAATGCCCGAATTGGTGAGCGAGGAGTGCGGCGTTCTTGTTCCCTCCCCGCTGGACTACGACAAACTCCACACGCCCACCGGAGAGGAGTTGGCTGATGCCTTGAAAAAAGCCCTTCCTGGGTTGCCTGAAAAATCCGCTGCCGCCCGTGCCAATGCCGTTGCGCGCTTCAGCATCGGTCCGTGGGTCGATGCCCATCGCCGCATCATGGAGCATTTGCTGAAATGAACGATAGACCCGCCATCACGGTTTTAATGACGGTTTTCAATGGAGGCCGCTATCTTGCGCCCGCCGTCGAAAGCATCCTCTCGCAAAGCTACGCCGATTTTGAATTCCTCATCGTGGACGATGCCTCCACGGATGGAAGTATCGAGGTGCTGCGCTCTTTCGCGGCGGGGGATTCTCGCATCAGACTTCTTCTCAACGATCGCAACAAGGGCCAGACGGCTTGCCTCAATCAAGGTCTTCGTGAAGCGAAGGGTAGATGGATCGCGCGGCAGGATGCCGACGACCTTTCGCTTCCGGGGCGTCTTGCCGCGCAGTGGGCGGTAATTCGGTCCTGCCCCGACCTTGTTCTGGTGGGCGTGAATGGCTGGATCATTGACGAAAAAGGAGCCTGCTCCGGACTCATTCATGCACCGCTGCACGATTCCGGAATCCGCTGGTCGATGCCTTTCAGGAATCCTTTCATACACACTGGCGTCATGTTTCGAGCTGGCGAAGGCTTTTACGATGAGGAATTCAAAATCTGCCAGGATTGGGAATTCTGGAGCCGCCTCGCAGAGCGTGGACGCCTTGCCAATCTCCCTGATCGTTTTGTGGCCTACCGCCATAGCGAAAAATCCCTCTCCCACGCTTCGGCAGAGCAAACAGAAATCGAATCTGGCAAGATTGTCAGCCGCATTTGGCTTGGTCGATTCGGTGAAGAACTTGTTCGATCATCGCTTCTCGCAAGTTTCAGGAACGGGTTGACCTCTGAAAACCGACGCATTTTTTGGAATTTTTACGGGGATATGAGGATGCGTTGCACCCTTGGCGACACAAGGCAGGCGGCCGCTCTTCATCACATGCAGACCGCAGGGGGCATTGGTGGAAAAAATATTTCCGCATTTGCCGCCGAATTGCTGGCAGCCCTTCGCGAGTCGCCGCTTTGGTCCCTCTGGGTTCTTCGCGAGAGACTCTTCATGAAATCCCAATTATGACCTGAGCTTTTTGTCGAGAAGGCACACGGCATATTGCTTTGACCAAAAAAGCCACCGCTGGGAATTGCTCATCGACATCCATTTTTCGAATCCAGCCGGGAGATTTTTTTCGAGCAAATCCACCCAAAGACTGCGAACGGCGTCACGATTGCGTGACGCCGATTTTTTTTGTCCCGCTTCGACGGTTGCCCGCCTCAACGCGGGATTTTTTTTGAGGTGGGAGAGAAGTTCGAGGAGTTCGGTTTTTGATCGTGCCATGAAATACTCGATTCCGTCCTTGGCTTCAGCTGCACAGGCGCTGTCGCAGCCGGATATGAATGGCACCCCGGCGATCCATGCGTTGTAGAGTTTGGTGGCAGGCTTGTGGAGATGCCGGGCGCTGGAAAAATCCCTCACCGCCAGCACGGCATCGGCGGCCGAATAGTCGTGCCACGCGTCGGCCTTTTGAATCCGCAGCTGCAATCCGCACTCCTCTTGTAATTCTTTTTTGAAATCCTCCGTTCTCAACTCGGGGGCGAGATTTTGTTCGTCGCCAAAGAACGCCACAGTTTCAAACGCATCGCCCCGCGCGGGGTTGCGTGGAATGAGATTTGGCTGCGGCCAGTGGGGCATGAAGATCGATCCGGGAAGGCGCTTCGCATGCGCTGCGTTTTGCAGAATCTGAAGCTGCGCGCCGGGATGCGGCAGAAAGTCGGCCACCACGGCGGCGATGAATTGATGCCTTGAGGCGCGGAATTTCGGCGGCAGGAAATTGGACAGCGTGACCACGATTCCGGTTTCGGGGAGGCTTTGAACGATCGATGAATCCACTTCATCGCGCACGGCCATCCATGTTTGAAAAAGCCAGGCCTGCGCCGAGGCCGCCTTGCCGCTTGGAAGGAGATCGGGGACCCCTCCGGCCTCCCACTTGGCCCGTCGCTCCTTGTCGGGAAGATGGTGTTCCGGTATGAAAAACTGGATATGCACGTTATCGACCGCTGAAACAATGGCTGGAATCTTTCAAGATTGGAAGGCCAACAAGGGAAACCCCAAAGGACGCATCGTGCTTTGCTTCTTCCGGCTTTGTCAGAGTATCCGCCGCACCCCGTTCTGGCCACTTGGGCTCCCGGTTCTCGGTCTTTATGTGGTTTTGATCCATTGGATCATGGGTATCGAACTCGACTACAAGTCGGATATCGGCCCGGGCTTGGCACTCCATCACGGAATGAAACTCGTCGTTCATCACAAGGTGAAGATCGGCGCGGGCTGTGTGCTTCGGCAATTTGTCACCATCGGGGAGAAGGCTCCCGGTGGCCCCGTGCCCGTTTTGGGCGAGCGAGTGGAGGTGGGAGCGAATGCCGTCATTCTCGGAGGCATCCATCTGGGTGATGAATCTGTAATCGGCGCTGGATCGGTCGTTTTGCATGATGTGCCGCCCCGCGCGGTGGTGGCTGGAAACCCCGCACGAGTCCTTCGCATCAACACGTGAAAATCCTTTTCCTATCAAGCCACGCGCACTGGATTCTCGATGAAACACAACAGCGCACCTCGGGCGGAGCCGAGCTCCAGGTGGCTCTGCTGGCACGCCAGTTGGCAATGACCAACCACGATGTCATCATCGCAGCGGGAGACACCGGACAGGCTGATCACATTCTTCTTCAAGGCGTCAAAATCAGAAACGTCGGCAAATTTCACACTGGCCGGTTCGGAGAAATGTTGGGCGCGATGCCCCGTGTCTTCACAGTTCTGCGCGAAGAGAAACCCGACTGGGTTGTCGTCATGGGATGGACCGCATGGCTTTTTGCCTTGTGGCTTTTCCGGCCTCTTCTCGGCTACAAGCTCGATTTCATTTGTGCACTCGACAGCGAGATCAATGGAGCTTTCGTTCGCGAGAAGCCCGTTCTTGGCAGGTTGTTTGATTTTGCGGTGCGTCGATGTGACGCCCGACACGCCATCACCAGAGACCAGCGGGATGTTTTCACAAAGCGCGGCATGTCTGCCACCCTTTACAGGTATCTGATTTTTCCACGAAAAACGCAGCTGCCATCTGCTAAAGCCGTCGATTTTCTCTGGGTCTCCCGCTGTCAAACGATCAAACGCCCGCATCTTTTCCTTGATCTCGTCGAGGCCATGCCCGGCAGTTCCTTTGAAATGATCTGCCCTCCCGAGAATTGCGAACTTTGGGAATCTGTGGCATCTCGTGCTTCGAATCTTCCGAACCTCCGATTCGTTGAAAGCGTTCCCTACCACGAAATTCAGAGTCGCTACGATGCGGCTCGGGTTTTTGTGAATACCTCGGAGTGGGAGGGATGGCCGAACAGCTTCATTCAGTCG
Organism: Spartobacteria bacterium UBA5019; assembly: GCA_002396485.1. GTDB lineage: Bacteria > Verrucomicrobiota > Verrucomicrobiia > Chthoniobacterales > Terrimicrobiaceae > UBA967. Next base: position 23,367 of record DGXZ01000086.1, read on the forward strand.
GGGCTGGGGCGGACGGCTTTGCTTTCGCTGGCGGTGAATCCGGATGGGATTTTCGAGCGATTCGGGCTGGGGTGCTATGCCGCAGGAGAGTTTGAGAAGCTCAAGGCTTATGCCGAAAGCATGATTGCCGATGCGGCTGTGCTTGAAGGTATGCAGTCTGGTTGCGCGAGCTTTGTCGCGGAGATGCACGACAATACCAAGGAGACGGAGGCGTTTCTTGGGGGAATCCGGTAGCTATTCGGCGGCTTGTTTTTTCAATTTCAGCGTTTGATTCAGGAGCGGAAGATGAGCGATATCCTTTGGGCGGCGAATGTATTTCTTGCTGGCGATAATTCTTTGCAGCGGTAGGACGCGGATTTGTCGCCCAAGCCACTCCAGCACTTCGGCTCGTTCATACTCGTCGGCGAAGGTTTTCAAACCATCGATGCGATAGAGAAAATTCACTAATGTGTCGTCCTCGAGAGCCACAACGGTGCGAGCGAGGATCTCAGCGCCAAGTTTTTTTGCGATATCAAGCGCTTTGACATAGCGGCGCTCTGGCAGTTCCAGCCAAATGTCGGTATCCAAGGTGGTGGCGGGAACCCCTTGCAGAATGGCTGCCGTCATTCCGGCGAATTGAAACCGAATGCCTTCCTCTGCGAGCGCGTCAACAAGCCGAGCGAGCGCAGATGGGCTTGGTGCATCGCCCATCTTTCGTCGGGTGTGGCTGAGAGGCTTCGGGCGAACAGGATTCTTTCGTGCTCGCTGAGGCCGGGGACTTTTTTCAGAAGCCTTGCCATGCTCTGGCGTTTTTTTTTTCACCTACCAAAGGCTATGCCGCTCCACTCGATGAGTCAACGCAGCGTGCCGAGCCTTTGGTGATTCATTGATTGAAGGGATGGTTGCCGTGTCGTCCGATTTCTGGCGAATTTTTTCGTAGCGATTCCGGCTAAGGCAGTGTCCTGAACAACACGCTGATTGGCAGATCCTGCAGCATCGTGCGCTGCAGCATTTCAAAACCACAGCGCTGAAAGAGCTTCTCCGCAGACTCCGTGAAAACATGCAACCGCTTCGCTCCCGCAGCCGCCGCCAACTCGATAGCCGCTTGCACAAGCTCCAAGCCATGTCCGAGCCCCCGCCTCTGCGGAACCACATATAGACTGGCAAGCCATGGATCCAAATCCAGCCGCGCCGGACAATCGCCGAAAACCACGCTCACCGATCCCACCAACTCCATCCCCTCATGCCAAACAAGCGTCGCAGGCAAGGAACCATCCGCTTTTTGATTCAAAAATTCTGCAAGAGCAGTCTGCAAATCCCAATCCGCGTAAAGATGTTTCCACTCCGCAGCATGCAAAGCAGCCAGCTCATCGCGAAAAAATGGAACATCCGCAAGGTGCGAAATCATAGGGCGACAGACTCTAAAAAATGCATCTCTGATCAAAATGTCTATGACCACATTTTAGAAGCCATGTAAAGAGGCAGGTGGCGTTTGGCGGAACTGGCCTGTCCGCGTGGGACTTTGCCGCTGAGAAGGAAGGAGAACGGAGGTTGATACTTGGCCTGAAAGGAGGCGAGGCTTTCGGACTGGGTGACTTGGCCAGATTTGACCTCCGCAGGAATGGCCCTGCCTTGGTGTTCGCAAAGAAACTCCACTTCAGCCTGTCCCTCCCGCCAACAAGCGGTCGGCCAACCGAGGGCGTGGAATTCCTGCGCAACGAAATTTTCAGCGTAGTAGCCTTAGCAGGAACCATAGTCCTGTCGCATGATGTTTGTCATGGGCAGGCGGTTCAAGGCTCCCAGCATGCCGATATCGAAGACTTTTAGTGTGAAAAAATTCTCCTTCGACTGTGCAGCGAAGGGGAGATAGCCGCTGTTGGCAATCGGATGCCGGAGAATGACCCCTGAAGCCTGCAACTAGTCGATGACTCCGGCCATTCAGTCATAGCCACGCAGACCGGGTATGGCTTCTTTGAATGCGGCAAGCACATCTGGCATGCCACCCACGGCGAGATACATCGTGAATTCCCTCCACAGCAAACCATGCACAGCCTCGCTTGGCAGGTGCGTTGCGGAGAGATTTTGGAAGTGCGTAGCCAAGGCTGTATCAGGCCCCGCGAGCAGGAACTCCTAGACTTCGCCAACCAGATAAGATACCTCGCCCAAATGAACCCCGAGAAGATATCCGACCGCACAGACCGCGAGAGATGGCATCTGCTCCGCGAAGTATTTCAGCGAAGTCAAAGCACTGGGGCATTCCTGGATTTCATAAAAAAAGAAGGTCTGCAGCGGCATCGATCGGCTACCTTGCACGAGGGCAAGGTCCTGCAAGATACGTGATCTTTCCTCGAACATTTTTCCATGTGAATTATCCCAGTTCACTTTTGAACGGTCGCTGACATCATGAGGATTCCAACTTGACGCCGCGCGGCGCTTGGAGTTTATTTGTAAACCCTTAGTCGCAAACAACCCAATCATGCCCAAACAACTCATATCCACAGCTGCCTGCTCCTTAGCCGTTCTCCTCAGCCTTTGGTTCCTTGTGTCCAATTGGAACAATCAGAACCTTCAGCAAGGCCTTCAAAACCAGCAGGATAAAATTCAAGTCTACCAGCTGTCAATCCAAAGCCAGCAGCAGCAGTTGCAAGCCCAGCAACAACTCATCGACTCCGCAGCCCAACTTGCAAACCAAGTCGGGCCTTCGGTGATTCGCGATCTCGCGACGCTGCAGCTCCAAAACAAAAACCAAAAGATCGCCACACTGCTCAAAAAATACGGCATCGAAACCAAAGCCAACTAAGCAACCCCCACCATCAAAGCCATGGAAGACTACACCATCGAAGATTCGACCTTGCAGAGCAGCGGCCCTGAAAACATCCACCTTCCCCTTGCTTTATTGGCACTTGCCTTTGCGATTTTTCTTTTCGCTCAAATCAGCAGTCTTGGTCAAAACGGCCGCAGCATGAGATGGCAGACCGAAAATCTGGATCGCCAGATCGTCTCACTGGTCGAATCGGAAAAAAATCTGGGCAATCTCGTCAAACAACGCGAGTCCCTCGTTGAGCAATCCCAGCAGGTTCAAGCCCGCTACACCGAGATGCTCACCGATCTCATCAAACTCGCCGAAACGGATGCCGACGCCCGTTCCGTTGTGGACAAGTATAAAATCCAGCGCCAGCAAAACCAACAAGCAGCACCCGCTGCCGGTGCGACTCCCCAGTCCACTCCCTGATCCCGCCCTGTACTGTCCGGCATGAAAACGCTGCTCCTCACCGGCGCAACCGGTTTTGTGGGCAGCAATATGCTTGTTCAGGAAGTGCGGCATGGCACACGCATTTTGGCTCCTGTCCGGAATGCGGAAAAACTCCGTCTGCAGCTCAGTGCTGAGGGCATTTCCGGCGCGGATGTCGTAGCACTGAACGCCGATCCATCCACTTGGGGCAACATTCGCCCCACTCACGCCTTGCTCTCTGCTGGAGTTCTTTTTGCAAGGAGTCGCGAAGAATACCAAAGTGTCAACGTCGACTGGACACTGAGTGTTCTTGCGGCGCTTCCTGCTGATTGCAAGATCGTCGTACTCTCCTCCCAAGCCGCTGGCGGTCCAACCCCCTCCGGAACCCATGCCCGCACCGAGGAGGACGCCGACACGCCCATCACACATTACGGCAAATCCAAACTCGAACTCGAAAACGCCATTCGCCGTTCTCACGCTGAGCGCTCCGTCACCATCCTCCGGCCGCCGATGGTTCTCGGCGCGCGCGATACCGCCACGCTTCCGCTTTTCAAAATGGCCGCAGGCCTTGTCAGACCGAAACCCGGCCTGGGAAAAAAGGAATACAGTTTCATCGCCGTTGACGACCTCCTTGAGGCAGTAAACATCTCTTGGGAAAGCAGCAATTCAGGTCCTTTTTACATCGCCTCCGATCACACAATCACCGACTTCGAGCTCATCAAGGCTGCAGCTCTGACCACAAATGGATATGGCGTCACCATTCCCGTGCCTGAGGTTATCATCAAATGTTTCTCCGTCATCGTGGATGCCTTCCCGAAACTCCGGGCATCCGCTCCCAGTTTGACGCGAGACCGCGCCCGAGACATCTGGGTGGATCGCTGGGTGGTGGATTCCGCCCGCTTTCGCCAGATAACTCGCTGGAAGAGCAGCCGCAGCTTGGAATACTCTTTGCAAAGCGCGCACGATTTCTACATGCGCGCCGGAATGCTGAAACGAAAATCCAAACAAAGACCATGAGCTTGCCCGAAAAATCTCCATTGCCTCCGCGACGTGACAGGGACTTCGACGATGCCGCAGATTCCTCCCAGAAAACACAAAGGAATATCCGCCCGCGCCGAGTTGATGACAACCCTGATCCGGAGCCCTTCGAAAATTCGAGCCAGCGTTTGCGTAAAACCGGGCAGTATCCACAATTCGAACCCGCCCCCAACGGCTCCCCCCGCCGCAGAAGAAGTCGGCAGGATTCCTCCAAGCGCATGGATGGGCCCAATCAGCTGCTGAATATTAAAATTCTAGCTGCTGCTGCAGTGCTGGCGATCTTCGTCGGATCAAACATCCTCGTTGGTCGCTTCTTTTACGGGAGCGGCGTCTCCGAAGGCATCCAACGCGCCATCGACGCCAGAACCCCATTGAAGGAGGATGAACCATCTGCGGTCGCCACCACCAACAAAGCTTTCGCCGCCCTGCTCAATCTGCGCGGATCAAAGCCCGACCGAGCCTCCACGGAAATGATCACGATTCTTTGTCTTCAAGCGCTCAGTGAAACGATGGATGAATACCTTCCTTCCTACCTCTCCCAGGGACACACGACACCGGAGGATTTCTGCGCCGCCTATGTCGCCATGCGCCTCGGCGATTTTGGAAAGGCCGCCGCCATCCTCCGGGCCACCGAGCCCACAATCCCATCTGATTTTTTCAACTACCTCATGAACGACCCGGTCATGCGCCGCTTTGCGAAGGAACCCCGCGTGATGGGGTTCTATGAAAAGTCTTGATGTCACGCCTTCGCCGCATTCCCATCGCGGGGCATGAATCCCATCACCACCGACCAGCTCGTCGCCGCCCAGACATGGCGCTACGCCACCAAGCAATTCGACGCCTCCAAAATCATTCCCGCTCCGGTCTGGCAGGCGCTTGAGGACTCCCTCGTCCTCTCGCCATCGTCCTACGGACTCCAGCCCTGGCAGTTTTTTGTCGTCACAAATCCCGACCTCCGCGCGAAGCTCCGTCCGCACTCTTGGAACCAATCCCAGATCACCGACGCCTCGCATCTCGTCGTCTTCGCCATTCCCGAAAAGGTCGATATTCCCTACATGGAAAAATACCTCGCCCGCATCGCGGAGGTTCGCGGAATCACACTCGAGTCGCTGGGTTTCTATCGCGACATGATGATGGCGGATGTCATCGCCGGCCCGCGCCAAGCCTGGGTCCGCGAGTGGGCCGCCCGCCAGGTTTACATCGCCCTTGGGAACTTTATGACCTCTGCCGCGCTTGTGGGCGTGGACACCTGCCCGCTCGAAGGCATCGACCCGCGCGAATACGACTCCATCCTCGATCTCCCCGCGAAGGGCTTCAACACCATCGTCGCCTGTGCCGCCGGCTACCGCTCTGCCGCCGACAAATACGCCACCCTTCCCAAAGTCCGCTTCGAAAAAAGCGACCTCATTCGGCATCTGTAGCATCACCCCCGGCCCGGGAACGATTACCAGACACTCCACGACTTCTCCGAAATCCCGCCACGGGATGAAAGAAACAAGGCTTGCAATGATAGTATTACATTTGTAATGATTCGTATTAATGAAACGTGTGTCGGCAAAAGTGGGGGGCAAAGTTCCTAATGGTGTGACCCGAATCAGCGTCTCGCTGCCTCGGGATCTCTCGATCGAGTTGGATGGCCTGGTAGTGCAGAAGGGCTTTGAGAGTCGATCACAAGCGCTGACCTCGATGATCGCAGAAAGTCTGATCGAACACCGCAAGGACGCAGGCGACGCGGTCATGGCCGGCGCTATCACGCTTTTCTACAGCCAAAGGAAAAACAACATCCTGGCCGATCTCGCCAACCTCAAGCGTCTTCATCTCGATGAAGTTATTGGATCGCTTCAAGTGCAACTCGAGGATGACCATATCATGGAGGTCATTCTCGTGCAGGGGCCCGGAATGACGCTTCGTAAAATCTGCGATGCATTCGCGACCTGCAAGGGTGTGAAGGTCGGCAAGCTCACGCTCACCAGCACCATCATTCCTCCACTTCATCCCTTGAAAAAATGAACTACAGCGAATCTCTTCCCGGCGGCGGCATGTGGTCGATGCGCGTGCCCAGGCACCGGGCGATCCAAATCAAAGCTGGCGGCTCAGGAGCGAACCTCTCGGCATTGTTTTTCAATGCGGCCAATCCGCTCGACCGCTTGAATGTCCCCGACACCCTCAAGGCTCTGCACACGGCGAAACTCACGCGCGGACATGTGTTGATGAGCGACATGGGGCATGCCATGGCCTCCATCGTGGAGGACTCGCTCGGATGGCACGATCCGCTCGGTGGCCGCACGACGGCGGAAATTGTCAAAAGGTCGTTCGGCGAGGGGAGTTACCAAGAGTTGCGAAACGATTTTCTTCGAAACGCCCACGACAATTTTTTAATCGAACTGGCCAAGCACGGGCTCGGACTCCGGGATGTCGTGGCGAATGTGAATTTTTTCAGCAAGGTGACAGCGGACGACTCTGGCAGGTTGGAATACCATCCCACCCATTGCCACGCCGGGGCCTGCGTCACGCTCCGTAGCGAGATCGATCTCTTGGTCGTTTTTTCAAATTCCCCGCATCCCATGCATCCAGCCGGCGAGTATCCGAGGATTCCCGTGGAAATTTCGATATCGCGCTGCGAAGCGGCCGGACAGGATGATTTTTGCCGTCATTTCCGCCCGGAGTGTGGACGGGCGATGCAACTCAGTGAGCGTCTTTTTTTATGAGCACCTTGAACTATGTCGAGAGCCCGTTGAGCGAGGCGGATGCGGCTTTCAGCCAGGTCATTCCCGCCGGGGACGGATGGATTCACAAAATCGCGGCCGGAGAGACGCTTCGCATCACTGACCTGGAGGGGAATCAGGCGGCGGATACTTTTTTCTTCGACGCGACAGACCTCGAGGAACGCTATGATGCCCAGGTCACCATCCGAGAACAGGGCGGCATTTATCTCACGACCGGCACGGCGCTGCTCTCAAATCTGGGGAACACCATGTTGACGATCACTGCGGACACATGCGGTCGGCACGACACGCTCGGCGGCGCCTGCGCGGCCGAGAGCAACATGGTCCGCTATGCTTTGGCTAAACGATTCATGCACAATTGCCGCGATAGCTTCCTGCTTCAAATGGTGTTGTCCGGCCTTCCCCTGACGAAGCGCGACTTGGCCCACAATATCAATTTTTTCATGAATGTGCCGGTCACCGCGGATGGCGGGCTGATGTTTGCAGACGGGGTTTCGGAGGCGGGAAAATATGTCGAAATGCTCGCCGAGCGCGATGTGCACTGCCTCATTTCGAACTGCCCCCAGCTCAACAATCCCTGCAACGCTTACAATCCCACACCGATCCGCGTAACCATCTGGGAGGCCCGCCCGTGAAAAAGGTTCTGGTCGCGAACCGGGGTGAGATCGCCTGCCGGATCATTCGCACGCTGGATCGCATGGGCATTGCCACAGTGGCCGTTTACTCCGAGCCCGACAGTCAAGCCCGCCATGTGCACATGGCCGGAGAGTCCGTCTGTATCGGCCCCGCACCCGCCGCTCAAAGTTATCTCCGCACGGATGCCATCCTCGACGCAGCGAAGCGCCTCGGAGTCGATGCCATTCATCCGGGATACGGATTTTTAAGCGAGAATTCGACATTTGCGGCGGAGTGTCGCGATTCGGGAATTGTGTTTGTGGGTCCCCGTCCGGAACACCTTGCTGAATTTGGCCTGAAACACATCGCCAGAGATCTTGCTCGGCGCGCGGGTGTTCCCATGCTTCCGGGAAGCGGCCTTGTGGGGGATGCCGGGGAAGCGGTCGCCGAGGCCAACCGGATCGGGTTTCCCGTGATGCTGAAAAGCACGGCGGGCGGAGGTGGAATCGGGCTCCAACTCTGCGCGGACGAGCGCGAGGTGCGGGAGAAATTCTCCGCCGTCACGCGCCTCGGCGAGGCAAATTTCAAAGAGGGTGGCGTCTATGTTGAAAAATACGTCGGCGTGGCCCGCCATATCGAGGTTCAGATTTTCGGTTTGGGCGACGGACGCGTGATCGTTCTCGGCGAGCGCGATTGCTCGGCACAGCGTCGAAACCAGAAAGTGATCGAGGAAACCCCCGCGCCCGGACTGGATGCGTACACGCGAGCCCGTTTGCACAAGGCGGCGCACGACTTGGCGGCTTCCGTGCAATACGCCTCCGCCGGCACGGTGGAGTTTCTTTTCGACGCTTCGGAAAACCAATTTTACTTTTTGGAGGTCAATACACGATTGCAGGTCGAGCATGGAGTCACTGAGGAGGTCTTCGGCATCGACCTCGTCGAGTGGATGCTCCTCCAAGCTGCAGGATCCTTTCCCGAGGACTGGGTTCACAAGCTTCGAGAGCCATCGGGACATTCCATCCAAGCCCGCCTCTACGCCGAGGATCCCTTCAAAAATTTCCAACCCTGCGCGGGCTTGCTCACCCAGGTGCATTTTCCGGCTGGCGTGCGCGTGGATGCCTGGGTGGCCTCGGGTACGGAGGTGACACCATTTTACGATCCGCTTCTTGCAAAAATCATCGCTACTGCGCCGGACCGAGACTCCGCCATCTGCAAGCTTGATGCGGCCTTGGCGGATACCCGTCTCGACGGCATCGAGACCAATCAGTTTTATCTTCGCGGCATTCTGGCGGATGCGCGCTTCCGAATTGGACAAGTCAGCACGGCCTTGCTGCGCGACCTCTCCATTCCGTCCCTCGCAATCGATGTCCTCGAGGGGGGTACTCAAACAACTGTACAGGATTTCCCCGGCCGCCTCGGGCATTGGGCTGTGGGAGTTCCGCCATCCGGGCCGATGGATGACCGCTCGTTCAATCTGGCCAACCAAGCGGTCGGGAACCTGCCCTCTGCAGCAGGCCTTGAAATAACCCTCTCCGGCCCGACGCTTCGATTCCGCTCGCCTGCTGTCTTCTGTCTCACCGGGGCTGAAATGGAGGCGACTCTTGACGGCTCGCTCGTGGCATTTTGGGAACCAGTTTCCGCAGCGGCAGGACAAACACTTCGGATCGGCCGCGCAGCGGGCGCCGGGGCACGCGCCTACCTGGCCGTTCGTGGGGGCTTCGATGTTCCGGAGTATCTTGGCAGTCGATCCACCTTCACTCTGGGAGGGTTTGGCGGTCATGGAGGACGGGCTCTGCGAGCGGGCGATGTTCTGCGCATCGCAGGTGGGCAACCTCTTCGAGAACCAGCCCCCGTTTCCGAAAGGCCGGTGCTCACACGGGATTGGGAAATCGGTGTTCTCTACGGCCCGCATGGCGCTCCCGATTTTTTCACCGATGAAGATATCGCCATGCTTTTCTCGACGGCATGGGAGGTTCATTACAACTCCAGTCGCACCGGCGTGCGCCTCATCGGCCCAAAACCGCAGTGGGCCAGAAAGGACGGGGGAGAGGCGGGTTTGCATCCCTCGAATATCCACGACAATGCCTATGCAATCGGCGCACTCGATTTCACAGGGGACATGCCGATTTTTCTTGGTCCTGACGGTCCAAGCCTTGGAGGGTTCGTGTGTCCGGTGGTCGTCGCCAGAAAAGAGCTTTGGAAGCTGGGTCAGTTGAAGGCCGGCGACCGGGTGCGCTTGAAACGAACTGGAGTTTCTCAATCCGTCTCAAATCTCGATGAGGCCGTGCTCATGGATCTTCCCGCTACCGGGAACCGTCCACGCGTCGTTTATCGCGGCGCAGGCGATGACTACCTTTTGATCGAATATGGTCCGCTCGAGCTGGATTTGAATTTGCGATTCCGCGTTCAAGCGCTTCTTCACGCTCTCGAGAGTCAAACTATACCGGGCATTATCGACATCACGCCGGGCATCCGCTCGCTTCAGGTCCACTTCGATAGCACCATCCTGCCATTGAAAAGCCTGCTTCAGCAAATGCAGGCCCTGGAGGAAACCCTCCCGGCGGTTGATGACATGGTCGTTCCAACACGCATCGTCCACCTTCCCCTCTCGTGGGAGGATGAGAGCACGCTGGAGGCGATCCGCATCTACATGAAGTCGGTCCGTCCCGATGCCCCTTGGTGCCCGAGCAACATCGAATTCATCCGGCGCATCAACGGGCTTGAGAGTGTCGATGAGGTCAAACGGATTGTTTTCGAAGCCAGCTATCTGGTCCTCGGTCTTGGCGATGTTTATCTGGGAGCCCCGGTCGCCACGCCACTCGATCCACGGCACCGCCTGGTCACCACCAAATACAATCCTGCCCGCACCTGGACACCGGAAAATGCCGTCGGCATCGGCGGTGCGTATCTCTGCGTTTACGGTATGGAAGGCCCGGGGGGATATCAGTTTGTCGGTCGCACGATTCAGATGTGGAACCGCTTTCGTGCCACCAAGGAATTCACCCGTCCCTGGCTGCTGCGATTCTTTGATCAAATCCGCTTTTATCCCGTCAGCCGTGACGAATTACTTCAGATTCGCGAGGATTTTCCGCATGGACGGTTTTCCCCGAAGATCGAGGAAAGCGAATTCCGTCTGAGGGATTACCAAGCCTTTCTCAAATCAATCGCCGACGAATGCGCCATCTTCAAAGCAAAGCAGCAGGCGTCCTTTCATGCCGAGCGCGAGCGTTGGGCGGAAGCTGGCTTCAAGGTGGAGGAGGAGGTTCCCGTGGCAACCGTCCACACCGGCATCGACCTCCCCGAGAATGGCCGCTTTGTGGATTCCCCGGTGGCTGGCAACATGTGGAAAGTTCTGGTCAAAGCCGGTGACCGCGTCTCCGAGGGGGATGTGTTGTTCATTGTGGAATCGATGAAAACCGAAATCAGCGTGTCCTCGCCTTGTGATGGACAAATTCATTCCCTTGCAGCCGCCGAGAACCGACCTGTGGCTGCAGGCGAGCATCTTGCAGCCATCGTCCTCGAATTATGACTATTTCATCCATCCGTCACGACCTTCAAACCGGAGGGCGAACCATCGAAGAACTGCTCGAAGGGATTTATCGATCCATTGCCCGGCGCGGTGAGGACAGCGTCTGGATTTTTCTTCGCCCCCAAGATGAGGTTTTGGAAGAGGCTCTGTCCATGGATTCCTCGCTGCCGCTTTTTGGGGTTCCATTCGCGGTGAAGGACAACATCGATGTGGCGGGAATTCCGACCACCGCCGCGTGTCCCGCTTTCGCGTTCACGCCTGCGGAATCCGCTTTCGTCGTCCAGAAACTCCGCGATGCCGGGGCCTTGATGATTGGAAAAACGAACATGGATCAATTTGCGACCGGGCTTGTAGGAACGCGAACTCCTCATGGCGCGTGCCGCAGTGTTTACCACTTGGATTTTATTTCCGGGGGATCGAGCTCTGGTTCGGCCGTGGCTGTCGCTGCGGGATTGGTGGCTTTCTCGCTTGGCACGGACACTGCGGGCTCGGGTCGAGTTCCTGCGGCGTTCAACAATATTGTTGGCCTGAAACCAACCCGTGGCCTTCTCAGCATGCGTGGTGTTCTACCAGCCTGCGCTTCGCTCGATTGCGTGAGCATTTTCGCGAATACCGTCGAGGACGCTGAGACGGTCTTCAGTATAGCAGCCACCCCTGACCCTTGCGATCCGTGGTCTCGCACCGTCCCCAAGTTGCCCGCTCGCCATGCCATGGTGCGTCTTGGTGTTCCCCAAAGGCTCGATTTTTTCGGCGATACCGAATCCGAGAAACTTTTCCATGCTTCCGTGGAAAAATTTCGCACACAAGGCTGCGAGATCATTCCCGTGGATTTCGATCCTTTTCTCGAAACCGCCCGACTTCTTTACGGGGGGCCGTGGGTTGCGGAACGCGATCACTCCGTGGGCGATTTCATTCGTCAGCATCCGGATGACACCGATCCCGTCGTAAGAGGGATCATCACGGGTGGCACCCCTAAATCCGCCGTGGAAGCCTTTCAAGGCATCTACGAACTTCAGCGTCTCCGCAGCACGATTGCGCCAGTTTGGAATAGAATCGATGCCCTCCTTGTTCCCACCGCACCGACCATCTATCGCGTGGATGATGTTTTCGCCAATCCCGTTGAGCTAAACAGTCGTCTGGGCACTTATACGAATTTCGTCAACTTACTCGATCTCTCCGCTCTTGCCATCCCGGCTGGATTTCGCCCCGACGGCCTTCCCTTTGGCGTCACTCTGGTAGGCCCGGCTTTTGAGGACAAATGGCTCGCGTCCATCGCCCGCAACCAATCCACAATACGAGATATGATCTCAGTGGCCGTCGTGGGAGCCCATCTCAGCGGTCAACCCCTCAATCACCAACTCACAGACCGTCGCGCCAGACTTCACCGTACTACCACCACGAGCGCGAACTACCGACTCCATGCACTGCCAACCCAACCTCCCAAGCCCGGACTCCTGCGGCGAACCGGGGAGGGGATGCCTATCGAGGTTGAGATCTGGGATATGCCGATCGAGGAATTTGGTTCTTTCGTGGCGCTTGTCCCGCCGCCTCTGGCAATAGGGAGTCTGGAGCTCGCTGACGGGACTTGGGTTAAAGGTTTCGTTTGTGAATCCGAAGCTTTGGAAACCTCTCCCGACATCACTCATCATGGGGCTTGGAAAGTCTATCTGCGGTCTCTGAAGGATTGATCAAAGGTGTCTCCTTTCGAGCAATCGCGTGCTCAAAAGAAGGCATCTCCATCTTGAGTAATGTGGCACTATGATCTCCGGATGCCCATTCTCAGTGCCTCACAGGACGTTTTTAGACTTGGCACGGAGTGTGCTTACTGAATTTGACCCGTATTACATCAGAAGAAAAAAATAATATTACAAATGAAAAAAACATTTCTCACTTTGGCAATCGTGACCCTTGGGTTTGTCGCGTCCAGCCGCATGATTCAGGCGGAAGGCTTGAAAATTGGATATAGTGACTGGCCTGGTTGGGTGGCTTGGCAGGTTGGCATTGATAAGGGTTGGTTCAAAGAGGCAGGTGTGGAAGTAGATTTCGAGTGGTTCGAATACATGCCCAGCCTAGAAGCCTTTGCCGCTGGCAAGGTGGACGGCGTTTGCATGACGAATGGGGACGCCCTTGTGACGGGAGCCACGGGTGCTCCGAGCAAGGCAATTGTGATCAATGATTTCAGCAATGGAAATGATATGATCGTCGCGAAGCCCGGCATCGAATCTATTAAAGATCTCAAGGGCAAAAAAATCGGTCTCGAAGTGGGGTTGGTGGAGCACTTGCTTCTGATCAATGCCCTTGAAAAAAATGGTCTCAAGGAATCCGACGTTACTCTTGTGAATGTTTCCACGAACGAAACGCCCAAAGTCTTTGCTTCCGGTGATGTCGATGCGATTGGAGCTTGGCAACCCAACGCAGGTCAAGCTCTTAAAGCCGTTCCCGGATCGAAAGCGATCTATACCAGTGCGGATGTCCCGGGCTTGATCTATGACGTGCTTGCCGTAAATCCCGCGAGCCTTTCCGCCCATCCCGACGAATGGAAAAAAGTCGCGCAAGTCTGGTATAAAATCGTTGATTATTTCAACGATCCCAAAACTCGCTCCGATGCAGTCAAAAGCATGGCAGCCCGTGTAAATCTGCCGCCTGAAGAGTATGAGGCCTTTATCGGTGGAACCAAAATCCTCACACTCGCTGAAGCTAAAAAAGCTTTTGCTCAAGGAAGCGGCCTGAGTTCGATCTACGGTTCCAGCGCGGTTGTTGATAAATTCAATGTGGAAATGAAAATTTACGAAAAACCTCAAACTGTTGCGGATTATATTGATCCTGCTATTACCGAGGGATTGTAAGCATCAGAATTACAATTTCTGTGCCGTGGATTCACACGGCACAGAACCACCCGAATGTCGTCCACATCGCCACCAAACGGAGAAAGAAGCACCACACTCGTTGATCAAGCGAAAAAACAAACAAGACCAATCGACAAGCATCTCTTCCGCAAAAATCTTCTGGCTCCTTTCTCGCCGCTCACGCACTTGACCCAGACCGTTATGGTATGGCTCTCATTTCTTTTACCGATTGTTGTTTGGTGTATTGTTAGTTATGTTCCCTTTGTCTGGCATCCCTTGATAAAAATCACCGATCCGAGCAAGGTGTCTTATTTCAAGCCAGACATACTGGTGGAGAAAAAAACCTTTGCTCTGGAAAATGAAAAACTCGGAAAATCCGGTTTTCCGCCTGCCCAAGGCATTCCTGCCAATCCTGTTTTTCTTCCAGCGCCGCATGAAGTGGTATTGGCTCTCTACAAAAGTTTTACCACTCCCCCTCGGCGAAATGGTGAACCTTGGCTGCACGAGAGCATCTGGCACAGTATCCAGATTATTTTCTGGGGGTTCCTCTGGAGTTCGATTTTCGGTGTTCCGCTCGGAATTCTTTGCGGCACTTTTCCGTTGATCTCACGGTTGGGTGAACCGGCGGTTGATTTTATTCGCTATATGCCGGCACCGGTTTTTGGCGCACTGGCCGTTGCCGTGATGGGTATTTACGACTCCCCGAAGATAGCTATTATTTTTCTGGGCACGTTTTTTCAGCAGGTGTTGGTGATTGCCAATACAACCCGCAAACTGGATACCTCGCTCATCGAGGCGGCGCAGACTCTTGGGGCCGGTCGTCTCCAGATTCTTTTTAAAGTCGTTCTTCCGGGAATTTCGGTGGATCTCTACAGCGACATGCGGATATTGCTCGGTTGGGCTTGGACTTATCTTACTGTGGCCGAGCTTATCGGAACAAGTTCCGGCATTTCCTACTTCATTAATCAGCAAGCTAAATACAGGGTTTATGACAATGTTTTCGCGTGTATTTTTCTTATCGGCTTGATTGGGTTTACCACAGACCGTCTGCTGGATTTCATCGGACGGGGGCTTTTTCCTTGGAAGCAAAACCAGAACTCTGGATTTTTCAAGGGCCTTTTCACTTCAAACTCCAAGGCATTGGAAACATGAATTCCCAATATCTCCCACAAAATCAAGATGTCGCGACACGCTTTGCAAAACTAAAGGATCGTCCGGTTGTTTTGGATGTGCGCAATCTGACGAAGGGCTTTTCTTCGGGTGGCAATCAACATACAGCGTTGGATCGCATTTCCTTCCAAGTTTTTCGGCGGGAATTCATGTGTGTGCTGGGTCCCTCGGGGTGTGGAAAATCCACACTCATACGGATTATCGCGGGGCTCGATACACCCACCTCTGGAGAAATCCTGCTGGATGGCAACCAAGTCCAAGGTCCCGGCTCGGATCGGGGTATGGTCTTTCAAAGTTACACTCTCTTTCCGTGGCTGACCGTGAAGAAAAACGTGATGTTCGGCCTGCGCATGTCAGGGCAATCGCTGAGTGTCGCCGAGTCCGAGGCCCTGGAATGGATTGACCTCGTCGGCCTTAAAAAATTTAAAAACTCCTATCCGCACCAACTCTCCGGCGGCATGAAGCAACGCGTAGCCATTGCACGCGCCTTGGCAAATCGCCCCCGCATATTGCTTATGGACGAGCCGTTTGGCGCGCTGGATGCCCAGTCGCGCGCCCAGATGCAGGCTTATCTGCTCGATATCTGGAAAAATGTCGATGTGACGATCCTCTTCATCACGCACGATCTGGATGAGGCCGTTTATTTGTCAGATCGCATCTTGGTTTTGGGAACAAATCCCAGCCGTGTTTCCGAACTCATCGAGAACCCCGTGCCCCGTCCCCGCAATCGGGCGCAGTTTACATCGGCGACATTTCGTGCCACACACCATCATCTTGAAGAATTGATTCATCCACCGTGCGCAGAAGTCCAGGAAAGGTTCCCTATACCTCGCATGACCACGATTGGCGACGATGTTGAATAAATCGCCATCTTTAGAACTGGCCCGTATGACTTGGCCACAAATCCAATCTTTGCAGGGCAAGTGTGATTTGTTGCTTCTGCCCTTGGGAGCGACCGAGCAGCATGGTCCCGCGCTGCCGATTTCCACCGACACGATCATCGCCGAGGCCCTGTGCGTCGCAGCCAGTGCGCAAACCGGGGTTCCCTGCGCTCCTGCCCTCTCTTTGACATCATCGGGCGGTCATACTGCCAAATGGCCGGGCACATTCTCTATCACACCCCTGACCTTCATTCAGACACTGGTGCAATGGGCGCGGTGGGCTGAAGCCACCGGCTGGAAAAAAATCCTCTTTGTAAACGCGCATGCAGGAAATAACGCGCCACTCCGGGTCGCCGTGGATCAAATCCGCCTCGAACTTCTGGGCAAAATCCAAGTCGGATTCGTCGATTCATTTACTCTCACCCCTGATATCGCAAGTCGATTCACCGCTGATGCTGCGGACCTGCACGCCAACAAAGCGGAATGTGACCTCATCATGCACCTCGCCCCTGAATGTGTGAATTCAGACGCCTTGACTATCGCCGACGACCCTGACCGCACGGAGGGGTTGGTTTTTAGTTATCCGGTTTCCCAGACGAGCCTCAATGGCACCACCGGCACGCCATCACTAGGTTGCGCTGAGGATGGGCGGATTCTTTTTGGCCTCATGGTGGACGAACTCACGTTGCGTCTTCGCCGTGCGCTTGTGGAAAAACCACCCCTTTCAGCACATGAATGGGGTTGCGTTCCTGAAAACTTTTACTTCTGAAATTCTTATGAAAAAAATGCCCGCCCTACCGAAAACGCCAACATTTGCGATCCCAGAGGATTTTCATGTCGATCCCAAGAAAATCTCTGCGACTCGGACCAAGATGGAGACAGCGGGTGTCCGGCATTGCTTCTCCCTCTATGTCGACGTGCATGGTGTGCCGAAGGCTAAAACAAATCCCATGGCTGCGTTTGAAAAAATGGCCCAGGGTTCGGAACTTTTCACTGTTGGAGCGATGGATGGCATGGGACTCGTGGGGCCACAGGAAGATGAGTGCGCGGCTGTGCCAGATCTTGATACGCTCATAGTTGCCCCTTGGGATAAATCGAAAGCCTTTTTTTTCGGTGACCTGTATTATCATGGCTCACCATATGTAAATGACAGCCGTCAAATTCTTAAGCGACAGTTGGAACGGGCGGCCAAACTGGGTTTTCGCTTCAATGTCGGACTCGAACCAGAGTTTTATGTCTTCCGTGACACCAATGCAGTCGAGGGAAATCCTATTGGTCTTGCCAAGCATCGCTTCCAAGGGATTTGCCCGGGTTATGATGTGCACCAAACACTTCAATCTTTTGAGTTCCTTGAGCCTATGTCCAAATACATGCAAGAACTTGGCTGGGGGCTTTTTTCGTTCGATCAGGAGGGTGGGCATGGCCAATTTGAATTCGACTGCACTTATGGCGATGCCCTGACGATTTCCGATCGCTTTGTCTTTTTACGATTGATGGCCAGGCAGGTTGCCGAATCCATGGGGCTCATCGCCAGTTTTGTGCCAAAGCCTTTTGCAAATGACTTTCGATCCGGCAACCATTTCAACATGTCCCTTGCCGACTTGCGGACCGGTGAAAATCTTTTTGCCCCGGAAAAAAACCTAAACCCGCTTGCAAAAAAACATGGCATTCCACTTTCCAAGCTGGCCTATCATTTTACAGCTGGAATTCTACGTCATGCTCCTGCCATTGTGGCGATTACATCTCCGACATATAACAGCTATCAGGGTCTCATTGCACAAGGGGATATGCCAGATATTTCTTGGGCTCCCGTTCTCACAGCCTATGGGCGCAACAATCGCTCCGCTATGATCCGGCTCCCGCTCAACCGCTATTGTGTTGAGAACCGCTCTCCTGACATGAGCGTTAACCCATATCTTGCTGCTGCCGTTCAGCTCGCTGCGGGATTGGATGGTATAGAGCAGGAACTTGATCCTGGCGAGCCACTCAATGAAAACTGCTACAACTTCAGTCTTGCAGATCTGGCAAAACGCGGAGTGAAGCTCCTGCCAAGGACACTCCTTCATGCACTTGAATCCTTTGAGGCAGATTCTTTTATCGATCTAGCACTCGGGTCGGAATTCAAGAAAATCTACCTCGATTGGAAACTCAAGGAATGGAATGAAGGCTTCTATGCCATTAACCCAGAGCACCTCACCCGTCGTCTCACATTTATTTAAATCAAATCATGAATACCAAGCATTTAGCCGATCAACTCGCCGTTAAAGGCGTCAAATACTGCATCGGGGCTTACCCCGACATACACGGAATCCCGAAAGGCAAGGTGGTGCCGATTGCGCATTTTGAGGACTTTGCTGCCGGCTCGGAACTCTACACGGGCTATGCGCTCGACGGCCTCGGCCAGAGCCCGAATGACGATGAAATCAATTCGGTTCCCGATCTGGAGCGCGGATTCCAATTGCCTTGGAATCCCGAAGTCGCATGGTTTCCAGCGGACAATGCCTTTCATGGACAACCCTACGAGATCAGCACCCGTGTGGCATTGAAGAAACAACTCGCCGCCGCGGCCTCGATGGGATTCAGCTTCAACTTGGGCATCGAGTGTGAGGTTTTTGTCGTGAAGCTCAATGATCGCGGCCAACTCGAGATTCCGAATCCCGACGACGATCTGGTGAAGGCTTGCTACGACGTGAAGCGCTTCCTCGACCGCTACGAGTGGCTCGACAAGGTCAGCACCGCCATCAATGGACTCGGCTGGGACCTCTACTCGCTTGACCACGAGGACGCCAATTCCCAGTTTGAATTCGACTTCAAATACTCGGATGCGCTGACGATGTGCGACCGGTATGTGTTCTTTAGAATGCTTGCCAAGCACTATGCCGCTGAGGAGGGGCTTCTGGCGACATTCATGCCG
Organism: Spartobacteria bacterium UBA5019; assembly: GCA_002396485.1. Lineage (GTDB taxonomy): Bacteria > Verrucomicrobiota > Verrucomicrobiia > Chthoniobacterales > Terrimicrobiaceae > UBA967. Next base: position 42,297 of record DGXZ01000086.1, read on the forward strand.
AAACCTTTTGCCAACCGCACTGGAAACGGTGCGCACTTCAACATGTCGCTCTCCGATACCTCGGGAAACAACCTTTTCGCCTGTGAGAAGGCAAACGATCCGCGCGGGCTTGGCATCTCGCCGCTTTGCTATCAATTCATCGCTGGCATCCTCAAGCACGGCCCGGCCCTCTGCGCCGCCTTTGCGCCGACGGTGAACAGCTACAAGCGCCTCGTGCGCCGGGGGCTGATGAGCTACTATTCCTGGGCCCCCGTTTTCAACTCCTACGGCCGCAACAATCGCACCAATTCCGTTCGCGTCCCAATGAGTGGTGGTCGCTGTGAGTCTCGCAATGCCGATGCCTCCTGCAATCCTTACCTTGCCGCCACGCTGGTTCTGGCCGCTGGTCTGGAGGGAATCTGCGAAAATCTTGATCCGGGTCCTGCCCAGGAAGACAACCTCTATGAACTGAGCCCGCCTGAACTGGCCGCGCGTGGCATCAGTGAACTCCCTCGTACGCTCGACGAGGCTGTCAAAGCCTTCGCCGCTGATCCATTCGTGGAAAAAACCCTTGGCAAGGCCCTTCGTGACGAGTTTATCCATTACAAATCCGAGGAGTGGCGCGAATACCACCAGACGATCAGCCAATGGGAAACCGACCGCTACGCTAGACTCTTCTGAAGGGGAATGAAGCGTGATTGAAACCTCCTCGCTCCTTGCTTCGGCCTTCGCATCGCTGCATTCGGCAGGGATGCGCGATCGTGAGACCTATTCGAGGATTTTACGCGAGGCTTTGGAGTCCCATACAGGATTCCTTGCGACATGGTCGGTCTGGGAGCCAAATGCTTTGGATGCTCGGGACGAGCACTTTCAAAATGCGGCAGGCCATGATGCCTCTGGCCGCTTTGTGGCCTGTTGGCACAGGGCAGCGGGAGAACCGGCGTTAGTGCCAGTGAATGGTTACGAATCTCCTGATGAGGGCGATTGGTATTGGATTCCCAAGCGCAAGCTGTCGCACTGCCATCTGGATCCGATCGATTATCGTTTCGGGGATTTGCATGTTCGTATCACAAGCCGTATCTCTCCAATACTCGTAGAGGGCCGATTTTGTGGTGCCGTGGGAACGGATTTCAAAGCTCCGGACAGCCCCCCCGTGCGAACCACTGGCAAGGCTTCGGGAGCAGCGCGTGCGCCGGCCTATTCACTGCGTGATTCCCGTCTTGCCCACCTGAGCCCAAGGGAAGTGGAGGTCCTTCACTGGCTTGGCCTCGGCAAGTGCAACGACGAGATCGCCACGATTCTCGGAATCAGTCCCCACACCGTTAAAAACCACCTCGACCACATGTTCCAAAAACTGGGCGTTCACAACCGTCACGAGGCCATTCTCGCATCCCAAACACAGATGCAAAAGGCATAGGATGGTCTTCCTATTGTGACTTCCCGAGCCATGCCGCAATATCTCACCTCAATGAAAGGGAATCAGGGTTCTACCGAGTGGTTTCGGAGATTTTTCAAGGGTTGGTTTGATTACCAATCCCCGCTCGCCTTTGCCGCGAAACTAACGCTCATGTTGGCTGGGTTGACCATATTCATGCTGGCTTGGCAATTTGCGCCGCGCGCGGAGAAGTTCACCAACCTTCTTCCCACGGCCACGCAGGTGTTCTCAACAACAGTCGGGCTGTTTTCCGAAAAAGACTTTGCCCTTGATGTGCTCGCAAGCCTGCAACGGATCGGAATCAGTTTTCTGATTGCCGCCGCCATAGCCTTGCCGCTCGGAATCGCCATGGGAGCGTTTCCCGCCGTTGAGGGCCTGCTCAATCCCCTTGTTTCGCCGCTACGCTATCTTCCGGCACCAAGCTTTATTCCTCTCCTCTTGGCGCTTCTTGGCACCGGCAACGAACAAAAAATCGCCCTTCTTGTCATCGGCGTTGTCTGGTTCCTCATCAGCCTTCTCATGGACGACACCAAGCGTGTTCCAAAGGACCTCGTGGAAGTATCCCGCACCCTTGGTGCAGGTCGCCTTCAAGCGATCCATTCCGTCATCATTCCAGCCGCTCTTCCGTTTTTTCTGGATACCATGCGGCAGATGCTCGCAGTGAGTTGGACGTATCTCGTCATCGCCGAAATCGTCGCATCCACTGATGGCATCGGTGCCGTGATGATGCGCGCCCGCCGCGTCGTGCGGATGGATGTTATTTTGTCCTGCATCTTGATGATCGGAGTCCTCGGCTTCATCTCCGATGCGTTCATTCGCTTTCTCCGCTGGCTCGCTTTTCCCCATCTCCGGAACAACCACTGAAACAACCCAACCGCAAAAAACCTATGAAAATAAAAAGCGCAATACTCGCAATCGCGGTCTGTGTCGGCTTCGCCGATGCACACGCCGCAGACATTCCAACAGTCCGCGTCTCGCTCTTTTCATGGCCGGGATATGGATTCTGGTTCATTGCCAAAGAGAAGAACCTCGCTCCCGATATCAATCTGGATATTCAGATTATAGAGGATCCCTATGAGAGCTTCGGGCAGATGACGGCCGGAAATCTGGATGTTGCCTCGAGCACGGGCGAATACGGTCCCATCGCGGCCGACGCGGCCAATGGAATCAAACTTGTTGCCATAACCAATCCGTCCATCGGCACAGATAAAATCATCCTCGCTCCAAAGATCGAGAAGGCTGAGGACCTCAAGGGCAAGTCTGTGGCCGTCTTGGAAGGCGGGCTCACTCAGATTTTCATGGCCATGTGGCTCGAAAAAAACGGAGTGAAATTTGATGAGGTGAAATATGTGAACGTCGTGATGGACGATGCCGTGTCGGCCATGGTCAGCGGCAAGGTTGCTGCAGGCGAGTTCTGGGAACCCTTCGGAGGCCAGGTGTTGAAATCCCTGAAAGGCTCGAAAGCCGTGGCGAATTCGGGTGAAGAGGAATGGTTGAAAACCGGCCTTCTCGGCGATGGCCTCTATATGAGCGATGCATTCCTCACCAAGACTCCGGAGATCGCAAAAAAAGCGATGAAGGCCTATTGGGACGCCGTGGATTGGTGGAGGAAAAATCCCGCCGAAGGCAATGCGATCATCGCCAAGGGCATCAAGTTTGATGTCAAGGATGTCGAAGACGTCCTCGGCAAGGATGACAAGCCCTTCTCTGGCGGCATTTATTGCTTTGATTTGTCCCAGGCGGCCCAATTCATGGGCGTCATTCCCGGCAATCCACCGTTGGGTTTGAAAAACGATCAAATCAAGGAGCACTGGGCTCTCACATCCAAGTGGTGGCTGAAATTTGGACTCATCAAAAAGGAAAATCCGATCGAATCCGGTATCAGCTTTGAGCCCATCAAAAGCCTCGCCCAACCATAAAAAGTTTATGGATACTTCAACGACGTTTTTTTCAGAGGCGACCGTCAAGGACGGCGCCTCTCCCCTCACCGGGCGCAACGGGTTGGGCCATGCAGGGCATAACTATCGTCATCCTCACAATAACCTCAGCGTGGAAGATATTCTACGTGATATCCAAGCGACCGCTGACATTCCGCTTGAGCGCAGTCGCACACTCCCGGCGGCCTCTTACACAAATGCAGAGTTCCTCGATTGGGAGGTGGCTCATATCCTTGGCGCAGGCTGGGTGTGTCTCGCCCACAAGTCCCAGATTCCGAAGCCTGGGGATTTCATCAATCTCGATGTCCTCGGCGAACCTCTCATCGTTGTTCACGGCAAGGATGGCGAAATCCGGGTCCTCTCAAGGGTGTGTCCACACCGCGCGATGGATATCATGCCACCGGGCTTCGGCTACGATGGACACGGCCCAGCTGATGCCACGGAGGGAAAACCTGGCTGTGGACATACGCGGATATTTTTGTGTCCGTATCATCACTGGAGTTTCGAACTCGACGGTCGGCTCAAAGGGTGTCCCGAGATGCACAAAGCCGAGTGCTTCCAGCGCGACGACGTGGGGCTCAAAACCTTTCGTTGTGAAGTCTGGCATGGCTTTGTCTTTCTGAATCTCTCAGGTGATGCCGCCCCTGTGGCTGAACAATACACGGAACTCGATCGCGATCTGCGCGGTTGGAACCTGGGCGACATGAAGGTCATTATCACAAAGGAGTGGGACTGCCCTTTCAATTGGAAGGTCCTCGTTGAGAATTTTATGGAGGGCTACCACCATCTGGGGGCACATTGCAAAACCCTGCAGCCGCTGATGCCTGCGAGGGACACCTGGACCGACGCCGAGCGCGCCCACTCCATTCGCGTCAACCTGCCTTATAAAGAAAGTGTCACCTCAAGCGACGAGTCGGATTTCAAACCGATTCCCACACTCGATCCCGAACACTATCGCCAGATGGCTGTTTTTTTGGGCCAACCCAGTTTCCTGCTTTTTACGGCGGCAGATCGAGTTTTTTGGTATCGCATCGATCCGGTTTCTGCAGACCGCAGCCGGTTGCTGACAACCTGCTTGGTCAATGACGAGGCCCTCGCTGATCCGAAATATGATGAGAAGTTTGCCATAGCCGAAAAAATGCTCGTCGATTTCCACTTGGAAGACATGGAGGTCTGCACAGCTGTGCAAAGAGGATTTTACGCCACCGGATACCAACGCGGGCGCCTCAGCCATCTCGAAATGCCCATCTGGCTCATCCAGCGCTATATGGCCGCACGCTCGAGGGGCACATATCCAACCATTGACCAACCGCCAGCGCCAGCCCAGCGGACCCCAGCGCTGACGCCCTGCTGACATGATGGCATGGAGTTCGCAATCCAGCGGAAGCGTCATCCTCCAAGAACTTCCCGGCGGCACGTTTTTCATGGGGGAAAATGATAATGACAAATTTGCCAACGACACCGAGCGGCCGCGCCACAGAGTGGATGTCGCGTCCTTCCGGATCGCTGACGCACCGGTTACGATCGGCGAGTTTCGGAGGTTTCGTCCCGGCCACGAGTCCGGGCTCCCCTCCGAGTGGCCTGCGGCAATGGTGAGTTGGGACGATGCGGTCGCTTACTGTCAGTGGCTCGGCCCCGAGTTCCGCCTTCCCACCGAGGCGGAATGGGAATATGCCGCACGCGCTGGAACTCAAACGCCCTATCACTGCGGCGAGACGATCGACCTCAGACAAGCCAACTTTCTTTACACCGAGCAAGGGGCAAAAATCGGCATTGGTCGCCGCACTCCTTCCGGATCCTACCCTGCCAACGCTTTTGGGCTTTTTGATATGCTGGGTAATGTCTGCGAGTGGACGGAAGACCTGTGGCGTCCCGACTATCAGACCGAACCACTCTGGAATGAAACCCGACACGTCCTGCGCGGAGGAGCATGGGATTACCTTCCTCGCCTTCTGCGCTGTTCTTGGCGCGATGCACTTGCTCGCGATAAGCGCCGAGACAATGCCGGATTTCGCATAGCTGCAAATACCAAATAATATGAATCTTAAACTTTTTAAAACACTCTGGGGCCACTCGGGTTCTTATGCCGCCGCAGCCGATGCCACTATCCAAGCCGGATTTCATGGATTTGAGGGACCGGTTCCCGTCGATGTCGAACGCAAGGCGGAATTGCTCGATACGCTCAAATCCAGAAACCTGGATTTTATTGCCGAAATTTCCACCACGGGGTTCGCAGTCCCCGATCCAGGTTCGAGTGTCTCCGATCACTTGGACGCTTTTGAGCGAATCCTTGTTCGCAGCATGGAAGCCAAGCCAATTTTTTATTCCTCTATGGCGGGAAGTGATCTTTGGGAATTTCGGGACAGTGTGGATTTCTTCACGCGCGCTTGGGAGATTGCGCAGAAATATGGAGTTCGTGTCGGCTTTGAAACCCACCGCAGTCGTAGCCTATTTCATCCGATCATTTCAAAGAACTTGCTTGCAGAAACTCCCCCGATCGAACTCACGATCGACTTCAGCCACTGGTGCAATGTCTGTGAGCGCCTTGTCTTGGACGAACTCCCCGACGTCCTCGCCCTTTGCGCCAAGCGCGTTCTTCATATCCAGCCACGTATCGGCTACGATCAAGGAGCACAAGTGCCTGATCCCCGCGCCCCGATGTATCAACACTTCGTCGAAGCCCATGTCCGGTGGTGGCGAGCACTTTGGAAAGGTCAAGAAAAACGCGGATTTCAAACGGTGACCATGACGCCGGAATTCGGTCCAGATGGCTATCAGCAAGTCTATCCCTACACACAAAAACCTGTTGCTGATCTCTGGGAACTCAATGTCTGGACTGGACACCTGTTGGAGCGTGAGTTCGGTAATTTTCTCGTGAAATGAAAGGTTCCTGCCTCTGCGGAGAAGTTCGCTACGAGATTTTTGCCGCTCCCTGCGGGACGACCCTTTGCCACTGCGAAGATTGCCGGAAAGCATCAGGCGCCCCAGTTGTTGCGTGGACATTTTTTCCAGCGGGCAGCATCAGGTTTTCTGGCAAAACTCCTCGAAAAATCACCTTCGCCGAGCGCGAGCGAACCTTTTGCCCGGATTGTGGATCGCAGCTCATGTTCTTCGACCCCGCCTTGCCGCACCAATTTGAAGTCACCACATGCACGCTCGACAGCGCTGGGAAGATGTGCCCCATCGACCACAATTGGATGGACGACCGATTGCCATGGTTTGAGACAACAGACACCCTTCCGCGCCACCCGAAAAACACCCCCGCCCCCAGTGCATAAATCATCTGTGATCAGGCTGACGACATCGCCAGTGTAGTGAATCCACATACTGGGGGTTGACGCCATTTTTGGATTTCCCAAACCTCGAATCGGCTTCCCTGTCCGGGCAAAAATCCTCTAAAACCACCGTGCGGTTGCTGGCTTGTGCCTCACGCTCCGCTCTTTTCTTAAAACTTAATTCGCTAAATCTTAAAACTTCCCCATGACCTCACCCGCTCCTCACAACCCCGCCACGCACCGCCTTGAATCCGACTCGATGGGCGAAATCTCCGTTCCACACGATGCCTACTGGGGCGCGCAGACCGCCCGTTCGCTCATTCATTTCGACATCGGCGAGGACATCCTCCCGCCCGAGATGATCAAGGCACTCGGCATTTTGAAAAAAGCCGCCGCGCTCACGAATGCCGACCTCGGCAAGCTCAGCGCTGAAAAACGCGACCTCATCGCGCAGGCGGCGGATGAAGTCATCGCGGGAAAACTCGACGCCCACTTCCCGCTCCGCATCTGGCAGACCGGCTCCGGCACCCAGAGCAACATGAACGCCAACGAGGTCATCTCAAATCGCGCCATCGAAATCGCAGGCGGCGAAAAAGGTTCCAAAAAGCCGGTGCATCCGAATGACGATGTGAACATGTCGCAGTCGTCGAACGATACCTTCCCGACGGCGATGTCCATCGCCTCAGCCAGCGAGGTTGTCGAGGTCCTCATCCCCGCCGTGAAAAAACTTCGCGACACGCTCGACGCCAAGGCCACTGCCTTTGCCGACATCGTAAAAATCGGCCGCACGCACCTCCAGGATGCCACTCCGCTCACACTCGGGCAGGAATTCTTCGGCTATGTGTGTCTGCTCGACCAGGCCCTGCGCGATGTCGAATTCTCGCTCACCGGCCTCTACCAACTCGCCATCGGCGGCACCGCCGTCGGCACCGGGTTGAATGCCCACCCCGAATTCGGCGACCGCGCCGCCGCACATATCGCGAAACTCACCGGCTTCCCATTTCAATCCGCGCCCAACAAATTCGCCGCCCTCTCCGGCCACAACGAATTCGTCATCGCCAGTGGAGCCGTGAAATCCCTCGCCTGCGCGCTCATGAAGATCGCCAACGACATCCGCTGGCTCGCCTCCGGCCCCCGCTGCGGCCTCGGCGAACTCACCATCCCCGAAAACGAGCCTGGCTCATCCATCATGCCCGGCAAGGTGAACCCCACCCAATCCGAAGCCCTCACCATGATCGCCATCCAAGTCATGGGCAATGACACGGCCATCGGCATCGCCGCCTCGCAGGGCAACTTCGAGCTGAATGTCTTCAAACCCGTCATCGTCCACAATTTCCTGCACTCCGTCCGCCTCCTCGCCGAGGGATGCCATTCCTTTAACGACCACTGCGCCATCGGCATCGAGCCGAACCTGCCTGTCATCGAAGGCTATGTGAAAAACTCCCTCATGCTCGTCACCGCGCTAAACCCGCACATCGGCTACGACAAAGCCGCGCAAATTGCCAAGAAAGCCCACAAAGACGCCTCCAGCCTCAAAGAAGCCGCCGTCTCGCTAGGCCATGTCACCCCCGAGCAGTTCGACCAGTGGGTCGTGGCAAAAAACATGACACACGCTTGAAAACGAGCGCCTTCAGGCTTACTTGTTAATGAATGAAACTCCGCTTGGATCTTCTGGAGCAGTTGACGGAGGAGGACCTCCGCGAAGAGGTCTTGGCGAACAATCCCCGCTACAAGCCAGAGCCGCTTTTCTCAAAAACTGGAACTGGGAGCTTGTCGTCAGCCTCAATCGAGCAGCGTGCGAAAGAAGTCGAGCGCAGCACGGCGCTAATCCACAAGTTGGAGACTCGTGCTCGCGAAGCTGGGAAGAAAAACGCCTGAGCGAAATCTCCCTGGTCGAAACGCTCGATTTCCTTCGCTCACTTCATAAATCCGCGCCGTTTCTTTTCTTCAACGGAAACACCTTCGCCGATATAGGCCGTCGAACTTGCGACGTTGTTTTTGCTGATCTTTAGGCGACTCGCCGACGCGAACTCGCCTCCGCTGTCGCCCACTACATCGCTGGTGTTCTGGATCGCGACTCGATGGTTGCCATCGTCGAGTCGCTTTGTGAGTCGGCCGCGCTCGGTGCGGGGGATCGCGTGCAGACGCTGCGCGGGAGCACATCGGGAACGGTTGTTCGTATTCTCGATGACGGGCGCGTCGTCTGGAAGCCGGATGGCTCGACGCTTGAATTCACCGGACTTCCGGAGAGTTTGAAGCGGGTTTAGCCCTCGCCGATTCCCTTCGACGAGCGCCGGATCTTGGGCGAGTTTCCTGATCCGTGACACCTGTCGCTTTCCAGACTTCCGTCCGAGAGCTTGTGGCCTTTGTGCACCGCACGGGCGGCCTCGCAGGCACCGGCGCGTTCCGTGCGTCCGACCGTGCGCTCGAGGGCGGGCGGGCCCACCGCCGCGTGCAGGGTCGTCGCACTGGCGACTATGAGGCCGAGGTGCCGGTGGAGTGGAAGGCCATTCGTGGAAGTGTGGACCTCACGCTGGCCGGCCGGATCGATGGGCTTCGCGCGAGCCATTCCCCGCCGGTGGTCGAGGAGATCAAAAGCGTCGATCGATTTTGGGATTGTGCTGCCGACTCGCTGCATCTGGCGCAGCTGAAAATCTACGCTGCGATTCTGGCAATCCAGCGCGATTGGTCAGAGGTCGAGCTGCATTTGACTTATCTGGATCTGGAGACGGATGGCGAAACAGTCCTGCCCTTACGGCTCACTCGTGCGGAGTTGGAGGAGTTTTTTGAAAACACTCTCGGCGTCTGGTTTGATTGGCTCGAGCTCGAGGCGCGGTGGATTTCGCTCCGCAACACCTCACTTGAAAAGCTCGAGTTCCCTTTTGAGGGATTTCGTGGCGGTCAGCGGGAATTGGCGCGCCGCGTTTACCGAGCGATCCGCGACAGGCGCAATCTCTTTGCTGAGGCTCCGACGGGTCTCGGAAAAACCATCGCCACGCTCTTCCCTGCTGCCAAAGCCCTGCCGCTCTTGGGCGAAGGGAAAATCTTTTTTCTCACGGCAAAAACCCCAGGCCGGATTGCTGCGGCCGATGCGCTGGGGTATCTCCGGCGGGCGGGAGCGAGACTGCGGTCCCTCACCCTGACGGCACAAAACAGGATTTGCTTCACGGAGGACCCCATCGGCTGTGACCCGCGCGTTTGCCCGTATGCCATCGGCTACCACGACCGCATCCGGCCCGCGCTGCGCGAGCTTTTGGAAAAAGAAACCCTCGACCGCGAAGCCGTGGAAGCAGTCGCGCGCAAGCATACGATTTGTCCCTTCGAGCTCTCCCTCGATGCATCATCCTGGTGCGACATCGTGATCGGCGACTTCAACCACGCGTTCGATCCCTCCGCCCGCCTGCAGAGACATTTCGCCGAGGGCGGTGGACGCCATATCATTCTCGTAGACGAGGCCCACAACCTCGTTGACCGCAGCCGCGACATGCACTCGGCCACGATCTCGCCGAAGAATCTCGAAGTCCGCCCCGGCGCGGTACGGGCGAGGGGGGCGGTGAAGGTGCGTAGGGCCTTGGAGCGCGCACGGGCTTTGCTCATCGAAGCCCTCGGGATGCCCTCCTCGACTCTTCTTCCTGCCCGTGATTACCACGACGGGTCTGTTTTTTTAGAAATCCCAAAAGATCTCCTTGCCGCCTGTCGTGAGGCTGCTCGCTCGCTGGAGGGGCTTCTTGCTTCTCTCAAACCTGGCACTGACCTTACAGGTTGGATCGAGCCGTGGTTTGCTCTCAACAATTGGCTGCGGGCGGCCGAGGCATTCGACGACACTTGCCGGTTTCTGATCCGTCCCCAGCAACAGAGTGCGACTGTTTATTGTGCGGATCCCTCGTCACGCCTGCGCGCGGATTTGAAAACCCTGCGCAGCGCGGTTTTCTTCTCTGCCACGCTCTCGCCGATGGATTATTTTCGTGACCTGCTCGGAGGCGATACTGGGGACGACTCGGCCGTTTTTGATTCGCCCTTCGCGCCGGACCAAATGCGCCTGCGGATTCTTGCAGCCGACATAACCTACAAAAACCGTGCGGCTTCCTTAGACGCCGTAGCAATCGCCGTAGCCGAGCATGTGCAAAGCGTGCCGGGCAACCACCTGGTTTTTTGCCCTTCGATGGCGTATCTCAACGACCTCTCTGCCAAACTTCAGGCACTCCTCCCCGAAGAAGTTCTAATGACCCAGACCTCAGGGATGCCGGATGCCGAACGCAGCGCATTTCTTGACTCGTTCCAACCCGCGTCGCGCCGAACCGCGCTTGTGGTGCTTGGCGGCATTTTCTCCGAAGGCATCGACCTGCCGGGAGACAGGTTGGTTGGCGTTACTGTCATCGGCTCGGGCTTACCGCGCCTGTCCCTTGAGCGCGACATCCTCCAGGCACATTTTGAAGAAAAAAAAGGCTTCGGTTTCGACTACGCCTACCGCTTTCCTGGTATGCAGCGCGTGCTACAAGCCGCAGGCAGACTCATTCGCACAGAAACCGACAAGGGCTCAGCCCTGTTGGTCGACCAACGCTTTCTCGAACCACGCCATCAGAATTTTTTTCCCTCTTGGTGGAGGATTTCTCAAACTATCAAGCCGTGAGTGCGGTCGTTTCCTGATCCTGCAATGACTCGATTTGGGAATTTTTTGCGGACTCTAGTTTTTGATCGAAGTGGATCAACTCCATGCGCCCATCGAAGTGCTCGACCATAGCCGTGCAGCTTTCGACCCAATCGCCACAGTTGTAGTAGGCCGTTCCGTCGATTTCGCGAACAGAAGCGGTATGGATGTGGCCACAGAGGACACCGTGCACCTTGTAATCCTTCGCGTAGCGCACGATGGACTCCTCGAATTTTCCAATGAAACTGACGACATTTTTCACCTCTGCCTTCACATAGGCGCTGAGTGACCAATGCCCGAGACCTGCGAGGCGGCGGATGAAATTGACGATTCCATTGCAGCGCATGAGCAGGACATAGCCGATATCGCCCACATGTGCGAGCCAGCCCATGTTCTGCACGACGGTATCGAGCTCATGGCCGTGCATGACGAGCAGTCGGCGACCATCAGCCGTTTCGTGAATGGCGTTTTTTTGAAGCGTTACGCTCGCGTAGTGTCCGTAGAAGGCTGAGAGGAATTCATCGTGATTCCCGATGATGTAGATGATTTCGGTCCCCTTCCTGCCTTTGCGCAGGAGTTTTTGAATGACATCGTTGTGTTCCTGCGGCCAGTAGATGCCTCGACGCAGGGCCCAAATATCGATCAAGTCGCCCACAAGGTAGAGGGTGTCGAATTCCACATCCTTCAAAAAATCTAAGAGGACGCCGGCTTTGCTTCCACGCGTGCCGAGATGAACATCAGAAATCCAGCCAGTGCGATAGCGCGTTGTCATGCTGAGGATAATTTATCCGCCGGTGGAAAGGATGAGTAAAAACCGGAAATTGTTACTTTTTCGTAACATCACTGGATTAGGGGAACACAAAGGCATACAAGAATGGGCAGGTCTTGCCATTGACTCTTAGCTTAAACAATTTAGCCTCCTGAGAAGCGCTCTTCTGCATGTCTAAAAAACCAATCCTTCAAGTGGATTCTACTCTGCCAGCATTAGCTGTTCACGGAGTAAGCGCGCAGAATGAAGTAAACAAAACGTCGAAAGTTGTTTGCACGCCCGCAATCGAGCAATTTTGGAATGTTTTGCCGGCTGTTCTATGGAAACTCTCGGCAGATGGTCGGATTGCCGAAGCCAACCAGGCTGCTCTGGATTTTTTGGGCTACGCGAGAGATCAATTTGAGGGGTACTCGGTTGACGATTTTTTGCTCTCAGGGTTGGAATTCCGTGAGCTTATGGCATCCGTGCGCCATGGAGGAAAAGCCCATGGCATTCCGGCCTGTCTGCGCTCCGTGGACGGATCGACGCGCGATGTCACGATCGATGCCTCCTCCATAGATGGCGGCGAGGTCATTTATTGCGCCATCAATGACCGTTCGGTCCAGCGCCGCACGGAGGATCATGCCCGCTCCCAAGCCGTTTTTTTTGAAAAACCAGCCGAGGCGATTTTTACCCAGACTCTGGAGGGGGTTGTGACTCAGTGGAGTTCCGGAGCTGAGAGTCTCTATGGGCTCCAAGCCGCTGAAGTCCTCGGAAAAAAACTTCCGCCCCGCATATCGCTGCCGTCCGAAATTTTTCAAAAAGCCCTAAGTTCTCTCCAGGAGATAGGCGAGTGGTCGAGTGAGACTCGCATCATCTCGACTCATGGCGAGGAAATGGAATTGTTCATGCGTTGGGTTTTGCTTCATGCGGGCAATGGAAGGCCGGAGGCAATCCTCGTTTTCAGCGAAGATGCCTCGGAACTACGCCAACTCAAGGAGGACAGGCTTCGCTCCCATCGTCACGAGTGCCTTGGAACTCTGGCAGGCGGCATCGCGCATGATTTGAACAATGTCTTGCAACCAATCTCCATGTTTCTCGACCTCCTTCGACATCGTTTGCCGGATGCCGAAAGTCGGGAGATGATTGATGCCGTGGAGGCGAACCTTCACCGTGCCACTGAGCTTGTGCGGCAGATTCTCACTTTCTCCAGCGGAGTCCGCGCCGAGCAACGCGCAGTGGATATTCCTGAACTGATTTCCGAAGTCACAAACTTCATCCGCCCGACATTTCCAAAAACCATCCATCTCCAAGTCTCGGTGCAGGAAAATATTCATGCCGTTCTGGGCAATCCCACCCAAATTGAACAAGTGTTGCTGAACTTCTTTGTGAACGCCCGTGACGCCATGCCCGAAGGAGGACGGCTCAAGCTCGACGCCTCGAATTTCCATGTCGATGAAAGCTTCGCAAGGCTTCATCCCCAAGCAAAGTCCGGCAACTATGTGCGCATCACCGTGAGCGACACCGGTCATGGAATCCCTCGCCCTTTGCGAAAAAAAATCTTCGAACCCTTCTTCACCACCAAGAGCCCGGAAAAAGGAACCGGACTGGGTCTTGCAACAGCCGTTGGGATCATTCGCAACCACGGAGGCTTTCTCACGCTCGATACCGAGGAGGGCTGTGGCTCCTCATTCCAAGCATTTCTTCCAGCATCCCTCGCCCCTGCGGAACGCCGGCCCGCTCCGGCACCTTCTCAAGAGAATCGGCAAACCGCAGGCCACGGGGAAACGATCCTGCTCGTCGATGACGAGTCGACCGTCCTCAAGGTCATGACCCGCGCACTTGAAAAATCGGGCTACCGCGTGATTTCCGCCGAAGATGGCGAGCAAGGATTCGCACTCTACTCACAGCATCAGTCCAACGTCAGATTGGTTGTTACAGACATGGCCATGCCCGGTATGGACGGCCCGGCGCTCATTGCCGCCCTGAAGAAATTAAACCCATCTGTGAAGATAATCTGCACCAGCGGATTCGGCTCATCCTCAGGTAAAAACTCGGTGAATGAACTCGGAGTTCACGCCATTCTTTCGAAGCCTTGCAACTCGCGTATCATTCTCCAAGCGATTCAGGATGCCCTCTCCACACCACCACTGTCCTCCTAAATTTTTTTATGCCGGACAGTAGATCAAAAAAAGTCAACCTCGGAGCCATTCGCATTCTTCTCCTCTCTTGCTTTGGAGGATTATTGATTCTGGAAATTTTCTTGGCACTACTGGCCCTGCAATACAACTCGATCCAGAATGACATTTTGGCGGATCAAGCTGTGCTTCTCAGATCGAAGGAAATCCTGAGCGATGCCTTGCGCGATGCCCGTGCGAATTGGAAATCCTCCAACGACGCGGAGTCCGGAAGTCTGCAGGAGGCACAACCCATGCCGGAGAGCGCAGCACAAGCAGCCGAGAGCATAGAGATGCTAAAAAAGTTAAAGCGTCCGGCACTGCTTTTTCCCGCCTCGGACTTCGAGCGCCTGGATGACATTGCAACAAATAATACCAAACTGCTCGCCGCAGTGCCTCCCTACACCACGGATCAAAAGACCTTGAGGCAAAAAACCGATAATGGGCTTTCAACCTTCATCGCTGCGATCGATATCCGGCTTTTTGCTTCGATGCAGGAATTCCGCCGCGAAGTGGAATTCCTGGAAATGATCATCTGGGGGCTTATTCCGCTTTTAATTTTGAGCACGGCAACATTTGGCGTCCTCCTGCTCTCAAAAGTCATGCAGTCCCTTGTGCATTTGAAAAAACAATCGCGCAAACTCACAGACAACCTTGCGAGTCTCCAGAATGAATTGAGGCTCGCTCAATTGGAAAAGAGCCCGGCTTTCAATCCTCCGCAGCCCCCACCCGAGCCGCTGCCGCCGACAGAGGCAGCGGATCCGGAGATACGCACGCACTGAGCTGCCTGCTAAAAAGCCCGTGTCGTTTCTCAATCCAGTCTACGCTTCACTCACAATTCTGCTGGAACTTTCCGGCATCGCCCTCGCGATGCGGGCCATCCTGATCGCCCGGACTCCGCAGTCTGCAATAGCCTGGGCCGGCGTGCTGGTGGTTTTGCCAATCATAGGCATTCCCTTGTTCCTCGTCTTCGGCGAGTCGCGATTTGCCGGCTACACACTGGCTTCGGCGTCCTCTTCAGGCCCGCTTCATGATGCCATGCAATCTATCATCAGGCACCTTGACGGCTATAAAACCACATTCCGGGGCATTTTCAACGAGCCTGGCCGCATGGCGGGAAACCTATCCCGCCTCCCTGCCACTGGCTCGAACCATGTTCAACTCCTCATCGACGGCGCGGCGACCTTCGACTCCGTTTTCCAATCCATCGATGAGGCCACCGAATCCATCTGGGTCCAATTTTTCATCATTCACGACGACCGTCTTGGACGTACCCTCTCCGACAAGCTCATCTGCGCTGCCCGGCGTGGAGTGCAGTGCCGCGTTCTCTACGACCAGGTGGGTTCGAAAACCCTCACCTCCTCATGGGCTGAAAATCTCCGCCGCGAGGGCATCGCCGTCGAGACATTCGTAACGAACCGCCAGTTTGGCCGAAACTTCCAGATCAACTTCCGCAACCACCGTAAACTGGTCATCACAGACTCCCGCATCGCCTACCTCGGCGGCCTGAATGTGGGCGACGAATACATGGGCTGGAGCCGCCGATTTGGCCCATGGCGCGACACGCACATCCGTATCGAAGGACCGGCCGTGGCAGGATTTCAACTCTCATTTCTGGAGGATTGGAACTACACAACCGGCGAGATCGCCCCTCTCCGTCTCCCATCACCATCCCTCACACACGGCGGAGAGGCGACCATCTTTCCGATTGCCTCCGGTCCAGCCGAGAACTGGAGCATCTGCCCAGCGGTCTATCTCTCGACCATCCACTGCGCAACCCGCCGACTATGGATCGCAAGCCCGTATTTCGTGCCTTCGAGCCCTCTTTTTTACGCCATTTGCCACGCTGCGATTCGCGGCGTGGATGTGCGAATCATACTTCCCCGCATGGCCGACCACATTCTGCCTTGGCTGTCCTCATTCACCTACTACCCGAAGCTGCGCGAGGCAGGCGTGAAGGTTTGGCGTTACGAGCCAGGCTTCATGCACCAGAAGGTATTGCTCGCGGATGATGACATGGTCCTCGTCGGCTCGATCAATTTCGACTACCGCTCGTTCATGCTCAATTTTGAACTCTCAGCGGCGGTGCAGGATAAAAAGTTCGCCGCCGATGTCGAAGCGATGTTCCTTGCAGATTTCGACAGGAGCAGGCCGGAAAATCTGCGCGCATTTGAGGATGGCTCGCTACTCTTCCGCCTCAAATGCCGCACCGCAGCGCTCATGAGTCCCGAGCAGTGACACAACCCAGCCTTGAACTATTGATCTCTCATAGCGAAGGTGCCGATTTCACCTTCGAATCCCAGCGGGTCAGCAGGTGCAGCACAATGTTGGTTCCGAATTTGTAGGTCAGGTCGAGTGAGGGGTCTGAGATGTTACGAAGGTAAACATTGCGATTGGTCCAGATCGCATCATTGAGAGCAACAAACTGTCTTTGTTCATTTCGACCCATATTGACCTTGCCATCCGGCAGAAGCCCGATCTGCCACATGTCGCCATAATCGTTCGCGGTGTAGATAATCGCAACCTCGCCATAAATTTTCAGGGCATAGACTGGCTCTTTGTAAAAATTGATGCCAGGCGGCACAGCTGTAACCTCAGGGAAGTAAGCCTGCTTAGCATCAAAGAGCGGATGGTTTTTTGGTAATTCCTCCCAATCCTTGTCCTTGTCGGGAATGACACGCTTCATCTCGCGGCGGAAGGCCAAGTCGAAGCGGGAATTGCGCCCGGGCACCGAACTGTCGCCCCAGATCGCCCCGCCGAGCCTCACATATTTGCGAAGATTTTCTACCTCCGCATCGGTAAGACGGAAATCCTTGGAACCGGTCATGAAAATGAAAGGCGGCTTCACAGAGAAGAGCTCTTGGGAATCGAGCTTGATGGCTTTCACCTTGTCGTAGTTGGTCCGGACCTTGTTTTTCGAGCGGGTGCTCATGTAGGCGAGGAGGTTCGGAAGACTTCCGTTGTTGATCACGCCCTTGGTGTCACCGACAGTGCTGATTGTGGAATCCCAGCCCGAAGTTCCTCCACCATATTGGCCAATGTAAGCAACGAACTCAAATTCCCTGCTACGCGTGCCGCTGCCGCTTCCACTGCCCTTGCCCCATCCAGTGGTAAACGCCTTGATCGCCGAGGCGTCGGCCGCAGACATCTGCATGCCGGTGCCTGCAGAGGGGGCCACAGGCTTCGGCGCGGCCATCGCAGTTGGAGCAGCTGGCGCTGGCGGCGCCATGACCATTTGCGACATATTGAAATTCATTGGAGATGTCGCCGTCGTCGTGATCGCATTCACTGCCGAGTTGTTCACGGGAGTGGCCATCACGGACATGTCTTGTGTGGGCGGAAGTACCTGCGTTTGCTGAGGAGGAGCCGCAACCGGCTCGGAACTGCCAACGAATCCATCACCACCGCCCTCGAAGTCCGGCGGCTCCTGAACGGCCTGGAAAAGCACTGTGCCACCGAAAACCGATACGAGAATCACATGGAGCAAAAGGGAGATCGTGAAATCCCGTGAGTTTTGGAGTTTATCAACAAACTTCTGGAGAGGAGACTGACTGTCGTCGGACATATCCTAAAAACTGCCGTAGGGAGCGGCAACGTGCAATCACATTTTCGGTCTGTAAATCAGCAGACGCAGACCGTTCAGACAAACCAACACCGTGCTCCCTTCGTGACCCACCACGCCCATCGGCAGCGGCAGGTTGATTCCAAAAGCAGCAATTAAAAGCACAACGATCACCGAGCCTGCAAAAGTGAGATTCTGCCAGAGCACGCGTTTGGCATGGCGCGCGGTCGCAAGCAGGATTGGAATGTTTTCCAGTTTGTCACCCATGAGCACGACATCCGCTGTCTCCATCGCGATATCCGTTCCAGCAGCTCCCATGGCGACGCCGATATCAGATGTGGCGAGCGCGGGCGCGTCGTTCACACCATCACCCACCATCATGACACGTCCCTCTTTTTTCAGTTCGCGAATCGCGGCGACTTTGCCCTCGGGAAGCAACTCGGCGAGGACTTCATCCACCCCTGCCTCCTCGGCGATGGCCGCCGCCACAGCCTTCTGATCACCCGTGAGCATCACCACTTTTTTCACTCCCAGGGCATGCAGGCTGCCGACAATTTTCAGCGCCTCGGGCCGAAGTGTGTCGGCAAGAGCCAGAACGGCAAGGGCCCTCACAGAGTCTCCATCGCGAACCCCGGTCCATACACAGGTTTTTCCCTTCGCAGCCAGAGATGCCGCATGCGCGGCTATAACATCCATTCCAACCGCACCGAGTTCCTCAAAGAGACGCTCACTGCCGACAACCAGGCGACGACCATCGATTGATGCCTCCGCGCCCTTTCCAGCAGTCGCTTGAAAGTCTTTTGCCTCCGGAAGCTTGATGCCACGGGCTTGAGCGGTTTTCACGATCGCACGGGCCAGCGGATGTTCTGACTTATCCTCCAGAGCGGCCGTCTGGGAGAGCAACTCTTCCAGGCCGGCAGGCAATGTGGCGTCCAATTTGTGCGCTCCACTGGCATCGACCATCTCGGTCACCACAGGCTTCCCGGCCGTAAGCGTGCCGGTTTTATCGAAGGCCACGATGTCGATCTGTGCGGTCCGCTCGAGGTGCGAACCGCCCTTGATCAAGATGCCGCGGCGCGCCGCGCCTCCGATCGCCGAGAGCACTGTCGCTGGAGTGCTGATGACCAGCGCGCATGGTGAGGCCACGACCATCACTGTCATGGCCCGATAAAAGGCATCCGAGAATTTTTCTCCCATGAAAAAGAACGGAACCACAAACACGAGCGCTGTGAAGGCGATCACACCGGTCGCGTAGTATTGCTCCGCCTGCTCGAGAAACCTCTGCGTGCCGGACTTCTCGGCCTGCGCCTCCTCGACGAGCTTGACCATGCGAGAGAGCGTGGAATCCTCCGCGCGCTTGCTGACGGAAAATTCCAGCCCGCCGCTTTGGTTGAGCGTGCCCGCAAACACCGGGTTGCCGACTGCTTTGGTGACCGGCATCGACTCGCCGGTGAGGCTGGATTCATCGACATGGCTGGCGCCCTCTACCACGGTTCCATCCACAGGCACATGTTCGCCGGGCCTCAGCACCACAACATCGCCAACATTCAGCTCCTCGACACGCACAAGCTGTGTCGTGCCATCACGCTTCACCAGCGCCTTGTCAGGCCGCAGCTTCAGCAGCGAGTGGATCGCCCGCTGCGTGCGCTCCAGCGCGTAGCTTTGCAAGACATTGGAAAAAGCGAAAAGAAACAACAACAGCGCGCCCTCGAAGGGCTGCCCGACGATCCCGGCACCGATCGCCGCCAGCACCATAAGAACATCCACATCGAGCACCCCGCCGCGCAGGGATGCGATCGCCGAGCGCACACCCTGTTGACCACAGAAGATATAGGCTCCTGCATAAAGCGACAGTGTGGCCGCCGCTCCGCTACCCAAGGATTTCTCGCAAATAAAGGAAGCGATCAAAAAAACAAAACCCAGCGCGGCGGAAATCTCCTCATTCAAGGATCCCGACCTGACTCGACTCCACAGACTCTGCTCCGCTTCGGCCGATGGCTCATAGGGTCGCACATCCGCGCCCAATCCGCGCAACGCAGTCATGACGCTGTGCTCGTCCGCGAGCTTTTCATCAAATGTCAGGCACAGAATCTTTCCAATGTAAGTCGCCGTCGCTTTCCGGACCCCGGGAATTTTTTTTGCCCTGTCCTCCAAACGAATCGCGCACGCCTCGCAGGCACTGCCATCCAAGCGCATCGTGCGCTTTTGAAGCGACACATCCGGCACATGGCTGCCCGCGATTTGCCGCAAATCCTCCTCACTCAGCGCTGCGGGATCGTATTCGATCTCAAAAGCCGACTTGCCCGGAACCGGCTGAACGCTCACCACGCCGTCGTGATCAGCGATCGAACGCGTCATTTCTTTCAGCGACTTCTGCGTATCAGGCTCCAAGCTCATGAGGCGACGAACCTACCCGCCGCCACCGCAAAGCGCACAGAAAAAAAAGCCCGACACATTTAGCAAATGCCCCGCTTGCATTTTTAAAGACCACGCGTATTTTGAAAGTCCCATCAGGGGGCGTAAAGGTTTCGACTTTGAGTGTGAAGCCCGGCCCGCATGTCGAGGATGATTCGTTGGCCTCGTAAAAAATCGGATCAAACAAATAAATGCAGATTACGAAGATCTCGCTCTCGCGGCCTAATTGAGCCACGACGCATTCCGGCTGACGCCTGCTGGTCCGGAATGCGACGACAGCAGGCTGGCCTGGGATGGAGCGACCGCTACCCCGGGTGAATCGATTTCGTGGACGCTCTGGAGAGGGAAGCGTGACGGTTCGCCCGCCCCCTCCGAGATTAAAGACCGTCTAAACATGTAGAAGGTTGTGTAGATCATTTTAAGGACACGGGTTCGACTCCCGTCGCCTCCAGCCTTCGCTCGCAGCGCAGCAAGAGCGAAGG
>DGXZ01000086.1:63321-65031 GCA_002396485.1 Spartobacteria bacterium UBA5019
CGGGCAAGGTCTCGCATACTTCTAAATTCAAACCTTGGACCATCGAAACCGCTGTCGCTTTTTGCGATGAAACCAAGGCTGCGGCGTTCGAGCGTTATCTGAAGTCAGGCTCCGGACGGGAATTTGCACGACGCCACTTTTGAGCTCGCAGCGCAGCAAGAGCGAAGGCTGTCACGCCGGAGTCGGCGACAGCCGCGCAGGCGGACCCGACCGCCGCTGCGAGACTACGGCTTGGCAAGCCAGCCTTTTGAAATTCACGCATGTTTCACTATGTCTACATTCTCAGAAGCGAGGCTGCGCCCGAGCGCCACTACATCGGCATGACATCCGATCTCACACAACGCCTCGCCGCACACAACTCGGGCAAGGTCTCGCATACTTCTAAGGATTCGTCCAGAAATAAGTTAATACAAAATGACTATTGCGGCTTGATGGTGTAATTCCATTCGCCGTGAAAATCGGAGCGCTCGATTTTGATGGATGCCATTTGTTCTGCTGTCGGTTTAAGGGCAGTTTGATATTTCGAGTCATCGCGCTCGGCTTTGACTTTTAAGCCCGCCTTGGTTGTGGTGGCGGCAATGAGGGACACGATGACTTCGTGGCTTATCAGGGCCTTGCCTCGCCAGTTTTGGGTGATGTGGCAGAAGAGTCGGTGCTCGATTTTATTCCATTTGCTGGTGGCGGGCGGAAAATGACACACGCTGATCTCAAGGCCGATTTCCCGACTCAATTCCGAGAGGCACCACTTCCAAAGCCGACACCTTGAAGCATTGCTGCCGCCACCGTCGGCGGTGATGAGCAATCGTTTGGCGTCGGGGTAGCAATGCGAACCCATTTTCCGCCACCAACGCCGGATGCTTTCCACGGCGAATTCCGAGGTGTCGTGATCGCTGCCCACGCTTACCCAGCCTTCATTGCGAGCAATGTCGTAGACTCCGTATGGGATGGCTTTTCCAAGTTGAGGGTCGGGAAAGTCGTAGACGTTGACCTCTTCAAGCTGGCCCTGTGGACGCCACTCCCGACCCGCGTTTTTGAACTTCCCGACAAGTTCCTTTTTCTTGGTATCGACGCTGATGACTGGCTGGTTTTCGCTTAAAAACGTGGCGGCTTTTCCGTTGATGTGAGCGAACTGGGCGTCGCGGTCCTCGTGCCCCTTGCCTTCGTTGCGCTTGCGCTGGGATTGCAGGCTGTAGCCGAGTTCGTCGAGAAGTTCGGCGACTTTGGAGGGGCTGATTGTATGACCTTGGGCCTTGAGTTCCTCGGCCAAGCGCCTCACGCTTTTGCATGTCCAGCGCAAGGGGCGCTCCGGATCGCCACGCGTGTAGGGTTCGATAAGCGCATCAATGGCCGAAACCAACTCGGAATCTTTTTCCCGCAGCTTCTTGCGCCCGCCTCCAGGCTTGCGCACCCGGGCAATCGGCTCTCCACCTGAGTGAATCTCAAGCTCTTGAATGCCTCGCCGCACCGTGTTGATGGCCAACCCCGTGGCTTTGGAAACCGCGCGAATACCACCTCTTCCATAAGCCTTGGCTTCCGCGCCGGCAAATGCCCGAATTTGCCTCTCGTCCATGAGCGACTCCAAGAGCGCAAAACGCTTTTGGATTGGAGCCAGCAAGGGCGGCAATAGAGACATGCACGCCTTGTAGCACTGAGCAAAATAGAATCAAGTTATTTCTGGACGAATCCTAAATTCAAACCTTGGACCATCGA
>DGXZ01000086.1:65378-70859 GCA_002396485.1 Spartobacteria bacterium UBA5019
GAGACTACGGCTTGGCAAGCCAGCCTTTTGAAATTCACGCATGTTTCACTATGTCTACATTCTCAGAAGCTTGCCCATAGGCTGCTTGGTTGGTCCCCTCCGTTTATGAAAGAAGAATTCCAGCAGGACGCCGTTTTTCATTTTTCGGAAAATCGCATCACATCAGTGAGCCGCATCCAGCTTGAAGGGACAGTGCGGACGCGCATACGAGCGAAAGTTGGGTTCATCTTGGTGAAGAAGTGATCTTAAGGCGAAGAAACCTCCGACCACTTGAGCCTTTGGCCACCGTCGCGGTTACTGGATTCCCACCCGATCCGATGTTTCCTTGGTTTACGATGTCCGACTTCCAACCGCCTGCGTTTAACGTGTCGCTATACTCGACAGTAAACGTCACCCCATCCGCCACGGCGTCCGTGCTGGGTGTGTAGGTGAAAGTGAGGTTGTTGCTATTGGTTCCCACCATACCGGGCATTCGACCTGGTCGAGTGGGGTCCATTCCGGTGGCGAACTTGATCAGATTGGATACACCGTCACCTAAAGGTATGGCAATATCGGCGCCGGGGCCAGTAGTTTGGGTGCTACCTGGAAAGTAGGTTTGACGCCAGTTTTCGGCTCTGGTCAGCAGGGTCGTGAAGGAGCCCACGGAGGTGTAGCTCGTTCCCACGCTGTTTGTGACATAAGCTTTGAAGGAGTAGTTGGTGCCTGCCGTGAGCCCAGTCATCGGCACGGTGAAGGCGCCAATAGCGCCAGTGGTTGCGACCTTGGTGACCCCCGCTCCGCCGAGGTACGGATCGCTACTGATAGTGGTCGCGGCCAAAACCACACCGCGTTCGCTAATCGCCAAGCCCCCATCGGAGGTGACATCTCCTCTCAGGGTTGCGCTGGTACCCGTGACGTTGGAGCTGGCGGGAGCTGTCACGATAGGTAGTGGAGCGGCCGCAGATTCGATTCTGATCCGGCTGATTTCGAGTGTTCCATTGGGATTGTCATAGAGATTCCAGACGTAAATCCCCATGCCGTTGATGCCCGAAAGATCCGGGTTAACCGCTGCGGTTCCGGAAATCGTGATCGGCGATTCATCATTGTTTGTCAGCGCATTCATGGTTCCGGAATTGGTGACTTCATACCACGACTCGCGGGAGATATCCCGGATATACTCCACCTCGTTTTGTCCGGTGAACATGGAGTTTGCTTCATTCAGCCCCAGATTGGATTCACGCGAGTTCGGCGCAAAATATCCGCTGGCATACCACTTTCCGTAGGAATTACGGATCAACAGGCGCAGGACGGTGTTGCGGACTTCGCCCGCTTCCCCCGGCAGGCCAGAACCGTTACTGCCGTTCTGCATCCAGCCGTCCCACAATTCAGTGATTCCCAGCTTGAGCGTTCCGCCGGAGGACAGGTTGGCATGGTTGGTAGTAACGGTATAGGCATACGAACCTCGCATGTTACGGCCCGTTGCTGAACCGGTATTCCGGAACCAGAGCACAGGTGAAGCGACCCCGTTATTGGCTGGCCCTACATTCGACAACCAAACGGAATCCCCGTCCGTATCGCCGCCAGCTCCGTTGTACGCGCCCCACCGGTACCCCGTTGAGGGATTAGCGGAAGCCACTGTAACGGTCTCGTTCTTTACACCGGCTGGATCAATGGAAAGATTCCCTGATGTGAAGCTCCTGAAGTCCTGAGACATGGTCTGGCCGGTATAAACAGTGAAGGGCTCGATTCCGATCCGGCTGATTTCGAGTGCTCCACTAGCGTCAAACAGATTCCAGACGTAAATTCCCATGCCGTTGATGCTCGAAAGATCCGGGTTAACCGCTGCGGTTCCGGAAATCGTGATCGGCGATTCATCATTGTTTGTCAGCGCGTTCATGGTTCCGGGATTGGTGACTTCATACCACGACTCGCGGGAGATATCCCGGACATACTCCACCTCGTTTTGTCCGGTGAATCTCGTGGGTGTTTCGTACAAGTTCGGCGCGAAATATCCGCTGGCATACCACTTTCCGGAACCATTGCGGATCAACAGGCGCAGGACGGTGTTGCGGACTTCACCGGCTCTCCCCGGCAGGCCTGAACCGTTATTGCCGCCTCCCATATAGCCGTCCCATGATTCGGTGATTCCCAGCTTGAGCATTCCGCCGGAGGACAGGTTGACTTGGCTGGTAGTAACGGTGTAGGCATACGAACCGCGCATATTATTGCCGGTTGCTGAACCGGTATTCCGGAACCACAGCACGGGTGAAGCGACCCCGTTATTGGTTGGCCCTACATTCCACAACCGAACGGAATCCCCGTCTGTATCGCCGCCGACTCCATTGTACGCGCCCCACCGGTACCCCGTTGAGGGATTGGCGGAAGCCCCTGTAACGGTCTCATTCGTTGCGCCGGCTGGATCAATGAAAAGATTCCCTGGCGTGAAGCTCCTGAAGTCTTGGCGGAGCTGAGCTGTTGCCATGGGCGGTACAGCCACCTTGGAAAACGCATTCCTCTGCACATAAACAACACCCCATGGATTCAGTGGAGGAATGGTGATGACATACCGTCCGTCTGAACGAATCGACGGAGTCAGCGTCTTAATCTGATGCAGCGATGACAGGTTGCCGGAGGCAATGGCCGCCTGATGAGTCGTTGCATTGTAAGTCGTCGGAGTATACAAGGTCGCTGTGACGGCGGCTCCATCGAAAAACTGCGCCGGATCAAGAATCAGATCGAACCCCTGTGGCGTTCCCCATTCCACCAGATGAATCATGACCGGCTGGTCCCGCTGACCGGGCTTGGCGCGAACAGAGCCAAGGATGCGTCCGCTGCCGCCGGCAAACCAGATCGGGGCGTCGGTCAATTCGAATGAAGCGGAGACCTCCGTCTCTTCTCCAAGAGAGAATACCTCTTCATAGCCGTCGAAATAGGTCGGGATAGAGCGGATAAATCCATACAAATCGGCAAATTCGGCAGGAGTGCCGTAGTAGCGGAAACTGTCAGGGTAGTTTTGCCACACGTCCCATGGCACCATCATGACACCGCCCAGTGCATAGGTTGAAGCAATGCTTTTACGGGTAAGATCCACGTAGTCCGGCCCGGGCGCGGGCGCGTCATAGCGTGGCGGGCTGATCAACAGGCCCTTGCCTTTGGACTCTCCTGAGCGCAGGCTGTCCCGAATAATCCTGGCGCTAATGTTATCGATGCGGCTTTCCGGCATGGCGTAATCGACCCAGCTATTGTAATTTCCCTCTCCCCAGCTGAAATTGGAGCCGATATTGCAGGAGAATGGAACCGGTGTGCCGCCATTGAGTGCGGTGGCCTCAGCGCGGCACCGGTTATAGAAACGCAGGAGACCCTCTAGCATATGCGCTTTGAAGCGGTCGCGCAGTCCAGCAGGCAGCGCGGATTCGCCGCCCTGTGCCAGCACCCAATTCCGGTAAGTGTCGGTAAAGGATGCCGGAAGTCCCCAGAGCGTGCGTTCTTCCGGCGTGCTGTTTGAATAAATCCATTGCCGAAAATGGGCATCGCTCGCAAGGCCGTAGCCGGCGCTTTCACCATTGAGCAGTTGGTCATAGCTCCCGCCCGGGTCGTCTACCTGCACGGCATCGGCCCCATTCTGAATCATGTCGACGAGATATGCCCTTACAACCTGAAAGAATTCCTCACTCCAGAAATCGCCGATCCCGTCGCCAACGAAATTGCCGGTGATCGTAAGATCGCGCCCGATCGTTCGCGTCCTCCCGCCATTCGTATCAAACACACCGGGGTTTATGGCGCCGGAATAGTACCAGCCGGCCTCATTGGCACGGTTAACAATGCGGCCCGCATTTCCCCTGTCATAAACCCAATCCAAGCGGGTTGTAAAAAACAGGGGCGCTTCCGCAAACGTGTCGTGCACCTCTGTGGCACTAGGTGAACGGTACCAGCGGCTGGAAAAAGAAACATCCGACAAGGCGGGATATCCCAACCCGCGCGAAATACTCACCGCACGATCGCTGATATACGAAGGTGCCGCTCCGGAAGCTGACGGTCCGGAAAGCACAAACAGGAAACCCATCACGCAAACGGGTAATTCAAGTCCGAGACTCATCGCGCTTCCCTCCATTGAAATTGAGAAGCATTTGCGTTTTTGGAGACGCTGCCGCCAACCCCGACTTGACGCGAGGCAACCGACTAGTGGCGCGAGCAGCACGGCGGTGAGAGCCGAGCGAAGCGAGACAGCCCGCAAAGCTGATTTCAAAATAATGCAGGCAACTGTGAGGGGGGGCATGGTTGATCTCATTTTTTTTTTGGTTGGATGGAACCAATTCAAACCATCGAGTCCATAAACTCGGTCTTTGCAGGTTTGGCAGGGTTCTCTGGGGCTAGAGGAGCGGCCATTTCGAGGTGGCCGGTTTCGGAGTTTGAGCTTTTGTACCGACTCAGGTGGCATCTGTCAAATATTTTTATATGTATGCACTGACTCCTGGTTTTCCGGCGATGATGCGCGTCTTGCAGGCCTTGGCCAGGACGATGTCCTTGTGCTCGATGTGCGCTTCGAGGAGCTCGTAAAGCGGCATCCCGGATACCGCTTGAGCAAATGCTCAAATCCGATCGGAGTTTTGTGATCGATACGCCCCCGCTTTAAATGGTATTCCTGTCATCGATGCCGCAGAGGACGCTGTCGTGCTCATGGAGGTCGATGCCGATATAAAACGGCCCGCTTGGTTGGCGTGTAGTTTGGCTCATAGCCGCCATTCAACCTTGGTCCTCAGTTTTCCGCTTGCATCTCGGGCAGTGAAGCATTTTTCTCTCCGCGCACAGCTCCATGGCCTGCTTCTTATGCTTAACATCGATCACCTTGATCGAATCCGATTTTTTGTCAGCGCGGGATCAGAAATTCCGCCTCTGCCGGGTGGCATGGCCTGAGCTGCTTATGAAAAACAAGGGCTGCGAGAGCCGTTGCTGCGAGTGTGTGTATAAGTTTCATGGCTTATACATTTCCCGCATACGATGAAACTCTCCATGGGGTGTAACCCGAAAAAGTAATGTTTTTTCTGGAAATTCGGTTGAGCTGGCAAATCGCAAGGAAACTGAGGGTCAGATAACGTCTGCCAAGTCTGGTTTCCTGCCAGGCGATTTTGGTTTCTGTGCCTTAATCGGAAAGCGTGTCTCGAGCAGATTTATACCGGGCATCCCCATCGGACCCAGGATTGAATAGTGGTCACGTAATGGTTGAGTGAACCGGGCATTACTACTGTCCTGAATCTTGGGATAGGCTTTCTTTGCAGTGCCATCTATAGCGTTGCACGTGTGAATCTTTGAAGCATTTAAAAATAACAACTGCAGATTTTTAGTTTATTTACGAATAGATTCTCCGACATTCATAACTTCTTTCTCAAAGCGGTCTAACGCCCCGCATCAGCGGCGTCTTTACTCGCCGATCGCTGCATGAAATTATTGAAGTAAGCCACTGCGCAGCATTGTGAAGATGGAAACTGGGGGTCAGATGACATG
>DGXZ01000022.1:0-7697 GCA_002396485.1 Spartobacteria bacterium UBA5019
CGGTTCAAAAGTGGAAAACTGCATTTTGCGCGAAATAACCATTGACCCGCTTTTTGGTGGGGGCTCGGAGGAGGCCGGAGCGTAGCGCAGGCCGGGGGAGAGACCCCGCCAAAAAGCGAGCGAAAATCGGGGTCCCCATGGGCAGTTTAATTCTGTCAATTGGAGCGATGAAAAACGCCAACTCACCCGCCGACTCCCACGCCAATTCATTCTGCAAACTCTTCATGAATTCAATTCCGGTCGCATTGGAGTCACAGAAGCCTGCCAGCTTCTCCATGTAGGAAAAACCCGCCTCTACCAACTTCGAACTCGCTGGCTCCAAGACCGCGAGGCTTTTCAAATCAAAACCAGCGGCGGCGACCATCGCGGCTCCTGGCCCGCCCCGGTCATTGCCTTTCTCCGCGAATTCGTTCCCCTCCAGACCCCATGCAATTTTCAACTCGTTGCCGACGAACTCCTCCGCCTCTATAGCCTCAAACGCGCTCGATCCAGCGTCGAAGCCTACATCAAAACCCATCTGCCCACTCTCATTCCCTCACCGGCTAAAAAGCCTCGCGCCTATCGCTGCTTTCGTCGCGCCCGATTCGGTGAGCTCTTCCAGCACGACAGTTCTATCCACCAATGGTGGCCAGGCCCCGAAAAACAAACTCTCCTTCTCACTCTCAACGACCACTCCGGTCTCAACATCGCTGGACGATTCGTCCCCCGAGACACCACTTGGGCCCACTTTCTCCACTTTCGCGAAGCCTTCGAGCGCTTCGGCATCCCGCAAGCCATCTACACCGACGGCCTGAGCCTCTTCGGTCCAAGCTCCTCACACGACCACCTCGACCCGCGCAGCGAGTTCCAGCGCGCATTGAGAGCCATTGGTGTAGCACACCTCGTTGCTCCTTCTCCGCAAGCCAAAGGCAAAATCGAACGCCGCTTCGGCACCTTTCAGAAACGCCTCGTCACACTCCTGGCCCATGCCAAGGTCGACTCCTACGAACGCGCCAACGAAATCCTTCAAATGGAAATCAAACGCCAGAATTCCACGAGAAACTCTTCTACTGGCGAAGTCCCCAACAACCTCTTCGAACAATCCCAACTCCATTCAGCCATACGTCCATCTCCGCCCCAAGCGCTCCTTGATCTCCATCTCTCCCTGCGAACAACTAGAAAAGTCGCTCCAGATCACTCGATTGAATTCGAAGGCCGAACCTACAAAATAGCACCAACTCTCAAAAAGAGCGTTACTGTCATTTACCACCCGCAATCAAAACTCTGGGTCCTTGAAGAGCCTCCCAATCTTATATGGCCCAACATCCTCGGACATTTTTCCATGTAAATTATCCCAGTTCACTTTTGAACCGTCTCTATTTTCCACTTTTGAACCGTCGCCGACAGGGCTGATATTCTTTCTTGAAAAACGCCGCGCAGCGGATCACATTACCGGCCTTCAAATCGGGCCGTGGCTCAGCTTGGTAGAGCGCTTGAATGGGGTTCAAGAGGTCGAGAGTTCAAATCTCTCCGGCCCGATTTTTTTACCAATCTTAGCTGGCATTGCGGTATTCCTTGTTTCCAGTGATAAAGTGGGAACCATGAGCGACAGCATTAAGGAACTTACTGCGGAGATTTGCGCCTTTCGCGACGCGCGGGACTGGGCTCAATTTCACAATCCGAAAGAAATGGCGATAGCCATCGCCGCCGAGGCTGGTGAACTGCTTCAGCACTTTGTTTGGCAGGATGCAGATCAGTCTCTGGAGAGGGTCTCGACACACCGTGCCGAGATCGAGTCCGAGATGGCCGATGTGGCAATTTTGCTTTTTGAGATGGCGGCCAATTGTGAAGTGGATCTTGCTGCCGCGATGCGTGCCAAACTGGCGCGGAACGAGGAGCGGTATTCTGTTTCCAAGGCACGGGGCTCCAATAAAAAATACAACGAGCTTTGAGTGAAGAAACCCCGCACCGCCGCCGGCCTCGCTACTCCGGTAAACACCCGCGGCGGTTTGATCAAAAATACAAGGAACTCTCGGGGAATGCGGAGACTCTCGCCCGCGTGCTCGCCTCGGGCAAGACTCCGGCTGGCAGCCATGTGCCAATCATGGTAGATGAAATCCTCGAGGTTCTCGATCCTCGTCCAGGGAAAATTGCTGTTGATTGCACATTGGGCTTTGGAGGACACACGCGCCGTCTGCTGGCCCGGATCGCTCCTGGCGGGCACCTCATCGGTCTTGATGCCGACCCGTTGGAGCTTCCCAAAACCGAGGCTGCTCTGCGCGGCGAGGGTTTCGGTGCCGACATTTTCACCGCACAGAAATCGAATTTTGCGGGACTCCATGCCGCCCTAGCGGCGTCGGGTTTTTCGGGAGCTGATGTGATCTTGGCTGATCTCGGAGTTTCATCGATGCAATTCGACAATCCCTCCAGGGGCTTCACTTGGAAGGCCACTGGACCATTGGACATGAGGATGAACCCCAATCGAGGTGTTTCTGCGGCACAATGGCTCTTGAAAATGACGCCGACCGCGCTTGAGGAAGCACTCATCAATAATGCCGATGAACCCGATGCCGCCGCGATCGCCTCAGCCCTCGCTGGGAAAAGCCTTGCGACCACGACAGACTTGGCCGACTCCATTCGAATTGCGCTGCCGCACCGGTCTGTCGAACTCGTCGAGAAGGCGATCCGGCGTGTTTTTCAAGCCGTGCGGATTTCCGTGAACGAAGAGTTCAGCGCCTTGGATGCTCTCTTGCGCAGCTTGCCATCCTGCCTGAATGCCGGTGGACGTGTCGCCATCATGACCTTTCACTCTGGCGAGGATCGTCGCGTGAAAAAGGCGTTCCAAGCCTGGTATCGTGACGGGATTTTTAGTTCCATTGCCGATGAGGTCATTCGAGCCTCCTCTGACGAGCGCCGAGCGAATCCCCGCGCAACATCTGCCAAGCTCCGATGGGCGCGTCGGGCGGAGTGATTCGCGTCCATTGAAAAAAACCAATCCTTGCGGGTCGTAAAAAAATTAAAAAAGTTGTTGCAGTCCTGAATTCGAGAGATAGAGTAGTTTTTGTTCTGGGGGGAACAGAAGCCCGTTGCAGCATTCGTTGCGACGGGCTTCAACTTTTATCGGGGGTTCTTGTTTTTCTGCCTTTCATGCCTGCCGGGGCGCCGCCAGCATGTCACATATGAAATACCCGCGCTCGCCCGAGGAACAAGTCGGTGGAATTGTCTATTTCGGACGTATGGTGGATAAAATCCGTCTCATGGCCGCTGGGGAGTTGCATCCAGACCTCCATGCGAATCTTGGCCAGGGCTTCGATGAACGCATCACAACTTTTCTCGCCGTGGATTATTCCGATCTCAAAAACCGCGTGCTTACGGGTGGTTCGGATGACGAAGTGCTCGAATGGTGCTTTCAAAAAGGCAAACGCCCCAGTGCGGAAGAGATCGAGATCTGGAATAGCTTCATGGTCAAGCGCGGGTGGGGTGATGAACTCAGCGAGCGCCTCGCGAGTCGCAAAAAAGAGAGCGGATTTGAAAATCGCGACGACATCCAGACAATGTTCCAGTACATCGATGCGGATGAGGGGCGGATGTAAGCGCTGTCTCGCTTTGTTTTGACGCTCGCATTTTAACATTGAGGAACCGTCATTCCTCACCCAACTTCGCTCCACATGGATTTCGTCAACCTCACCCGCCATCTCGGGATCGGCTCAAATTGTTACTGGCTGCGTGTCGGGGGCAAAAATATCATTCTTGATGTGGGTTCGGATCCGAAAGTCGACGGGATCGGCTCCACACCGCATCTAGCTACAGTTCCTGAGGGAACGGTGAATGCCATTATCATTACCCATGCGCACCAGGATCACATCGGATCTCTGCCGGTGCTGACTCGGCGAGAGCCGCATTGTCCGGTTTTTATGACCGAGGGCACGGCAAACATCGCAGACACCATGCTGCACAATTCCGTGAATGTCATGACGCGCCAGCGCGAGGAGTTGAAGCTCATGGAGTATCCACTCTACACCCATCGTGGCGTGGATCTTTGCCAGCAGGCCTGGGTGCGATGCCCTCTGCGCCAGCGTCGCAACCTTGCAGGTGACCTGTGCGATGATGACAATGAAGTCACTTTCGAATTTTACCACGCGGGACACATCCTTGGATCGGTTGGGGTCCTCATTCGCCATGCAGGAAAGTCATTTTTCTACACGGGAGATGTGAATTTTGAGAGCCAGACGATCATGACGGGTGCTGACTTTCCTGAGGAGGGCGTGGACTACCTGCTCATGGAAACGACCCGTGGCGATTCGCCTACGCCGATTGGTTTTTCCCGCGCCAATGAGGAGGAGCGGTTCTCGCGCGCGGTGAGCGATGCTATTGCCAATGGTGGCACTGTAACGATACCGGTTTTTGCTCTCGGCAAGACTCAGGAGGTCCTGGCATTGCTCTGGCAAATGCGGTTGCGGGGTGAAATCGGCAACGTCCCTATCTACATCGGGGGCCTCAGCGTGAAAGTCACGACCACGTATGATGCCATGGCGGCTACCTCGGTGCGGAACCATCCCGAGTTGCAACTCCTGCAGGAGATGGCTCCCTATGTGCTTTCAGGTCGCGAAATTCAGAATGTGCAGCCCCGCAAGCGCGCAATCTATGCCTTGTCGAGTGGCATGATGACCGAACACACGCTATCGAATATTTTTGCCCGCCGGATTCTTGGCGACGCCTCGCAGCATTTGTTCTTCGTTGGTTATTCCGACCCCGCCTCGCCTTCGGCCCGCATCCGAAAGGCCTCGCCCGGCGAGGAAATCATGCTCGACAAGGACCACCCCGCCATTCCCCTCAAGTGTGACGTCCGGGAGTTCAGCTTCAGCGCTCACACAAACAGGGAGAACTTGAGAAACTATGCCGCACTTCTGCGGCCATCGAAAATTCTTCTCGTCCATGGCGACCGGCCGGCGCTGGAATGGTTCCAACTGGCTCTGTTCCGTGAACTCGGCGGCACCGAGGTGATCGTCCCCGACTCGGGGCGCAACTATTCACTCGATTGAGGCACTCAAGTTTTTTGAACCTTCCGATTCGCTTGGCTCGTAGAATTCACACACTGCGCTTGGCGCGTTGAGAATGGGAAAATGATTTACTTCTCGTGTGCAGGTGCAAATCTGACCCACTAAATTGATGTCTAAACGACCGAGAGATCTCTTTCAAAAATGCAGGGAATACAGGGACAGTGCTGATGCACGGGCCCAAGGGTTCTATCCGTATTTTCGATCCATTGAGGAACCGCACGGCAACTACGTCATATGCGACGGCCAGCGCAAAATCATGATCGGGTCTAACAACTACCTGGGCTTGGCTCAGGACCCTCGTGTGGTCGAGGCGGCTTGCGATGCGACTCGGCTGTATGGCGCCGGTTGCACCGGTTCACGCCTTTTGAATGGCACGATCAAGCTTCATGTGGAGCTTGAGGAGGCCATTGCGGATTTTCTTGGCTGTGATGACGCTATCCTTTTTTCCACGGGATTCTTTGCCAACCAAGGTGCTCTCATTGCGCTCACAGAGGATGGAGACTCCATCCTTTGCGACCGAGAGAACCACGCCAGCATCATCGATGGCTGCCAGTTTGCTCCCGCAAAGCTTATTCCTTTCCGCCACAACTCTGCGACATCCTTGGAAAACCGTCTCAAGCGCGTGCCGGACGAGTCCGGTCGCTTGGTCATCATGGATGGCGTTTTTAGCATGTCGGGAGACATCGCCAACCTGCCTGAAATCATCCCTGCGGCGAAGCGTCATGGGGCCTTCGTTTATGTGGATGAGGCCCACTCGCTGGGTGTTCTTGGTCGTCAGGGTCGCGGAACAGCTGATCACTTTGGCGTTCAGGATCAAGTGGATATCACCATGGGTACCTTCTCAAAATCCCTCGGCTCCATGGGTGGATTCGTTGCCGGAAATGCTCAGATGGTCGAGTATTTGAAACACCGCGCCCGATGTTTGATTTTTACGGCCGCCCTCGCTCCCGCCGTCGTTGGCGGAGTGAAAAAAGCGCTCGAACTCATGCAGGAGGAGCAGTGGCGCATCGACCAACTTTGGCGGAACACCCGCAAGATGCACGAGGGTTTCAAGCGTATTGGATTCAATATCGGCGAAACCAAGACGCCCATCGTCCCAATTCTCATCGGCAGCGAGGCCAAGGCTTTCGTGTTCACCCAGCGCCTTTTCGAGGAAGGCATCTTTGCCACGCCAGCCATCTATCCGGCTGTGCGCTACGGCGAGGCCATCGTTCGCACCAGCTTCATGGCCACTCATACGGATGACGACCTCGACCGCGTGTTGGAAATTTTTGAAAAACTCGCCCGCGAGTTGGGAACTTTTGATGACCCTGCCTATGTCAATCCAGGACGCCGTAAAAACATTTTCGATTTCCGTCTGCCAGACACCGTCACAGAGGAAGCGGTTCGAGAGAACGGCGGAGAGTATTCACAAAACGGATCCGGCCTACGTGCCGCCGTTTCCCGGTAGCGTCGCAAAGTTTCTCTCGCCGGACTCCACCTTCCAGCGCCGCCACGGCGCCATCACAGCGTTCATCGCCGAGCGCGGTGGGCGTCCCATTGGACGCATCGCTGCTGTCGTGAACCGCTCGCACAACCAATACCACAAGGACAAAACAGGATTCTTCGGTTTTTTCGACTGCGTGAACGAGCCCGCCATTGTTCAGGCACTCTTTGCGAAAGTCGCCGAGGTGCTGCGCGCTGCGGGGCTCGAGACCATGCGGGGTCCCTACAACCCCAGCATCAACGACGACTGTGGAATCCTCATGAATGGATTCGAAAAACAGCCAGTTATCGGCTTGCCATGGAATCCCTCCTACTACGCCGGCCTGGTTGAGAATCTCGGCTTCAAAAAAGTCCGCACCCTCTATGTTTTGGACCTCCCTCTTCACCGTCTGAATCCGCCTGAGAGGTTTTTGCGAATCGTCGAGCGCCTGAAAAAACGTGCCAATCTCACCACACGCCCTTTTCAACTCAAGCATCTCGACAAGGAATTGAAAATCGTTCGCGAAGTTTACAATGCCACGCTCGAGAGGAACTGGGGATTTGTTCCCATCGGTATGGAGGATTTGCTTGACTCGGCTGAGGACATTCGAGCCATTGCCGATCCGCGACTTCTTCTCATCGGTGAATCCCAAGGCCGCGACGCAGGGGTTGCCATCACTTTGCCGAACTTCAACGAAATCCTCGCCGCTGCGAAAAACACCCCCCACTGGTTGCGACTGCTCCATATTTTCTTCCTGATGAAAACCCGGAAGATCAAAAGATGCCGCCAGACGGTGCTCGGCGTTGTTCCGGAATTCCGCGACAGGGGCCTCCATGCGTGGCTTGTGCACGAGCAATTTTCCGAAGCCAAAAAACACCACACCCACGCCACGCTCGGCTGGCTCGAAGACACCAACGCCGAAATCATCGACGTCTGCCAAATCGTCGGCGGCGAGCCAGATCGCGAGTGGGGTCTTTTTGAGAAAACCCTATGATGTCTCATATTCCATCCGCCATCCGAAACGC
The DNA here is from genome assembly GCA_002396485.1 of Spartobacteria bacterium UBA5019. GTDB lineage: Bacteria > Verrucomicrobiota > Verrucomicrobiia > Chthoniobacterales > Terrimicrobiaceae > UBA967. Next base: position 7,530 of record DGXZ01000022.1, read on the forward strand.
CTAAATGCCTCACCACCGCTGTGGTCGCAGCGGCATCCTCCTACCTGCAATCTCGCTCAGTCTGTGGCATAACTTCCTCATTTTAAATTTTTTTAAAAACTGCCGAGAAATGATTCTCGGTTCGTTCGATCTCGCCATCACGCACTTCGACCTCGCGAACAACTACGG
>DGXZ01000022.1:7862-8650 GCA_002396485.1 Spartobacteria bacterium UBA5019
CCTCGCGAACAACTACGGCCCCGTGCCTGGCAGTGCCGAGGAAACATTCACGCAGATTTTAAAAAACGACCTGCGTGCACACCGCGATGAGTTCGTTGTCTGGACCAAGGCGGGTTACTGCATGTGGCCCTAGCCATATGGCGTGTGGGTTCTCGGAAATCGCTGCTCACCAGCCTAGACCAAAGTCTCAAGCGCCTCGGGCTCGATTATGTGGACTTTTTCTGTAGTCCCCGTCCTGACACGGAAACTCCAGTCGAGGAGACTGTCAGTCCTCTCGTACAAGCCGTGCGCTCGTGCAAGGCGCTCTACGCAGGCGTTTCAAGCTATAACGCCGATATGACTGCCTCGCCGCCGATCTCCTCGCATCCGCCGGTGTTCGGCTACTCATCCACCAGCCCCAGTATAATTGATTCAACCGCTTGGTGGAGGATGGGCTCTCAGATGTCCTCCTCGATGTTGGCGCTGGCTACATCGCCTTCTGCCCACTCGCACAGGGGCTTCTCACAAGCCGCTACCTGAGCGGAATCGAAGAGGGATCCAGAGCGAGCAACCCCAATGGATTTTTAAAGTCAGATCACGTCGCAGAAGAAAAAATCCAAAGCGTTCGCGCTCTCACAGAGATCGCCGCGAATTGAGACATCTCGCACCCGACGATTTTGCAGTGATCAATGCAGCCTGTACCATTTAAAAATTTTAAAATTAAACGCTATGAACGATTTAACTAAATCCTAAGCCTCACTCGAAGGGAACACGTAAGTCAATGACTTAAGAAACAAAAAAATGCTATA
>DGXZ01000053.1 GCA_002396485.1 Spartobacteria bacterium UBA5019
ATTTTGTCCAATATCCGGTATCGGGTTTAACTGGCCATTCTCCTCCGTGCTCTCTGCGTGGACTCGCTCGCACCCGCTCGGCGAGCCCTTGGGGCCAACCTTCGGTTGATTTATCTCACAGGCCCCGCCTTTTCGATTGGGGGTAATTCTTTTGAGAAAGCTGAGGCAGTGAGGGGGGAGTACAGCTTCGCAATTCACAGGAATTGTTCCACGTGGAACGCTTGGGAGAACACGGGAGAAAAACAAAGGTTTTTTCGGGGAGGGCTTGAAAAACAGACCCCTAAAATGGCGTTAAATGAGTTTTTATTGGAAAAGAGGGGCGTGATACCGGAACGGCGGCGAAAGCGACAGGAGGGCGTTTAATGAGAAAATACGGATGGGTGGATTTTGGACAGAATTGACAGAATCCAGAAGTAGAGACTGGCAAAATGGAAGGGGATGAAATTTGGGATGGCGGGCATTCGGTCCACGCCATTCCGTAAATTCTGTTTATTCTGTCACACGTCCTTTTTTTCGCAGGCTTTCGCCTCCGGGCAGCAGCAGCACACTGTGCAGAAAGGCGGGTGCAGCGCACAAGTAATGGCATTTCAGGCTTTAAACATTTGTTTTCAGTTATTTGAGCAGCATTTATACGATGGCAATCTCTCAAATCCTCTACAGGGAAAACTTCACAAAAAGGAATTGACATCTGGGTTTTGGGGATTTAATTCTGCGCGGGTCAGCGGGGACTTCCGTCTGAAGGGGATGTCCGAAGCCGACTCCAACACCTTTATGCAATCGGTTCTCGATACACCCGTTTTGGTTCTCAACCGCCTCTGGCAGGCGGTGAATACATGCAGTGCCCGCCGCGCATTCACTCTACTCTACCAAGGTCACGCGCAGGTTGTTTCCGCAGAGGGTGGTCAGGGTTTTTTGACCCATGATTTCAAGAGTTGGCAGGATTTTTCGCGGAGCAATCCGGACCCGGAGATGGCGAAAACGGTGTCGATGCGCATTCGGGTGCCGCGAGTCATTGTGCTGCTGCTCTTCGAGCGTCTGCCGAAGAAGGAAGTGAAGTTCACGCGCCAGAATGTTTTTGAGAGGGACAACAACACTTGCCAGTATTGCAACAAGGTTTTTTCGCGCGAGATGCTGAACTTGGATCACATCATGCCGAGGGATCGCGGCGGGCAGACGAATTGGGAGAACATCGTTTGTTCGTGCATTCCCTGCAACACGCGCAAGGGAAACAGGCTCCCGCACGAGGTCGGCATGGCGCTCATCCGCAAGCCCAAGCGTCCGCGCTGGAGGCCGTTCTTAAACATCTCGGTATCGGCCCACCCGCACGAGAGCTGGCGTCACTTCCTCGACATCGCTTATTGGAATGTCGAGTTGGGCGACGGGTGATTCCGACCGGATTGTTCGGGCAAATCCAAGGGCCCGAAAAAAAATGAAAATACTTCTTGCGCGTAAACAGAACTCGTGAGAGGTTAGAAGCGTTCTGGGGGGAACAGCAGGCCGTCGTGACACTCGTCGCGGCGGCCTGCAACTTTTATAGGGGCTGAAGATTCAGCAGAAACTCAGGCTTCAGGTGCCGCCGAGAGTTGAGGAAGCATCTCTTCAAAAAGCCGCGCAGCCTCTTGCAGAGCGGCTTCAAAGTCGATCCGCATACGGCTCTCGCGTTCGAGACTGGTCATTTCCACGCCGGCGAGGCCGCAGGGAGTGATACTTGAGAAGGCAGCGGTGGAGCTGGCAAGGATATTTATGGCGAAGCCGTGCATGGAAATCCATTTGCGAACGCCGACGCCGAGCGAAGCGAGTTTTCGTTCACCGACCCACACGCCAGTGAGGCCTTCGCGGCGCTGGGCGGTGACGCCGAAGCCTGCGGAGAAGCGAATGAGATACTCTTCGAGAAAGCGGAGGTAGAGGTGGAGGTCGCGTCCACGCGTGTTGAGGTCGAGAATGGGATAGCCCGTGAGCTGGCCCGGGCCGTGGTAGGTGGCCTGCCCGCCGCGATTGGTCTCGAAGACGGCATGCGGGAGGCCTTCACGCAAACTCGAGCGGTCGCGTGTGCGACCGATGGTGTAGACGGGCTCGTGCTCCAGAAGGATGAGCGTTTCGTCGCTCTCACCACGTTGAACCTGCCCGACGAGCTGCTCCTGGAGCGCGAGCGCGGATTCAAAGGTGAGTCGACCAGGAAAGAGGATTTTCATCGGCGGCGAAGTGTGGCGGGAGCCGAGAATTTGGTGGTTTGAAAATGCGTGAAGCCAACCGCAATGGCATCCGCCGCGTCAGGCGGCGGAGTGACCGTGAGGCCCAGCAGTGTGCGGACCATGAAAGCGACTTGCGTTTTTTGCGCGGCGCCGGTGCCCACAATAGCCTGCTTCACGCGACGCGGGGCGTATTCGTGGATGGGCAACCCGCGCTGCGCTGCAGCCAGCAGAACGGCTCCACGGGCTGAGCCAAGAGTGATGGCCGTGGGAAAACTCTGCACATAGATTACGCTCTCGATGGCGATGGCTCCGGGCTGGAAGCGCAATATGGCATCCGTGAGGCGCGTGTGGATTTCCAACAAGCAGCCGGGAACCGTGAGCTTCGGGGAATTTTTTATGACATCGAAATGCAGACACCGCACTTTGCCGGCCGAGCGCTGAAGCACGGCGAAACCAGTTCCGCGTAGAGAGGGATCAACCGCAAGCAGAATTTCATCGGCATCCATTCAACGAAGACATCAAAAGTTGCGGAATGTCATGGCGCCAGCGGCGGGCTCGAATTCATCAGGCTTCTCGCCGTTTTTGAGATAAGCCACGGTCTTGTCGCCCTCGAGGGGAATCGTGACTTGTCCAGGGCCGACAAAGCTTGGCGGGCGCGCGGCGAGGGTGAAGAGAATATTCACCATGCCGCCGGGTTGAAGATTTGCCGAGGAGCGATGGACCTTTGCGATACGTGCAACGATTTCCACATCTTGCTGGCCGGGATCGGCGCCGGGCTTGATATCCACCCGCAGAATTTCGACTTCCAAATACTCGGGAGCGGCGGCCTGCATCTGCTCGTAGGCAGAAGGCGGAAGCTCGGCGTGCAAGCTGACGAGAAAAAACACGGCGGCGAGGGCTGTCAGAAACTGTCGCATGGGAAACTTCTGGCCGTCGCAGGCTGGATGCGCAAGCGAATCCGTGCAGGCAAATCTTTCGGATGCCGCGCCACATGCGGTGTGGTAAGACATCGCCGCACGCCGCACATGAAAAAATCTCTCCTTCCGATCCTGCAAGCGGCGGTCACCATTTACATTTTCGCGAGGCTTTTTGGGGATGCCGAGTTGAGGCAAAATGCGGCACGGGCCTTGGCGGCGGCAGATTTCACCTGGCTGGTTGGCGCCACCTGCGCGGCAGCGCTGAGTGAGATTCTCTGCGCAACGAGATGGTGGGTGATCTTGCACGCCTTCGGCCTTCCACTGCGGTGGCGGGATGCCGTGGCATTCTCCGCTATCGGGCTTTTTTACTCCCTCGGCCTGCCCGGCTCGGCGGGAGGGGATGCCGTAAGGACGATGCATCTGATGCGACTTTTCCCTGAGAAAAAGATGGCATCGGCCTTCTCGGTCCTCGCAGACCGCCTCTGCGGGCTGGTGGCGCTGGTGGCCTTCATGACGGTATCTCTGGCGTGGAATCATGACATCTTTCTCTCAGGAGAAATAGGACGAGGCATCGTGCTGTCTGCGACGTGCCTGCTGGGAGGCACCTTGCTTCTGCTCGGCTTGTGGTGGACGACATCCATCCCTGCGCTCGGCGATTTCGTGAGGCGGAGACATCCACGTTTCAGCCCGCACCTGCTCGAATCCGGAGCAATTTTTCAACAGATGGCGCAACGACCACGCGCGGTGGCGAGCGGATGCATCCTTGCCACAATCGCTCTGGCAGCCCACTTCCTAGGATACTATTTCAGCTCCTTGGCATTTGGGTCTCCGCTACAAATAGGCAGCATTTTTTCCATCATGCCCATCGTGGACACTCTCACCATGCTGCCTGTGGCGCTCTATGGACTGGGCTTGCGCGAGGCCCTCTTCAACGCCCTGCTGGGTGCTTTTTTCGGCACACCTTCAGCTACGGCGACACTCATTTCACTTGGAGGATTTGGCGCCCAGGCGGCGGTGGCACTTTGCGGAGTTTTGTTTCTGCCATTCTTCAAATTCCTCGGGCCCGCATCTGAAACAAGGGGTCAAAAATAAGCTCAACGTCGTGGTTGGAATTTCACAGCGAATCGACTAGCAGTGATGCTGTGCAGCCCATCCGCTCCAAACGACGCAGAAATCCCGAGGTCTGGCACAAGGCCAACCGTATGATGATTGCTCTAATCATCGCAGGCTGTGCGGCCGTGGCTGTAGCCGCATTTTATCCGGAAATCGTCCGCCATCGCTCGCTCACCAACCAACTCGCCGAGGAGAAAGGCGTCCTCGCCGAGGAGGAACTCAAGAAGGCCCGCCGCGGCCGCGAGGTGGATCTACTGAAAAATGACAGCGAATATGTCGAAATCATCGCGCGCGACCGCATCGGCGTTATGAAGGAAGGCGAAACGATTTACCGCCTTGATACGCCAGCTGCGCTGATCGAAAAGCAGAGCGCGAACTGAATGTTTCGAGAATTAAGTTTAAAGCGGCGGCAGGCGGCTGTAGTGTCTCCGGCTCAATGAACGAAGAACTTCAGAATTTGGACACCTCCGCGATCAAAGGCCGCCTGGCCTCGTTGCGGAGGTTTCTTTGACTTGCCGGCCCTGACCCAAAAACTCTCTGAAATCGAGGCGCGCATGGCCGATCCGGATTTCTGGGACAATCGCGAACGCGCCCAGCGCGATGTCGCAGAAGTATCCTCGCTGCGCTCAAAAATCCAACCCATGCAGGTGCTGGAATCCCGCACCGCCGATCTTGATGTGCTCCGTGAACTCGCATTGGAGGAGGCGCCTGAGAACCAAGCCGCCGCTGCCGCCGAGGTGATGGCGGAGTTTTCCGCGATCCAAAAAGACCTCGATAAATTCGAGATCACCGCCCTGCTCTCGGGCCCGTACGACAACTGCCCCGCCTTCCTTTCCATCAATGCCGGAGCGGGCGGCACCGAGTCTTGCGATTGGGCCGATATGCTCATCCGCATGTATCAGCGCTGGATGGAACGCCACGGACTCGAGTGTGCGATCACAGACATCCAGCTCGGCGACGAAGCGGGTATCAAATCCGCCACGCTGCGCGTCACCGGCGAGAACGCCTACGGCTACCTGCAGACCGAGCGCGGAGTCCATCGTCTCGTGCGCATTTCACCCTTCGACTCGAACAAACGCCGCCACACTTCCTTCGCAGGCGTGGATGTCGTGCCGGAGATCGAGGATGTTCCGGTCGAGGTCAACGAGGCGGACATCAAGCTCGACACCTTCCGCGCCGGCGGCAAGGGCGGGCAGAATGTGAACAAGGTGGAAACCGCCGTGCGCCTCACCCACATCCCCTCCGGAATCGTGGTGGCCTGCCAGGCCGAGCGCAGCCAGGGCCGGAACCGCGAACTCGCCCTCCAACTCCTCAAGGCGAAACTTTTCCAGATCGAAAGCGACAAAAAACGCGCCGAAGTGGATCGCCAATACGGCGAGAAAGGCGATGTCGCCTGGGGAAACCAAATCCGCAGCTATGTCTTCCAGCCCTACCAGATGGTCAAAGACCTCCGCACCGGCGTGAAAACCGGCGACATCCAAGCCGTGATGGATGGCGACATCGACGCCTTCATCGAAGGAAAACTCCGTGGCCTCACCTACAAAAAAGGCGAGAGCGACGAGGAAGAGGATTAAACGCGCTGGCGCGAATTTCGGAAACGCAACAGAAAGATGGCGGCTACGGACAGCAGAAGCAGGCTCGAAGGCTCTGGAACAGATGCCGTCCAGGCCAAGCCATAGTTCACAGAGTCGGTGTCCGAGCTGACAGATAACGCGTAGCGGCCGGGCGACAAATCCTTCGCGTAAATCAACTCCAGGTTATCAACCGTGCTGAGACTTGCGGCGATTTGACTTCCCACGGCAAAGCCCGTGGCGGAATACAAACGCAAGTCGAGATTGGGAACGATCGTCGAAAAACTATAGGCCGTGAGAAAGGGATTGGGATTCGTGTCCGTGGCCGAAACCACGCTGTTCCAGACGAGCGAAGCGGTCAGCGAGAGCGGGCCGGCATCGGATGTAAGGTCGAAGAAATAAACACCCGGAGCAGCCACGAAAGCCGAGCCAAAATCCCACCCGCGTTCTGAAGCCAAGGTGCCTGCGCTTGAGGCAAACTCGCCACCGCTGAGGATGTCGAAGGATGTTTTCACATCGAGTTCCCCGGCTCCATAGCGGGTGTCGAGCGGGGTGGATTCCGAATGTGTCCATGGACTTGCAAACTCCGGCTCCTCTTTGGCGGCACCCGCGAGAAGCAGCGAACGAAGAACCACGCTTTCCGAAGCGTTGGACAAAGACGCATTCGCACGCGCAGTCTGCAAAAGCAAGGCCCCGGCTCCCGCCACAGTGGGGGTGGCAAAACTCGTGAAAGTGGTCGGCACGACGATATCGGGTTTCGTGCGACCACTTCCATCGAGGGTGGTAGAGCCTGCGCTGTGATCTCCATTGGAGAGCCCCACGGCCAGCGCGTTGTGGGACTGGCCGAGCAATACTGGAAGCGAATTTGCGCTGCCATTGTTGACCCCCACGGCGGCAAAGACATTGTCGCGGGCGAGCATGTAGTCGAAGCGCCGAAGAATTTCCGTGTCGAGTGTTGTGTTGCTGGTGCTTCCGATCCAGCTGTGGTTTTGAATGGGACGGGTCTCCACGTTGGGAAGCAGAGAAGGCGTGCCAGTACGGAGAAATCCGCTCCCCAGCCAGTTTGCTGCGTCGTAAACATCTATGGAAGCCGAGGTGGCGCTGGATCCCATGTCCGGCGCGATCCCGCTCGTTCCGTAAAGAAATTTCCCCACGGTGGTCGAGTGCGAGGAAATCGAGCTATTTCCCCCCGAGAGAAAGGAAAAGGACTTGCCGACGAAGGCGCTGGAATCTGGCCTGTAAGATCCCGACTCCGGCGCCTCCACCTGCGTCACAGAGACCCCCGCTCCCGTAGGCATGGAAGCGCCGAGCAGATTCTGCAGGGCTGTGAAGCCTATATCCTCCCGTTGTGCCGAGCTCAGTTGGGCGTGTAGAGGGAACGAGAAAAGGCACGCACTGAAGAAGGCAATAAACGGAACGCTCTGACGCCATGCGTGCAACATGCCTCGAATCAATCCATTCGTGGCCGTTTTTCAAGCACATAATTCCAGCAGACCATCGGCTACAGGGCGCTCGGCATTCGTTTAAATTGGCGATAATATCCAAATAAACATAAGCTGCTCGTGAAGTAGCAATTCAAGCTGGCTCGCTCCAAAACACTCGACCCACCCACTGAAGCCTTAAAAAACCAATCCAGCCAAGAAACCCAGCACGGCGGCATTTTGAACGGCGGCGGATCCACTTCCGTTTGGATGCGAAAAGTATTGAGCGAAGGGTTGGATGTAGGACCAGCCATTGATTTGGAAGCGATACCCGCCTTCGATCACGGCTGTGTAGCCATCCACCGCCGGGCTGACATCGCCTTGGTAGGCTCCGTAGCCGAGCGAGATCATGGTCAAATCCTCGTCACGGTGTGGGATAAGCCCCGTGTAAACGAGGCCGCTCTGGAAGTAGAAGGGGTAAACATTTTTGACAGCGTATCCGAGAGCAAAGGTGAGAAGGTTGAAGGTGCTCAAGCCTTGCTTGGAGAGCTTCGGAGCGGATGGCTGCACGGGTGATTTGAAGGATTTTCCACTTGCAACGGATTTGCCGTCACCCCGGGGAGCGGGAGCCTCTTCGGCAGAAGGTTCGCGATAAAGCATCTGGTCGGCTTGAAAATAGAACCCGTATTGGCCGGCGTCGTTGGTGCCATTCCATGAGCGCGTCTTATTGGCTGGCGTGCCATAGAAGTAACCGCCGAAAGCGTATTTGCCCGGCAGTTTGTATGCGCCGATGCTGGGCGTGTAGCCCGTTTCGCCCATGTAGAAGAGGCCATTCTGGTTTGTCGCGGGACCGTACCCCTGGAAGGCGAGGCCGTGATTGGTCGAGGCTGTGGCCTGCGGAAATGACATGAAGAGGCCGTTTTTCAAGTAGACGGTTTCGTGAAGTTGGACTTTGAGCGTGCCGCCCCAGGTCGAGAAACTGGATGAGAAAGGGATGTTCCCGCCGATGCCTTTGGCGCTGTTCACCGCATTGTTCAGGAAAAGCTTCGAGAGCGGTTGATCGGCGAATTCCTTTTGTGGCTGCAGCCAGCCGCCGCGTAGGACAACCATGTCTTTGATGGGCAGCATCCCTTTGGTTCCGATTTCAGCCCCGAAAGCCAGCACGCGGAATTGTGTGCCGGACTGCCAGTTTGAGGGATTGAACATGGACTGCGCCTCGACAAAATTGTTGGGGTTCGAATCCTTGGTCGAGTCGCGGTAACGAAAGCTGGAAAAGGCGAGGACGCCTTCGAGGGTTTCGTTTTTCAAAAGCTTTCCGAGATTGATCTCGTTGCCGAAGTTGATCTGCTGATCCCAAAATCCGCGCGAGCCTTTTTCGCTATCCACCACGCCGAAGAACGCGCCTTGGTAGTTGCCATTAAAGGAGACGCCCTCCGTGGCAAGCTTCTGGCGCAGGTCAAAGCCAAAATTGCTGCCGCCTCCGAGCATGTATTTGCCATTCCACCAATCGTTGAAGGGCTTCGAGCGGTCGTCACCCGGTGCGGGCAGGCGCTCTCCACCAATCGTTCCCGAGGTGCCGGAAAGAATTTGGCCGTCTTTGATTTCGGCAGGCCCCTTAAGCACGATGGGATGCGAGTGAAAGCCGTGAGCGATTGAATTTTCCTGATCGACGGCAAACACGCCCGTTGCGCAGGCGAGGGCAAATGCCGTTGCGCAGGCAAGGGCTTGGTTGGGCAAGTAGGTGAGGTGCTTCATGGCAGTGGGAGTCTGCCGGTAGCCGCCGTTTGGAGAATGCGTTTAATGTTAAAAATTCGTAACTTCTGCAAAAGCGGGGCGATGGAGGCCAGCGCTCTCGCCCGCACAAACAGCCCACACTCGACAACCCCGCCTCCCGCGTTATTGTGCCTTCGCGATGAAATTCGAAGATTGGCCTGAAGAGTGGCAGGAGTGGGCAAAGCTCACCCCGCTGGAGCGCTTCCAGGAAAGCGAGAAAATCTTCGCTCAATACTTAGCCATGGGAGGCAGCCTTGATCCCGACCCCGATCCGACAAGTCCTTTCTACGATCCAGAAACATCAGGTTCGGGCGCTGCTTATGGGCGGCCAGGCCTGCGTGTTCTACGGCGCAGCCCAGTTTAGCAAAAATGTCGACTTTTTGATCCTCGCGAAGGAGGAGAATTTTGAAGGTCTGCACGCCGTGCTTGGCGAGCTGAATGCCGTCAGGATAGCCATTCCTCGCTTTGATCCGCGCGTCTTGGATCGAGGGCACGCCGTCCACTACCGTTGCAAGGCAGCCGGTGTGGAAGGTCTCCGGGTGGATGTCATGACAAAGCTTCGCGACCTGCCTGATTTTTCCGTGCTTTGGGACAGAAGAACGACGATCACCGAATCGAATGGAGAGGAAATCCACCTGCTTTCCGTCCCTGACCTCGTCAATGCGAAAAAAACCCAGCGCTCAAAAGATTGGCCCATGATCAGTGCGTTGGTGGAGGGACATTATGAACAACACGCAAGCGAGCCAAATTCCCATCGAATCGAATTCTGGCTTCGGGAATCGCGCGTAGCAGATCGCCTCCTCGACCTCGCCGCCCGCTTCCCAAGCGAAGCCGCCGCCATGGCAGCCGCCCGCCCTCTCCTCTCGCTCGCCATCACACCCGACCTGCCGCGTTTGCGCGAGGCGCTCGATGCCGAGGTGCGCGCAGAGCAGGAGAAAGACCGGATTTATTGGGAGCCCCTCAAGCGCGAGATGGAAGAATTCCGCCGCGCTGAGCGAGCCGCTTCGTAGTGGAATCGTAGCGGGATTGTCTCTTGCCATCAGCCGCCCAAGCGGCTTTTCTGGGAAGCTCAAAAACGAATCCTACATGAATTTAGACACCGCTTCTCTCGAAATCGCCGCCCGTGACGCCCGTGGATTGGCCATGGACGCCGTCACGAAATGCAAATCCGGCCATCTCGGTCTCCCGCTTGGCGCAGCGGACATCGGAGCCGTTCTCTTCGGCGCCTCCATGAGCTTCAATCCCGATGAGCCCCGCTGGCTGAATCGCGACCGCTTCATCCTCTCCGCAGGCCACGGCAGCATGTTCCTCTACAGCTGGCTGCATCTCGCGGGCTACGGCGTGTCCTTGGAAGAGGTCAAAAATTTCCGCCAACTCGGCAGCATCACTCCCGGGCATCCGGAGTTTCACGAAACGCCCGGCGTCGAGGCCACCACAGGCCCACTCGGCCAGGGCGTTTCGAATGCCGTCGGTTATGCCATCTCCGCCAAAATGTGCGAGGCCCGCTTCAACACATCCGCGCACAGCATTTTCAACCACCATGTCATCGCCCTTGCCGGTGATGGCTGCCTCCAAGAAGGCGTGGCGATGGAAGCCAGCGCACTCGCCGGCCATCTTGGCCTCGACAACCTGATCCTCATTTACGATTCCAACAATGTGACGCTCGACGCCATGGGCCCCGTCACACAGAGTGAAGACACCGCCGCGCGCTACGCCGCCATCGGCTGGGATGTGCACCAGATCGATGGACACGACCTCCACGAGATCGCTGAGACCATTGAAAAGGCCAAATCCGCCACCAGCGGCAAGCCGCACTTCATCATCGCCAAGACGCTCATTGGAAAAGGCATTCCCGAGGTCAGTGGCACAAACAAAGCCCACGGCGAGGCCGGTGTGAAATTCGTCGCCGAAGCACGCAAGGCACTTGGCCTGCCCGAGGAGACCTTCTTCGTCGCCCCCGAGACCAAGGCCTATTTCGAAAAACGCAAAGCCACCCTCCAAGCCGAATACGCCGCCTGGGAAAAATCCTACGCTGCCTGGCGCTCGGCCAACGCCGATCTGGCCAAGGAAATTGATGACGCCCTTGCTGGAAAAACTCCGAACCTCCTTGATGTCATCCCGCCGTTTGATCCGGCTCTCAACATCGCCACCCGCAAAGCCGGCAGCGATGTGCTCCAGCCGATCTGCGCCGCCATGCCGCTCGTCACGAGCGGCAGCGCCGACCTCCACGGTTCCACGCTGAACTACATCAAGGACGGCGGCGACTTCAACCGCACCAACCACGCGGGGCGCAACCTTCACTTCGGCATCCGCGAACACGCCATGTGCGGCATCATGAACGGCATGGCCTACGACGGCATCTTCCGCGCCAGCGGTGCGACCTTCCTCGTCTTCAGCGATTACGGCCGTCCATCGATCCGCCTCGCCGCGCTGTCGCATCTCCCGACCGTTTACATTTTCACCCACGACTCTGTGGGCGTTGGAGAAGACGGCCCGACCCACGAGCCTGTCGAGACCGTCGCCGCCTTGCGCACGATTCCTGGCCTGGATGTCATCCGTCCCGCCGACCCCGAGGAAACCGCCGGGGCCTTCGCGGCCGCCTTCCAGAAGACCAACGGCCCGACGATGCTCGTGCTCTCTCGTCAGAATCTGCCGACGCAAAACACTATCCCCGTCGCCACGCGCCGCGAGGGAGTTTTCAAGGGCGGATACATCGCCAAAAAAGAAACCGCCGCGCTGGAATTCATCCTCCTTGCCAGCGGCAGCGAACTCCAACACGCGATGAATGCCGCTGCCGAACTCGGCGCCGGCGCCCGCGTCGTCTCCATGCCATGCTTCGAGCGCTTCGAAGCCCAGAGCGCGGAATACAAGGAATCCGTCCTGCCGAAATCCTGCCGCAAACGCGTTTCGATCGAAGCCGGCATCTCCGACCCATGGTTCCGCTATGTCGGCCTCGATGGCAAAATCGTGGCCATCGACCGCTTCGGCCTCAGCGCCCCGGGCAACATCGTCATGGAAAAACTCGGCATCACCGCCGCCCATGTCGTCGCCGCAGCAAAAGCACTCTAAAGCTGAATTGACCACAGAGCGCACAGAGAACACAGAGCGAGAATACAGCTGGGATTCAAACCCAGCCTCGCTGGAGCATAGCACATTGCATTTGTTCCAAGTTCCTTTTTACCCCTCTGTGTTCTCTGTGACCTCTGTGGTCAATTTCTAAACTGATGCCGTCGAAATTCGATCCCGAAGAAATCCGTCGCAAGGCCGAGGAGCTGGAATCCGCCAGCCTGAGCGAGATTTTGTCCTGGGCGTGGGAAAAATTCGGCACCCGCGCCGCGATAGGTACCAGTTTTCAAGGCGCTGGTCTTGTCGTCATGAACGAGGCTTTCTCAAACGGCCTGAATTTTCCCGTCTTCACGATCGACACCGGCCTCCTCTTTCCCGAAACGCTCGACTTGAAGGCCTCTGTCGAGAAACGCTTCGGCATCACCATCGAGCCGCTCGTCCCCGAGCAAACCCTCGAGGAACAATCCACCGACCTCGGCCCCGAGCTTTGGAAAAACAAGCCCGACCTCTGCTGCTCGCTCCGCAAGGTCATTCCCCTGCAAAAAAAACTCTCCACTCTCGATGTCTGGATCACCGGAGTCCGCCGCCAGCAAAACGACGCGCGCGAAAAAACCAAAATCGTCGAACTCTACCACTTCGATGTCCTCCGCGACCTCTACATCGTGAAGCTCAATCCCATGGCCGCCTGGAGCCGCGACCAAGTCCAAGACTACATCAAAAAGCACGACCTCCCCGTGAACGCGCTCACCGCACGCGGCTACCGCTCCATCGGCTGCCAACCCTGCACCCGCCCCACCGCCAACGGTGAAAACGAACGCGCAGGCCGCTGGACTGGCTTCGACAAAAGCGAATGCGGCATCCACACCTTCCTCGGTAGCAATATCTGAGAAGAAAAGGCGGATCGAAAAGTTGCCGCCGGGCACGCCCGCCTTGATGAGGGCCACCTTTTTAGAAATCAAAAAATCGAGGCGTCAATTATAGAGAGCACATCCTCCAGCACATCCTGTGGAGCTTGTTCAATGAGCTTCATTCCGCGTGAACGAAAATCGAGCGACTTCATCTGCTCGCACATCACAAAACCCGTCAGCGATGTGCGGCCTGCGATGGAAACATGAAAAGGCATTCTCCGGTCCGTATTGGTGATCGGGCAACAGATCACCATCCCGGTGCCTTTGTTGAAAGCCTCCTTGCTCACCACCAGCGCAGGGCGGCGTCCTTTTTGTTCATGGCCAGACTGGGGATCGAAATCCAACGCTACCAAATCGCCCTGCTTCGGAATCCAAGCGGGCATTACCAGACCTCGCGTCCGCTTGTTCCCCACTCAAATTCGGCCGTCTTGTAGCCTCTCGGTATAGCCGCAACGAGGTCTTCGATGCGATGCCGACCTCGGACGCGCGACGGCGCCTTTGCAGGTCTCACGATGATCGCATCCTTTTTCGAGCTTAGCTCAATTTCGACAGCAGCCCCTGACTTTAGGTCCAAAGATGCAAGTAAAGCCTTGGGCAGACGCACGCCCTGACTGTTTCCCCAAGCTTGTAAAGTCGTAGTCACTCTCGAAACGTATATCCCCGGGCTAAACAGGGCAAGAGTAAAAAGAGTCGAATTTCATGTCCGGGTCACCGGAGTCCACCGACTCCGCATCGGCGGAAGCCTGATTTCCAGCCAACCCGTTGTTTGGCGCAAAGCCTCGTTGATTTCAGTCACAGAAGTCCGCAGCCGGGGGTCCCTTGAGCTTGCGCTCGAGCAGGCGCCTATGCTTGGTGATGCGGCCGTTCACTCGTTTGCGCCAAAGGCGAAAACTGGAGGGCTTCAACTCACGGCGCATGACCGCTATGACATCCCGCTCCACAAAGCCTGTGCGCTTCTCAATTTCCTCGAAACTTGTTCTGTCCTCCCAAGCCAACCGCACGATACGGGAGATCTGCTCAGGCAAAAGCGTGGCCTTCATGGGGCAATTTGAAGAATAGATTGGTGGTTCAAAAGCCTCATTCTTTTCGTCATTAGAAGGTCGATTTCTATCGTATGGCCTCCATACCCTGGCTGCCCGCACGCTCTGTCATTAGCGGATTTGGCCGAGGGCCTGAGGCGTGGTAAGGATACCTTTCTTTGCGAATTCATCCACCGCCCGCGCGGAGATGAGTCCATCGCTTGCCAGAGTGAGGGATTTCACACGGGGATCTGCTTTGGCCATGGTGACGAGCGTATCGGCCCGCGACTCTTGAGAAGGCGTCCAGAGAATGAGATCACCTGCCATCGGGGCGAGGAGAGTTCCGCTGGTATCGAGCGCAGCGAATACACCGCTTTCTTCCCGCAGGGAAACAAGCGGTGATGATTCCTGGTGATGTTTGCGCAAAAGGACCGCCACCTGCAAGAGGTCCACGGTGGCTTCTGGAGTCGAGACCATTTTGGCGACGCCAAGAAAGGCATTGGGATTTTGGCCTATATCTTTGAGGTCCGCTGTGATGAGGCTCTTTTGCCAGGGCGAGAGGGAGGTATTTCCTAAAAAGCCCTCGATCGCGCTGGGGCTTGCTCCCATCGCGGCTAAAACGGCGCGGTTTTTAACCATCATTTCTTCCGGACTCGATTCGATGAGGGTTCGCTGGAGGGTTTGATTCACGTTCACCAAAGAGATGGCCGTTCCCACCCCGCCGCTCACTACCAGACCGGAGAGGTTCACCACCAGTGCGCCTCCTGCCATGGCGCGCGCAGTGGCGTCCAGCTTGCTTTGTAAAATGGCGTCGTGCGTGTAGGGGCTCACGCCAAGTTGCAGCGCGAGTTCGGCTTTTTTGCGGGATACGCCGAGAGCGGTCTCCACACCGGAGCGCGGATTGGCTTTTCCTTCGGCAGTGTTTTTGACAGCCGTGGCGACGCGGCCCAAAAAATGCGCGGCGCCTTGCGGGAGGCGTTGCGCGGTGCCGAGAGGATCCTTCACGGCATCCTTGACACTTTCGACCTTTTCGGTTCCCGCTTTCACGAGTGCTTTTCCAAATTCCTCGGATTTATCAATCTGATCGAGTGCCGCAATGGCTTTGATTTCGTTGGTGCGAATCACCAGGCATTGCTTGCCAGTGACGCGTTCACGGCCATCTGGGCCTTGCAGGATAAACGTAACGTGCTGGCCATCCGGTTGCGCCAAGGTATCCACGCTGTAAATCGCGCTTGAGAGTAAGGAGGCGGGAGCAAAATCTGCTGAGGAAACCGGCTGAATCGTCTCGTAATTTCCTGCAGTCCACTCCGCCTGTGCAATAAGGGCCGAAAGGTGGACTGCAAGCAGGAAAAAAAGAAGGCGACCAGTCATAGTGACATGAAGGTTGTGGAAACAGGACTTGTTCTCACCAGGCTAAAAACACTTTTTGCCGGGGCTTGTTAAGCTTGAACAATTCTCATTGCGGGAAGTGGTCCGCTAATGCCATCCAATTCCAAAGCGGCCTTGGCAGCTTCATTCAAAGAAAATTGCGTGTCCCAGTATTTTGAAGCGGGGCACCAGACACGGAGCTCCATGGTGAATTTGTTTTCACCAAGATGGGTGAGGACGGCTTTGGGAGCGGGCTCCGAGGCGACATGGGGGTTTTCCGCAGCGGCCCGCAGGAGGCTGGCGCGCACTTTTTCCGGGGAGTTTGATCCGGCGATTACGCAAGGCACAGTGACGAGCCTGTTTGGGTTAGCGCTGAAGTTGGTGATATTGCCGCCGGTGATCGCGGAGTTGGGGACAACGATTTTTTTGTTGTCCATGCTGACTAGGGTCGTGGTGAAGATACCGATTTCCTCCACCAAGCCTTCGGCGCCGCCCGCCGTGAGGTAGTCACCACGTTTGAAGGGGCGGAAGAAAACAAGCAGAAAGCCGGAAGCAAAGTTTGCCAAGTTGCCTTGGAGCGCGAGGCCGATGGCCAAGCCTGCGGCGGCAATCAATGCAGCAAACTGCGCGGTCGGAATTCCCAGTTGCCCCAGTGCGGTGATCACGACAAGAAGGATAATAAGGCTGTGGAGGATATTCGCCAGATAGGACGTAAACGTGTGGTCCAAACCGCGCTTGTTGAGTGTTGACAGAACCAGTGAGCGAATGAGACCGGCAAGCCACGCGCCCACGACGTAAAGCACAATAGCGCTGAGTGTGGATGTGGCCAGGCGGAGGCCATTTTCGGCCACCCACGTGATGGCGAAGTTGAGCATTTCTTGCCCCTGGCTGAGTGTCTCGGATACGGCAGGGGTCACCGGGTTGGATTGGGCTAGCATAGGAAAAAGCATGTTTTTAAGTTTTTATGTCGAGGTGTTTTCTTACTGCACAACACTTTCTACGGATTCCATTACGCGGTCAAGATTGTGCCGAAAGCGTAACAATAAAATGGCATAAAAAATCTTCGCTTCCTTTTCACCGCCTGCAGATGGCGACTCAAGGGTTTGGCGATGGGGATTCTGTAGCTGGAGGGGAAGAAAGGACCTGACGAATTTTTTCAGTCCATTGGGGGAAATCAGGGTGCTCCGGGCGAGAGCGAAGGAGTTGGAGAATTTCGGTGCAGCCTTTGTTTTTAAGACCAACGAGAATCATATCGTTGGCGCGGGAGAAAAGCATGCGGGGCTGGGTAACAATTTGGAATTTGTCGGCTTCGTAATCCAGTCGTCCCAGAGTGATGCGATCCGCTTGGATTTTGATCTGAAGATCCCAAGTCCCAACGAGGAGTGGGCTGTTTTCTTTGCGCAGTGGTTGGCGGATATTTTTCTCAAAAATTCCATCAATACTCCCCGGATTCAATTCCCAGTCATTCGCTTTGGGGAGCCATGGCCCGAGTAGCATCCATTTGGTGAAAATGCTGTCGGCAAGGGAACGGTCAAGGAGGGCTTTTGCCTCGGGTGGAAAAATGGTGCCCTTGGCTTGATCCAAGAGTGTTTTTGAAACATCATTGATATATGACAAAGAAGG
>DGXZ01000041.1:0-4682 GCA_002396485.1 Spartobacteria bacterium UBA5019
ATTCTGAAGCCTGCTCGATCCAGCAGAAGACATAATCAAGCGATGCGCTCGATTTGATCTTCTTAGACAAAAGAGACTGTATATCAGATTTTTGCTCTTTTGTTTGATTTCGACGACCAACATACGGCGGATTTCCACAAATATATGTTTCTCCGCCTTCATTCTCAAAATCGATCTCTGCTTGATCCATCGGCGTCTCAAACAAGTCCTCGGCACGGTTTTTCACTCCCTTGCCATTGGGTGGGCAAACACTCAACCAATCCAGCCGAAGTGCATTGCCGCAGGTGATCCAGTTTGCCGAATCCAGCGGGAGGAACTCCGCCAGCGCGAGCTTTTGACCGCGATTTACGACATCGCATTGATACTCGGCAATGATTAGTGCGAGGCGGGCGATCTCGCAAGAGAAGTGGCGAAGCTCGATGCCTCGGAAGTTTGTCTTGGGGATGTCGGAGCGTCGGTCGATCTCGTTGCGGCGGCGGTTGATTTCCGCCTCGATTTCCCGCATTTGCTTGTAGGCAATGACGAGAAAGTTTCCCGAACCGCAGGCCGGATCGAAGACACGGATGCGGGCGAGGCGGTTGCGGAGATTCAGGAGCTTGCGGGCATTATCTCCCGCTTCTTCAAGCTGGGCACGAAGATGGTCGAGGAAGAGCGGGTTGAGGACCTTGAGGATATTCGGCACGCTGGTGTAGTGCATGCCAAGCGCGCCGCGCTCCTCTTCATCCGCCACCGCTTGGATCATCGAGCCGAAGATGTCGGGGTTGATCTTCGTCCAATCCAGATTGCCGACATGGAGCAGATACGACCGGGCGATTTTGGTGAATCTGGGAACCTCCAAGCTGCCGGAGAACAATCCGCCATTCACATAGGGAAATCCATTGGCCCATGGCCGGATGCCTGCCGCCGCACGGTCGCTGTGGCGCATGTTCATCGCACGGAACATCTCGGCCAAAACCTCGTGGGTATTTGAGGAATCGCGGGCACTCATTTGCTCCACCTTTGTGGTGAAGCGGGCATCGCTCCCAAAGATGCCGGTGTCTTCTGCGAAGAAGCAGAAGATCAAGCGGGCCATGAAGTGGTTCAGGTCCTCGCGCCGCTCGGCGTTGTCCCAGTCGGGATTTTCCTTCAGGAGTTCGACATAGAGCCGGTTCAGGCGGCTGGTCGCCTTGATGTCGAAGGAGTTTTCTCGGATCTGCTTGACGGTCGTGATGCCCGCCAGCGGCAGGAAGAACCCGAAGTAGTCCGAGAAGGCGGCATAGTTGCAGGCCACCGTCTCCCCGTCGGCGAGGTTCTCCGCTTCGAGCGTCTTGCCATCCGTGGCGAGGATGAATTTGCACTTCTGGCGGGTGGTCGCCGGGCTGGAGCGAAGGGTCGTGAGGCCGTTTGCGAGCTCGCCCTCCTTGGTTGCAAGAATGTGAATGTTGCTTCGCTGGAGGACACCGCCAGTGATGTCGGATTGATTGGTGTTTCCGCTCCGAAGCCGCTGGATTGTCGTCGCCTTGTTGCCGAAAGCCTCCAAGAACGCGTAGGGAAAACTCTCCGCGTCGAACGGCTCCTCTGCCAATCTGGAAACGGCTTCTTCGATCTCAATGGCATTCATGGGAAACTTGGATTCATCAAAATCTGGGAAAAATTATACTTAGAGGTTTTAAGGCGGCGGGTCGAGAGAAACGAATGCCGGATTCGCCAATTCACGCCCAGAGTCTGCCAAAGCTGGTAAGACATTTATTGGGGGATGAGATTTTTTTCCGAAAAAGAAAACTGCCGTGATGGCTCGGCGGCTGCTCGACCTTGCTTTTGCGGGTTAGACTCCCGTTCCTACCACCGAACGCGAAAACACCCATGCGGCAGTGATGTGTGCAAAATAAGATTCCCTCCACACTCGCGCTAAAACCTCGATCCTTCCTCGTTGCGGGGTGACGTCTCCCGATTTGAACATCCCGCCCGTTACCGCCTCGCCGGCTCTACATTCTCCTTGTCTGAGACAAATCACAGTCGCGCTGGTGCGTAAATCCGAGGGTCGTTGAGGTGCCTGCGGACGCGGACAAGATGTCGCTTGGATTTTGGGAAACGAAAGCAAACCCGGATGACTCAATGGCCGTTTGTTACTAGTTCAGTTTCACCCTGAAACCCGCAGAGCCTTTTCTGGAGCGGCTCAGAAGGCAAAATGAGGCGAGGGTCGGAATCGAACCGACGAATACAGCTTTTGCAGAGCCGTGCCTTACCACTTGGCTACCCCGCCGCAACAGAGGTTTATCCATACAACCTGAGAGATGGCGTGACAACTGATTCTTTCAATCAGTGGTTGTTTTCAAATCGCGGATGGGATTGTGAAATTGCAAGGAGCATGGATTTCGGGTGAGGTTATCCGTGTATGCAAATTCAAAACGCGCAGGAACCAACGGTCTTTTCAAACAATAGTGCTGCGGGTTTGTTCTCCGATGCAGAAATTCAGCTTGCGAGGGAGTTGATCTCCGATGGCCAATCGCATCTTTTTTCCGATTGGGATGAACCGGGCGTCGGGGATCATGAGAAGCGGCGATTCATGGCGGCCTTGCTAAACGCACACCTCGCCTACCCTGGCGGATTGACAGCCTACACTCGGAATGCGCGCCTGCTGCTTGCAGAAGCCGCCTCAGGCGCAAATCCATTTGAAGGCTGCACGCCGGCGCAACCCGACTTGGTTGACCTTTCTTCATTCGGGCCGGACTACGATGCGGCTGAAGCCGAGGGGCTGAAGTGCTTCGCTGAATCGGCCGTGGTTCTGGTGGCTGGCGGACTTGGTGAGCGCTTGGGCTACCATGGCATCAAACTCGATATCCCCGTGGAGGTCACTGAGACGACGAGCTACCTGGCTCACTACGCTTCATTGATCAAAGCGGCATCGGATCGTTTGGGCCGCCCGATTCCGCTGATCATCATGACAAGCCGCGATACGGATGAGGGCACGCGCACCACGCTCGCCGCAAATAAAAATTTCGGCCTGCCTGAAGGACAGATCACAATCCTTCGTCAGGAACTCGTTCCCGCACTCTCGGACATGAAGGCCAGCCTGGCATTGGAAAAGAAATATGAACTTCTGCTGAAACCTCACGGCCATGGCGATATCCACACGCTTTTGCACACCAGCGGGACAGCCAAAAAACTGGCGGAGTCCGGCGTGCGCTACCTCCTTTTCATTCAGGACACAAATGGCCAGGTCTTCAATGCCGCGCTCGCAGCAATCGGAGTTTCCGAACAGCGCGGCTACGACTTCAATTCCATCGCCGTGAACCGCATTCCTGGCGAAGCCGTAGGCGGCATCGCCCGCCTCGTGAAAAACGGAGCACCGGATTTGACGATCAATGTGGAATACAACCTCCTCGATCCCCTCCTTCGAGCCACGGTGAGCCCCGAGGGCGATGTGCCGGACGAAAAGGGGTTCTCCAAGTTTCCCGGGAATATCAACCTCCTCATCGTTCGGCTCGCCCCTTACCTGAAGGTCCTTGAATCATCCGGTGGAGTCGTGGCGGAATTTGTGAATCCCAAGTTCTCCGATGCAACCCGCACCAGCTTCAAAAAACCAGCACGCCTCGAAACACTCATGCAGGACCTGCCGAAAAACTTCACGTCAGGCGAAAAAGTCGGCGTGACGGTTTTCGATCGCGTCTGGTGCTTCAGTGCTTGCAAAAACAACCTTGCAGATGCCGCGCAGAAGGTCGCTCAAAACAGCCCGCCGGAGAGCGCCTCCAGCGCGGAAAATGATTTCTACGAGGCCGGTCGCACGAAGCTGCGGGCAGCCGGAATGACCGTCGAGGACAGCCCGCAAGAAATGCTGCAGGGGGTTCCTTTCACCACCGGACCACGCGTCATTCTCAGACCCTCCTTCGCGCTCACACTCGCGGATGTGCGGGAAAAAATTCAAGGCGGCCACATCTCTGGCGATGCGACGCTCGTGCTCGAGGGCGATGTGCATTTGAAAAATGTGACCATCCCCGCTGGCACCTCGCTCATCGTTCATGCAAAGGATGGCGCTCCCGTCACCATCGAAAACTTCACTGCCACGCCGAAGTCTCGTTTTACAATCCAGCCACTCACCGATGAGGAAATGCAATCCGACCAAGTCCCCGAGTATCTGCGAATCCGCGGATACCGGATTGTCAAAAGCACGGAGATCTCTTGAAATCCATCCATTGCCACTTTTCGCTTTTCCACACCAAACAGCAAAACCAATTCGAATGACCAGTCGTAGTGTAATTCCGAACCTCGAAATCTTCCTCACATAAATTTATGTCCACCGAATCCCAATGCCCCTTCAACCATGGCCAACTCCTCGCAAAATCCGCAGGCGGCGGCACCACCAACCGCGACTGGTGGCCAAACCAGCTCAATCTTCGCATCCTTCACCAGCACACATCGAAGTCGAACCCGATGGATGCGGACTTCAATTACGCAAAGGAATTTCAAAGCCTCGATCTCGCCCTGCTGAAAAAAGATATCGCCGCCATCATGACCGATTCGCAGGACTGGTGGCCGGCGGATTTCGGGCACTACGGTCCCTTCTTCATCCGCATGACCTGGCACAGCGCCGGCACCTACCGCACGGGTGATGGACGCGGCGGCGGCGGAAATGGCAGCCAACGCTTCGCTCCCCTCAACAGCTGGCCCGACAATGGCAATCTCGACAAGGCCCGCCGCCTGCT
>DGXZ01000041.1:4912-9406 GCA_002396485.1 Spartobacteria bacterium UBA5019
CCGACCTCATGATCCTCACCGGCAATGTCGCCTTGGAATCCATGGGCTTCAAAACCTTCGGCTTCGCCGGAGGACGCGCCGACATCTGGCAACCTGAGGAGGACATCTACTGGGGCACCGAGGGAAAATGGCTCGACGACAAGCGCTACACAGGCGACCGCGACTTGGAAAACCCTCTCGCCGCCGTGCAGATGGGCCTCATTTATGTGAATCCCGAAGGCCCAAACGGCAACCCCGACCCCGTGGCCTCGGCGCGGGATATTCGCGAGACTTTTGGACGCATGGCCATGAATGACGAAGAAACCGTCGCCCTCATCGCGGGTGGACACACCTTCGGCAAAACACACGGCGCGGGCGATGCCAAGCATGTCGGCCCCGAGCCTGAGGCGGCACCCATCGAGGAGCAAGGCTTCGGCTGGAAAAGCAGCTTTGGCTCCGGCAAAGGCGCTGATGCCATCACGAGCGGCCTGGAAGTGACCTGGACGCAAACGCCAACTCAGTGGAGCAACTATTATTTCGAAAACCTCTTCGGCTTCGAGTGGGAACTCAGCAAGAGCCCCGCAGGAGCGCACCAGTGGGTCGCCAAGGGCGCGGATGCGACCGTGCCGCACGCGTACGACAAGTCCAAGCACCTTGTGCCGACGATGCTCACGACCGACCTCGCGCTGCGCTTTGATCCGGCCTACGAAAAAATTTCCCGCCGCTTCCTGGAAAATCCCGACCAGTTTGCAGACGCGTTTGCCCGCGCCTGGTTCAAGCTCACACACCGCGACATGGGTCCGCGCTCGCGCTACTTCGGAGCAGATGTCCCTGCGGAGGAACTCATCTGGCAGGACCCAATTCCCTCCTTCAACCATCCGCTCGTCGACGCAGCCGACGTCGCCGCGCTTAAAGGCAAAATCCTCGCATCCGGCCTCACGGTTTCCGAACTCGTCAGCACAGCATGGGCCTCGGCCTCAACCTTCCGTGGTTCCGACAAACGCGGCGGCGCGAACGGCGCCCGCCTTCGCCTCGCTCCGCAGAAGGATTGGGAAGTCAACCAACCCGCGCAACTCGCCAAGGTCCTTAAAACCCTCGAAGGCATCCAAACTGAATTCAACAATGCCCAGTCAGACGGTAAGAAAATCTCTCTCGCAGACCTCATCGTCCTCGCCGGTTGCGCGGGCGTCGAGCAAGGAGCCAAGAATGCCGGTCACACGCTGACCGTGCCATTCACTCCCGGTCGCATGGACGCATCGCAGGAACAAACGGATGTCGAGTCCTTCGCTGTCCTCGAGCCAGTCGCTGACGGCTTCCGCAACTACCAAAAGAAAAAATTCTCGGTCTCCGCCGAGGAGCTTCTCATCGACCAGGCGCAACTGCTCACCCTGACCGCACCCGAAATGACAGTGCTCGTCGGCGGTCTTCGCGCCCTGAACGCCAACTTCGAAAATTCCCGACTCGGCGTCTTCACCAAGCGCACCGGCACACTCACAAACGACTTTTTCATGAACCTCCTCGACATGGCGACCGAATGGAAACCCGTCTCGAAGGATGCCGATATCTTCGAGGGACGCGACCGCAAAACCGGCGACCTGAAGTGGAACGGCACACGCGTTGATCTCATCTTCGGCTCAAACTCCCAACTCCGCGCCGTAGCCGAAGTCTATGCGACGGCCGATTCCGAAAAAAAATTCGTCCAGGATTTCGTCGCCGCTTGGAACAAGGTCATGAACCTCGACCGCTTCGACCTCGCATAATCCCAGCGTTCAAAAACACAATCTAAAAGGGTTCATCTTAATTCAAAATACATCTCGACATGAGGCGACTCCAGCAGATTAAACCAAGACTCAGAACCTGTAAATGAAAGAAAATGAACACTGACCCCCAGTTCCCCGATGAACATCCACTTGACGTTCCACCGCTCAGGTACA
Organism: Spartobacteria bacterium UBA5019; assembly: GCA_002396485.1. Classification (GTDB taxonomy): domain Bacteria; phylum Verrucomicrobiota; class Verrucomicrobiia; order Chthoniobacterales; family Terrimicrobiaceae; genus UBA967. The sequence goes on from DGXZ01000041.1 coordinate 6,826, forward strand.
GGTCCTGCTGTCAGAAGAGCAGTCCTTGTGCCTTCGCTCCCATTCTCTGCGATCCACCTGTGCCGCCAGCCAGAGATACCTGACGAGGGACGTTAGCAAAGCATATGACTCCTATTTCATGGTGCGATTTCAAGAGAAGACTCGACGCACTAATGCCGAAGTCTCGATGCTTCTCAAACGCTAGCTCTGATGGACGGAGTCGACCGCTCTTTAGAGGCCACCGCTCAAATACGTGGAAGCTTGAGACTACCCTCGAACGAGGCGGCCTGAGCAATATGCTACTAGAAACGTATTTGCAAGATTGTGCTTCTGTCCGGCGATTTGTCGGAAACTATGCGCCATGTTCAATTCCTTTTGAGGAGGGTGCAAGTGCAAAGTATCACGATCTTTTTGCGAATTTTCCGAACTTTGAATACCTCGCATATCTTCGGCACCATGGCTTCCCGTCACCTTTGCTCGATTGGACCGAATCGCCATATGTTGCTGCATTTTTTGCTTTTCGTGAGCCTCCCCCTCCTGAGGCAACTGCGGTTCGCATTTATCTATACTACTCCGATTTGGGAGGCGGCAGAGGCTACTGCAGATCGACTGCACATATTCATATTCTTGGCCCGTTTGCGACTGTTCATGAACGACATGCGATTCAGCAGTGTTGGTATTCAGTATCCTTTAAAGAGCAACATGAGCAGTGCCTGTTCTGTAGCCATGAGGAAGCGATAACCCTTTCGGAATCGAAAGGCTCAATGCAGGATAAACTTGATTTCTTCGATATTGCAATTTCATCGCGAGAGGAAGCACTTGCTGACTTGTATACAATGAACATATCTTCATACACACTTTTCAGAAGTCTTGACTCTCTTATTGAAACTGCTTCACATCGTATACTCCAAACAAAACAATGCTAAACGCCCGCACCGGACGAGACAGAACACGCCTGTGATGAATTACGTTTGAGCGTATTTAGATGAAATACTACAAGATCGAAAAACAGGGACACGGATTACATGTTTCTGGATTCCCTGAGGCCGTTAAGTTGCTGAAGATTGACGATTTGAAATCTAAACAATTGGCAGGTCTAGCATTACACGATTACGATCTTAATTTCGCTTTGCAGTGTCTTGATGGAGTCAATATGATTGCGGAACAACCGTACGCTTTGCGTTTAGGTTTATGGAGGTCGGCTATCGTTCACTACATCAAATGTTTCATGGGAAACGGCGCGCGATTTAGTCTTGACTATCGAAAGATTTATGCTGGCAAGCCGCTAGCAATACAAAATTATGAGTTCTTTCAGCTCTTGCGCAACAAGAACATTGTTCACGATGAGAATTCTTACACCCAATGTATCCCAGGCGCAGTGCTCAATAGGGAGGGGATGGAGAGCAAAATCGCCAAAATTCTGTGCTCTAGTTTTCACGCCGAAGTAATGGGTCAAGAATCGTTTTCGAACTTGCGGCTTTTGATTACACATGCCATTGAATGGGTGACTTGGCGATTCGACCAACTATGCGACAATATTACAGCCGAACTCGAAGCAAAATCGTACGCCGAGCTATATGCAATGGATATAGTAACCTATTCGAAGCCTGCTGATGGCGATCTCTCAAAAAATAGAAATGCGCCCCAACGGTAAAAACTGGGGTTCATTTTCTTCCATTTATAGGTTCCGAGTATTGGTTTCATCTGCAGGAGTCGCCTCGTGTGGAGATGTTTTTGAATGTAAATATTCTTGCAAAAACAGGCAGACAGTTATTGAATTGCAGACCTACCGTGCTCAGCCTCACGGCCATTATTAAATATCTACTCCTTTCTTTAATTCAATGCAGCCCGCCTTTTCCAATCTATATAGATATGCCGAGTGGGAAGAATGGCATCCCTTATCACATTGGGACAAATTACCAACTGCAAGCGGTGTTTATGAAATCTTAAACATATTTCGCGATACTGCCTACATCGGCAGCGCTGTAAACCTCAAAAGAAGAGGACACTACAATTCCCTAAAATCTGGAAAGTCACACAACAAGGCACTGCAAAATGATTTTATTAAAGATGGGGAACAGTATTTCAAATTCAGAATCATTGATTTTTGTAGAGAGGAGGACTCCGTTCGAATTGAACAAAGTCGCATAGATGAAAGGGATTTTTCCAAGTTATATAATGTCGCCCCAATTGCAGGAAGCACACTCGGATACCAGTTTTCAAAGGAGCAAACTCAAGCACTTCAGAAAAATCGAACAGGTGTTCCATGGTCTGTTGAAGCAAAACATAGCAGTTGGAAAAAAAGGAAAGAGCGTGAGTGGAAAGCTGAGAGATACAAGAATTTGTTATGTTCTCATAAAAAAACAGAGATTTATAATAATCAAAAAAACCAGTTATTGGACTTTATAAGTGAGAATCTTAGTAAAATAAGTTATACGAAAACTGATATAAATATCTTATCACAATGGCTTTCATTTTCTGGCGGCGTTACAATAATTAAAGAAAAATATGGTATTTTTACTGATGAGTGGAGTTTTATATCAAAAACTGATGGATCAGTAAAAAATTCTATTTTTAAATCTTTACATGGAATAAAGAAAAT
>DGXZ01000027.1 GCA_002396485.1 Spartobacteria bacterium UBA5019
CTCGCGCCGCTGGGCGCCCTCCACGCTGCCGAGCCAGTCACACCGCCCGGCGACCGCAACCTGGCCGATTAACAAGACAAAAGCCCCCCTCTCCGCCGGGCAGATCCAATTGCAAAGCGAAGGGGCCGAGGCGTTTTACCGCAGAATGGAAATTCGTTCCCTTTCATAATACCCACCGGAAATCCAAAAGATCGCCAACTTCAAGCCGGAAGAACTTCAATAATCATCAAACGAACGAACTGGAACCAATCGTCTCAAAAAAATGAAAGACTGGCAGATAAACACTAAAAACGATCCCATAAATCGCCGTGACTTCCTCACGGCTTCCGGACTTACGGCTATCTCCGCAGCCATCTCCGCAACGGCGCTTGCACCGAGCGTAGCCACGGCCCAGACCTCATCTGCGGAGGGAGACGGACTGGAGAGCGAGCTCAAAAAAGTCCTGCAAATCGCGAAAGACGCCCAAGCCGCCGCATTACCAGTGGCCGGAGCGGCTGTCGTCACGAGTGAAGGTGCGCTCGATCTTTCCCCGGCGAAGTGGCTCTGGTATCCCGGCGACCGCACGGTGCCTAATACCTTTGTTCTGTTCCGCCGCGTACTGAAACTCACGGCAAAGCCACGGAAAGCGACCGGTTGGGTCATCGGCGAAAGCCGCTACCAGCTTGAGGTCAATGGCAAGCGCATTCAGTGGGGTCCGTCACCTAGCGATCCGCGCTGGCCGGAGGTCGATCACATGGATCTCACCGAGGCACTGACCTCGGGCGAGAATGTGATTGGATCAACCGTGCTTTACTTCGGCCAGGGTGACTCATCGTCTCCGATGAGCCGGGCAGGCTTCATCTTCAAGCTGGAGATCGAGCACGCCGACGGTAGCCTCGAAACCGTGGTTTCGGATAACTCGTGGCGTTGCCACCTGTCGCAGGCATGGAAGCCGGGTCATCATCGCATGTTCTTCATGCGCGCGCTTCAGGAGGATTTCGATGGGCGACTCCATCCACACGGATGGAATGACAAGGGGTTCGTGGAAAATGAGGATTGGATTGAGCCCTTTTTTCCTCCCTGCCCGGCAAACCAGCCGATCTTCGCCGACCCGACCAGGGACGTGATGAACTTTATTAACGGCCCGAGAAAGTTCAGCTACGGCGCGGAAGTCCGATCCAAGTGGGAGCTGCGCCCGCGCAGTATCCCGCTGATGCGCGAGACGTGGGTGTCGGCGGCACCCCTGGTCGAGCAGCACCGCATCAAATGGAATCGACCGATTGCCGAATATTTTACCATGCGCCCGCCTAATGCTTATGCGGCCGAAGTGGCGCAAGCGGTCCAATCTGTAGGAGAAAGAGTGTGGCGGGTGGAACTCGACCCCGAGCGTGGCACGACCCTGACCTTTGCACTGCCGGAGCAGTCGGTTGGCTGGCCTGGCATCACGATCGAGGCTCCGGCGGGCACGACGCTGGAAATGATGACCCAGGAGGGTCACAAAGTGGGCGGTCCAGTGCTGCTGAATACGCACTTCCACAAATGGGCTCGGTTTACCTGCCGCGAGGGGGTGAACCATTTTCAATGGTTCGATTTTGATTCTCTCCGCTGGATGCAGGTGCATCTGCACCCAGGGCGCGGCACGGTGATCGTGTCAAATCCGGGCACTCTGAAACGTGAATATCCTTGGCCGCACGAGCCGCGCGTCATCACCTCGGATGCTGTTGTGCAGCGGGTGTTCGATGCCGCCACCAACACCATGCGTAATGAAGCGCAGGAAACCTTCGTGTCCTGTATGGGCCGGGAGCGAGATCAATACGCTGGCGGCGTGGCGCAGCACCGTCACGCCATTCATACGCTAGCTGGCGAGAACCGCCAGATCGCCCGCTATTTGCGGAGTTTCAGCCAGGGGAGCACAGGCGAGGGCTACTTTATGGACAACTGGCCGTCGCAGGACCGGCTCGCTCGTCTGGGCCAACGAGTACTAGAGGCGACGCATTGCGGCTCGATACTCGATCCGGGTCTTCGATTCGCCAATGACTGCTGGGAATATTACCTCTACACGGGTGACCTCGCGCCCCTGCGCGAACCCTATCCGCGGCTGCTGCGCCAGGTGAACTACCTGCGTGGGAAGATGACTCCGGATGGTTTGCTGCCTGTGGATCAGGAAAACTACGGGTTTCCGATTGTCTACGTGGGCTTTTCCAAAAGCTACCCCAACCAGCGGGACCGCCAATGCCCCTTCAACCTCTACTATGCATCGATGCTCAGCCGGGCCATGGCCCCGATGTGCCGCGCCTTTGGTGACACCAAGCTCGCTGCCGAAATTGAGGGGCTGGGAGCACGCGTACTGAACGCCACCATCGCCCGCTTCTGGAGCAAGGAACACGGTGCCTTTGTGGACAACCTGCCCTGGTGGCAGGAAGACGGCGGAATTCACTTCAGCAGCATTACCCTCGGTGTCTCGGTCGAGAATGACCATTGTCCGGGCGGAGCCATCGAGCGCAGCGTGGAACTGCTGGCGACCAAGCCCAAGAATGTCGGGATCGACCAAGCAACAGAGCCCGTGGCCTGGTGGTGGTGGGCCCTAGCCAAAGGCGGACGCGCCGATATCGTCGTGAAGGAATTGCGTGAAGTCTTTGGTACGATGCCATCCGTTCTTCAGAACAACACCATCCCGGAAACCTTTAAGGGAAGCAACCGGACGGACACGGAAACCGCGTGGAGCTGGGCCACCTGTGCGCCGATCTACATCGCCGTGATGAGCTTGGCTGGCATCCGCCTACTGGAGCCTGCGTTCAAACGCTACGAGATCCGTCCGCAACTTGCCGACCTGCCCGACCTCGCGCTCACGGTGCACACGCCGCACGGCCCGATCGGTTTTTCCGGCAAGGGACCTCTCGGCGCCCGCATGATCACCCTGACTTTGCCGCCCACCGCCGTCGGTGAACTCGTGGTGCATCCCGACGAACAACTCACATTAAAACCGCTCGGAAAAGGCCGTTTCGCACTCCCTGCCGGTCAGACCCTAAATATCGAACTGAAATACACATAGTTTTTATTTAAGACAATCAATTAATAAAACACGTATGAACCTAAAAAACGTATTTAAAATTATCTGCTGCATAGCTTTACTTTTTTTAGGAATCATGCTAGTGAGGTTTTACTATCCGGAAACGTTTTTTTCGGCCAATGCCAAGAACAAAACGAGCGATGCCGAACAGTACATCAAAACCATTTACATCTCCCCTCAGGGGGATGATTCGGCTCCTGGTGAACGGAATTCACCCATTGCCACTCTGACGAAAGCCATGAAGCTGGTCGTTCAGGCATCCCAAACGGATACGAAATCCATCAGCCCAAAGCCGGCAGTTCGGATTGTGTTACGTGGCGGAAGGTATGAACTGACAGAACCACTCTTGATTGACCAGAGTGATCTTTTACCCCTTACCATTGAGGCCTATCCAAAGGAAAAGCCGGTCTTGAGCGGTGGTACCAAGCTGTCAAACAATTGGAAAGTCGAAACGATCAATGGTCGCACGGTATGGAGCCAACTATTGCCGGAGGTGGCCAAGGGAGAATGGTATTTCCGTCAGCTCTGGGTCAATGGCCGGCGGGCCACGGTTCCCGTGATTCCCAAGAACAGTGGGTTCCTGCAAATGAAGGATTTGTTGATACCCGAAGCCGACCGTAGTAAGCCGACCGCTTGGAAATCCTCATCCAAAGATGGTTTTATTTTCAATTCAGGCGACTTTAAAAGTCATTGGCATGCGTTGCAGGATGTCTATGTGATCTCCAGCACTTCTTGGCTTCATAATTATTTTACGATCAAGGAAATTGATGAGTCTACACAGACAATAAGATTCAATGAGAATAACGCGACTTTCCCCTTGTTTGCTGCCCACCCTGTCCATGGTAAGTTTGGTGGCGAAGATCGTACCGCTGCTTATGATTCGAAGACCTTTTATGAACCGGGTCATTATCGTATTTATAATGTCTTTGAGGCCTTGAGCGAACCAGGTGAATTTTATCTCGACCGTGTATCAGGTAAACTCTCCTATATTCCCCGAGCGGGTGAAAAACCGGAGTCGGCAGAGGTGGTGGCTCCCAGGTTGAAGCAATTGCTGGTGGTAAAGGGGACCCCGGGAAAGTGGATCCAAAATCTGGTGCTGGACGGCATTGCCTTCAGTCATACGGAGGTCACTCCTGAAAAGCATGTGGGTAGTGGTAATAATTATCTCCAACCGGGCGTGGTTCAATTGGATGCGGTGAGTCAGTCAACTATTCAAAATTGTGAATTCAGCCACCTGGGTGAAACTGCGCTGCGGATGATCAATGGCTCGCGCGACATCGAGGTGGTGGGGAACAACTTCTTTGATCTCGGGAGTGGAGGCATCACTAGCTATGGTACTTTCGGCACAAAGCCTGGAGCAGAAAAGATCATTCCCACTACTACCATGCGCCTGCGCATCACCGATAACCAATTTACGAATGGGGGACGCCTGTTCCCCGGCCATCCGGCTGTTCTTCTGAACAAGGCACGTAATTCCATAGTGGCTTTTAATGAAATCAGCGACTTCTTTTTCAATGGGATTTCTGTAATAGGAGGTTGGGAATTTGATTTTTCTGTGGTTGACAATCAGGTGCTCAACAACCATGTGCATCACCTGGGTCAAGGGCACTGGTCAGGCAATGACATGGCAGCCATTTACAGTGGCGGCGTCGGCCTTGGAGTTGAGTTTGCGGGGAATGTATTGCATGATGTGAATTGTACCATGTACGCAGGAAATGGGATCTATCTCGATGGGGATGCGAATCATTTTCAAATGCGGAATAACCTGATTTACAATACTAACTACGACGGTCTACATATTAAAGGTTTCGCCAATCTGGCTGAGAACAACATTGTTTACAACTGTGAAAGTGCCTTCGGTCAAGTCTCAAACATAAAACATGATGTGCCGGTTGAAATTCCTGTTATAACCTTGAAGCAGAATATCTTTGTTCCAGCTACACCGGTTGTTTACAATTCAAGGCTTGTAAAACCGCTCAATTTAGACATTCTTTCGGAAAACAACCTGGTTTCGACCGTCGAGAAGGGGGCTGAAGTGCAGGTAGCACAGCGAGGGGCTTATGGGGTATTGTTTGCCAACAAGATGAGCTTTGACTCATGGCAGAAAGAGGCGCATAAGGACAAGGGTTCCGTGGTGGCTCCGGTCACTTTTTTGAATCCGGAGAAGGGTGATTTCCGCATGGATAAAGACACCTTGGAGAAGGCCAAATCGCTGGGATTTGTTCCCTTTGAAATAAATGCCGGACCGCGCCCGGTTGGAAAACGCACCCTTATTCCCTTTAAACCCGACAATGAAGCAATCAATTCTGAAGCTTTTAAACAATATGTGAAGTGGGTATTGCCCAAGTGGGAGAAGCAAAAAGCGGAAGCGGAACGGGTGAAGAAGGATAAAGAGTATGCGGAGAAAAAACTTGAGGAGCAGAAACAAGGAATCCTTAACCACGTTCAATAGAACAAATTTACAATTTGTATGAAAACACTAGTGTAGTGTCGCAGATATAACTGGAC
>DGXZ01000061.1 GCA_002396485.1 Spartobacteria bacterium UBA5019
GCTAATTTAATAAACTAGATACTAGGAAGATTGTGCGATGCCTTAGAGCTGTCGGAAATGGCAAACTCTCATCGAGCTGGGATACATCTATTGGCAAAGAGTTTGGCAAGGCGGCCCTTGCCGTCGGCATTGAAGAGCGACAGCTTTCGAAGCGTAAAGGACCTCGTGCAGGCCATCGAAAGCTCCCTCAAAGTCTACAATGAAACGGCTGCTCCTTTCGAATGGACAAAAATCCGCGTCTCCAAAAAATCACCCACTATAAAAACGAGGGCTTTCCGAACAGGCTCTATTTATTAGACTGTGTGGTTGAGAAGAAGAGAAGCAGGCTACAAGACCTGTTTGATTTTGGCATCCCCTGCCCGCTCGCCTTTATGGCGACCGATCAATTGGGCACCCAATGGCGACTCGGGCGTCAAAACGACTATCGTCTTTTTGTTCCAGACAACCTCCGTTCCACCCCCGGCTGTCGCGATGAGAAAAAATTCCGTCTCCTTTGCAAATCCGAGTTCCACGAGTGCGCCAATATCGATCCCGTCACCGACCGCAAAATCACGGATTGGCATTTTCTCAATCGCCGCCGCTGCGGTTGCCGCCTCGAGTGCCTGGCGCGCCAAGCCATCCGCGAGGTAATTCTCCTCAGTGGAGCGCGTGTCGTATTTCCCCTCGGATTGACTCTCGGCGTCATTCCCTTGCTCGCGAGTGCGCCTGGCGGCAGCTTGCCGGCGTTCGAAATCCGCCCTCAAGTGCTCCAAAACAACTTCGATGATCTTCGACTTTTTCATGGGAAATGCGTGAACGATACTTGATGGACTGACTCACTTGAACAAGCAGGACATTCGGATGGCATGACCTGAAATCACCGAGTAGAAATTTCAAATGTCTTGGTTCGAAATTGCATCCCTCCTCATCGCCGCTTGCGCTGCGGGAGCTATCAATGCCGTGGCTGGCGGAGGAACTCTCATCACATTTCCCACGCTGATCCTCTTTGGGGTTCCTCCACTAATTGCAAATGCCACAAGTACCCTTGCGCTTGTGGTCGGAATGGTTGGCAGCCTCTACGGATACCGAAGCCACCTGGCCGATGTGAAACCTTGGTTTACAACCTTCATCCCCGTCAGCATCGCCGGGGGATGGATCGGCAGTATCTTACTGACGCGCAGCAGCGAGCGGATGTTCACTGAACTTGTCCCCTACCTCGTTCTCTTTGCAACTGTCCTTTTCATGCTGCAAGGAGTCGTAAGCGGGCGCTTGGCAAGAAGAGTCCAAGCTTCCGATGCCTCAGTGACAGGCCGCCCACACTTGCTCGCGGCACTATTGTTCCAGTTTCTTGTTTCCATTTACGGGGGGTATTTCGGTGCCGGCATTGGCATTCTCATGCTGGCGACCCTTGGTTTCATGGGCTTCAAAAATATTCATCAAATGAACACGCTCAAAAGCGTGCTGGGCTCACTCATCAATCTGGTGGCCGCCGCCTGGTTCACGGCAAGCGGCTTGATTGATTGGCCACGCATGGCTCTCATGACGGCCGGAGCATTCGTGGGATACTACATCGCTTCAACCTACGCCCAGCGACTCCCACAAAAATCCGTCCGGCACCTCATTTCATTCATTGGCCTCATCATCACCGCCGTGATGTTTTGGAAACTGCGGTAACTGGGATCAGGCGCGGAGGCGCTCGATGGTGGCGGTGGTGGATTTGCCTTCGACCATGTCGGCCAAAACAACTTTGCCGCCGTGGGCTTCGACGATGTCGCGGCCGCTGACATAGTGGGCCCAGTCTTTGCCTTTCACGAGAACATCGGGGAGGATTTGGGAAATGAGATCGCGGGGTTCGTCTTCGTCGAAGATAACGACGAAATCCACGGCGCGGAGCGAACCGAGGACGAAGGCGCGATCCTGCTCGGCGTTGACTGGGCGTGTCGGGCCTTTAGCTCGGCGAACGGAGGCGTCGCTGTTCAGTCCCACGACGAGGGCGTCGCCTTGTGCCCGCGCGAAGGCGAGATATTGCGTGTGACCCCGGTGGAGGATGTCGAAGCATCCATTGGTGAAGACGAGCTTTTTTTCCTGGCTGTGAAGATAGTCACGTTCCTGACGCGCCTGCTGGGGAGTAAGGATGCGGGGAAGCTCAGGCTGCATGGAAGAGGGCGGGCACGGAGTCCTTGTGGGTGTCGGTATTTTGACGGCGGGCCTGCTCGATGCGGCGAAGGTAGAAATCCAACGCCGCGTCGGGAATGCCGGTGATGCGTGCCTTGGTGAATTCGTCGACGGCCTTGTCCCATTGTTTTTCGCGGTAGTGGAGGACCCCGGTCCAGAAATGGTCGCGGCTGCGCTCGCGCTCGGGCGAGAGGGCATGCTTGGGAGAGAGAATTTCGTAAATTTCCACACGGCGACGCTTTTCGGCAACCTTCAAGATTTCAATCGGACGCACCTCGACGGATTCCGAGGCGGGCGTGTAGGCATCGGGTCCGATGAGGATACGGGCCCCATACATGGAACTGGCTGCGCAAAGGCGGCGCGCAAAATCCACGGCGGGGCCGGCCACGCTGTAGCTTCCCAGACGGCCGCCGCCAAAGACGCCCGCGATGATATCGCCCGTATCGAGGCCCATGCGCACATCGAGACGGCGCTGCCATCTCGCGTCGCATTCCTTGTTCAGCTCATCGAGACGTGCTGCAAGATCCACCGCAGCGCGGCAGGCGCGAACGGCGTGACGAGGGTCGCCAATCGGAGCGCCAAAGACGACGCGTATGCACTCGCCGTTGCACTCGTCGAGGTAGGCACCGGATTCGACGAGGTAGTCGGATGCGGTTTTCAAATAAAGATTGGTGATGGCAGTGTAGCTCTCGGGAGGAAGGAGCTCCATGAGTTCGGCGTGGTTTTGAACGGCAATGACGAGCACCGAGGCATTGACGACGCGACCTGGGAAATCCGGTGTGGCATCCGAGGCAAGGATCGATTGAAAGGCCGTCTTGGGGAGGCGGAGACCAAAAAGGCGCCCGAGAAGTTGATTGCGCTGCCCGTGGCGTGTTTGTTCCCAAGCGAATGCCAGGCCAGTGCTACAAAGGACGGCGAAAACAGGGAGCATGGGCGAGAAGAATTTTCCATGAAGAGCCAGCACGGGTGCCCACGTGCAAAGAAGCACGAGGGATGCCGCTGAGAGGAGGCTTTTCAGTCCCCGGTTCGTCAGATCCGCCCAGACCCAGGAGATTCCAAAAGCAAAAATCAAGCATGTGATCCAAGGAGTGCCAGCGATGGGGCGTCCGTCTTGGGGAATGTCGAGGGATTTCAGCAATACGCCATCGATGAACGAGGGGATGCCGGTGGCAAATAAGAGCAGCGACAAAACAACGGTGATCGCGCCGATGACAACGCTGACTTTAAGGTTTCTCATTTTCTTCTTTGGTACGATATGAGGCGACGACCCACTGGCTCAGCACGCGGTCTGGAGCCTCCACCGCATCGACGGGAATGACAAACTCCGACTGGCCGCTGTTCCGAGAGATCAGCCCAAGTCCAAATTGATAATCCTTAAACAGGCTTTCGCACAAGTCGCGAGCAGGAATGTTTTTTTCGAAGGCCATGCGCAAGATCGCATCAATGGCCGCCGGGTCGAAGCGAAGGACGAAGCCATGCTGCCCGCCGAAGCGCTCGGCGAACTGCTCGATGACGAGGCGCTGCGTGTGGCGTGCCTCCTCCTCACCGAGTTGAAGAAGCGCTTGAATGCTGGCAGAGGGATTTTTAAAGACGGCAGGAGTGATCTCAAGCGAACGCACACGGGCACCGGGGAGTTCGTATTTGAAATCGCGCATGAGGCGCTCGCACACGGTCATGAGGCCACGTGCGCCGGTGCTTTCCTGAGCGGCCAAGGAAGCAATATGCCGAAGCGCATCCGTGGAATAAACGGCCTCGATTCCATACGCTGCGAAGGCTCGCTCATACTGGCGGATGAGGCTGCCTTCCGATTTTTGCAGAATGTCGAAAAGATCCTGTGCGCCGAGGCTGTCGCACACGACCCGAACGGGCAGGCGTCCGATGAACTCGGGTTCGAGTCCGTAGTCGACGAAATCCCTCGTTCCCGCAAGACGGAGCAATTCATCGGATTCGCTCGCCGATGGAGTGGGGGCGGCGCCGAAGCCCATGGCGGATTTTTTTAATCTCCGGGTGACGATGTGACCCAATTTGTCGAAAGCACCGGAGACGATGAAAAGAATATGCCGGGTATTGAGGGTTTCCTTGGTGACCTTGCCACGCTTTTGGAACTCCATTGCGGCCTGAATCTGGGATTGGAGATCATTCCCGCCGCGCAGAGGGACATCGGTCTCCTCCATGAGCTTGAGCAAAGTGGTCTGCACGCCGCGTCCACTGACATCGCGGCCGCTGACATCCGAGGGCGTGGCAATTTTATCGATTTCGTCGATGTAGATGATGCCATACTGCGCGAGCGAGATGTTGCCATCGGCCTTCTGAACGAGTTCGCGAACAAGATCATCCACATCACCGCCGACATATCCGGTTTCGCTGAATTTTGTGGCGTCCGCTTTGACAAAAGGAACGCCGACGAGCTCGGCGACATGCTTAACAAGGTAGGTTTTTCCAACACCTGTCGGGCCGGCGAGGAGGACATTTTGTTTGGAATACTCGAGCGGCGGTGCAGCGGCTTCACGGGAGGCCATGACGCGGGCATTGTTGTAATGGTCGCAGACCGCGATACCGAGGACCTTCTTAGCCTCGTCCTGCCGAATGACAAAGCGGTCGAGGTGCTTTTTGATGTCTTTCGGCGTGAGGTGAAAATCCCGAATCGGTTGAGGAACCGTGTCTGGATTATGAACTGGTGCCACTGGCTCGCTTGGGGACGGAGCCGGGGTTGAAAATGAAGCGCGCAAAAGCTCCTGCAGTCGGCGCTGCATTTGCTCCGCAGTGGGAAGAATCGGGTCACTCATAAGGGAATCGGAGGTTTCGGATGCATTTCTTTGAGAAGATGCATCCATTTATGAAAAGCGCGAGGGGGGAGTTTACCCTTTTGGAGAGATCGGCATTTTTAAGAGCCAACCGGTTGTGTCGATTGGAAAAGGGGCAAGCGGAGCCTCAGCGGGCACAATGGTCCTCTGCAGATGATCCAAACTTTTTGAGCAACTCCGAAAGGCGAAGAACTTCATTTGTATCGATCTCGATGAGAGCGGATACCTCCTCGACTCCGAGTCCTTTGCGTAACATTTTTAGAGCCACCTTTTGTTGTCCAAGCATCTCGCCCTCGACGCGGCCCACGGCTCGGCCCTTGGTCTCACCTTCAGCAATGGCATCGGCGAGGAGCGTGCGTTCGACGCTTACGCCGTCCCAGTATTTGTCATAAGCCGCCAGTTCGCCCTCGCTGAATGCCGATTCCTTCACATATTCGACGGCCTCGCGCACTTCGCGCTGCTCCAAGAGGTCCTTGGAAACCTCAGCCGATTTTTCACCGACTTCCGTGAGATACCTCAACCAGAGCACTTGCAGGCGCTTTTCGGGCATCGTCTGAGGACGAAATTTCGGAAGCTCGACAAAAACAAATTCCAGGCCCTCTATCCTTCGTCCCGTGTCCAAGGCGTGCACGATCTGGTAGTGGTGATACCATTCCGGGCTGTCCTTGATGAATGTGTCGTCGACGAGATTGAGCGAGTAAACAGGCTGCAGGAGGTTATAGTCCTGACCGGTTTTCAACTGCTTCACATAGGCTTTCGAAGCGTTGAAGAGAACCCGGTTCATGAAGCTATCGGTCCAAAGCATTTGCATCTCGACGATGAACTGCCGCTTTTTTTGGTCTATGCAGCGAACATCCACGATGCTGTTGCGCACCTCAGGGATTTCAGGAACCAACTCGCTGGGGAGATACTCCAGATTCACGATCTGGGCATCAGGCTCCAGCGGCAGCAGGGCGTTGAGAAAGCTCTTTAGCAGATGCGGATGCTGGCCAAACACCTTCTTGAAGGTGAGGTCGTTCTTTGGATCCAAGTAGCGCATTTCGGGCACGATACACACTGCCTTGAATGGCGCAAGCTGCCGGTAGTCCCTTCTATCCGAGCATCTCGGCAACCATGGCGCGCTCTTCAGCGAGCTCTTTGTTTGTCGCAGCGATCTTGTACTTTGCGAAGTCATCCAACGGAATGCCACTCACGACCTCATAGGCGCCGGGTGTCGTCGTTTTCACAGGCATTCCAGCCCAAACATTGGCATCGAAGCCGTAGTGGCCCTCGGATTTGATGGCGATGGAATGGATTTGCCCCGGAGTCACGAGCGAGCGGACATGGTCCACGAGGGCATTTGCTGCCGAGGCGGCTGATGAAGCTCCACGGGCAGCGATGATCGCGGCTCCGCGCTTGCCGACTTTTTCGCAAAATTCTCCTTCGAGCCAGGCGCGGTCAGTGATGACTGACTCGGCGGGTTTACCGGCGATCATGGCGTGGCCAAAAGCGGGAAACATCGTCGGGCTGTGGTTTCCGAAAATGAAAATCTCGCTCACATCGGTGGTGGCGACGCCAGCTTTTTTGGCAAGCATGGTCTGGGCGCGATTCTGATCCAGGCGCACCATCGCGGTGAAGCGATCCGGCGTCAGGCGGCGTGCCTGGCTGGCGGCGATCATGGCATTTGTGTTGGCAGGGTTTCCGACCACCGCGACACGGGCGTTCTCCGCTGAGACCTCATCGATGACCTGACCTTGGATGGTGAAGATTTTGCCATTGTCCTTCAGCAGATCGGCACGCTCCATACCGGGACCGCGAGGCTTCGCGCCAACAAGAAGGCACCAGTTGGCATCCTTGAATGCCACCTTGGCGTCGTCGGTGAGAACCATTCCGCTCAAAAGAGGAAACGCGCAATCGTCCAACTCCATGGCCACGCCTTCGAGGGCTGTCATGGCTTTTTCCACAGGAACCTCCAGAAGTTGGAGAATCACCGGTTGATCGGGACCAAACATGGCACCGGACGCAATGCGGGGAAGAAGGGAATAGGAAATCTGACCGGCAGCACCGGTCACAGCAACGCGAATGGGAGTTTTCATCAGGGGGGAAGATTTAGATTTTTGACGGGATGCGTCCAAGCAAAAACACGGCGCCGCATGCGAGGATTCGGAGAAGCCGGAATGAATTTTGGAGTGCCATGCTTGGCGTCGATTGATATTCTCGCGGGATGTCATCAGCCATCATGTCCCAAAAAATGGACACTATCCGCCAAGCCATTGAGGATGGTTCGGCAAGCCCTGAGATCGGGGAGGCGTTTCAGGAATGGAAATCCCTGAACGGCCGCCTGCAGGAACTCGGCGAAACCGAGAAATACTATCTCAAGGCGATGAATTGCCCCCACCATCATAGGATTTTCGCGGCGGAGCCCCGAAGCTACCGAGATCTGCCGCTGCGACTGGCTGAATACGGCTGCTGCTACCGCTATGAGCAGAGCGGAGAGCTTTTCGGGCTGATGCGGGTGCGTTCGCTCAACATGAATGATGCGCACATTTACTGCACGGAGGAGCAGTTCGCAGAAGAATTCCGCACCGTGAACGAGATGTATCTCCAATACTTCAAGGTTTTCGGATTGGAGAAATACCAGATGCGCTTCTCCACACATGATCCCGAAAAACTAGGGCAGAAATTTGTGAACGAGCCCGAGCTTTGGAAGAAGACCGAGGACATGGTTAGAAATGTTCTCCTCGAGAGCGGCATCAATTTTGTGGAGGTGCCGAACGAAGCCGCCTTCTACGGGCCGAAAATCGATGTGCAAGTCTGGAGCGCCATCGGGCGCGAGTTCACGATCGCAACGAACCAAGTTGATTTTGCCGTGCCAGCCAAATTCGGGCTGCACTACCGCGACCGCGACAACACCGAGAAGACGCCTCTCTGCATCCACCGCGCGCCGCTCGGCACCCACGAGCGTTTCATCGGATTTCTCATCGAGCACTACGCTGGCAACTTCCCACTCTGGCTTGCTCCCGAGCAGGTGCGCGTCATCACACTCAACAATGACCCAGCCTTGATTGCCTACGCCGAGCCGATCGTCAGCGAACTCCGCAAGCAGATGATCCGCGCCGAGGCGGACTTCGGTTCCGATCCAGTCAAGGCAAAGATCGCCGATGCCGAGAAGGCTCGTGTTCACACAATGTTGGTCATCGGCCACCGCGACATGGAGTCCGGCAATGTCAGCGTGCGTCTGCATGGCAAAGGCAACATCGGCGCCAAGCCGGTTGCCGAGGTCACAGCGGATATCCTCGCCTCAATCCGCGAACGCCGCGCCTGATTGGCCCAGTCTTTTCGCTTGTCACTCAATCCACCTCTTTCAAAGTAACAAACTCTATTTATGCCAAACACGATTCTCGTCGGCGCCCAGTGGGGCGATGAAGGAAAAGGAAAAATCATCGACTTCCTCACGGATGAAGCCGACATCGTCGTCCGCAGCCAAGGCGGCAACAACGCCGGTCACACGATTGTCATCGGCGGTGAAAAATATGTCCTCCACCTCATCCCTTCCGGCATCCTCCGCAAGTCCAAAACCTGCGTGATCGGCAACGGCGTTGTTCTCGACCCCGTGGCGCTCGTGGGCGAAATCGAAGGCCTACGCAAACGTGGCGTGAAGGTTGAGAAAAACCTGCTCATCAGTGATACCGCGCACCTCGTTCTTCCCTACCACCAAGCCCTCGATGGTCTGCGCGAGACGCAAAAAGGCTCGAAGAAAATCGGCACCACCAAGCGCGGCATAGGCCCGGCCTATGCCGACAAAGCCTCGCGCACCGGCCTGCGCACTGGCGACCTCCTGCGCCCGGATGTCCTGAAAGAAAAACTCACCCAGCGCATCAAGGAAAATAACGCCCTTCTCAAGAGCCTCGGCGCTCCCACACTGAACGCGAAGAAGATCACCAACGACACGCTGGCTGCGGCGGAAGTTCTGCGGCCATTCATCACAAATACCGTGATGTTCCTGCACCGGGCCCTTGAGATGAAGACCAACATGCTCTTCGAAGGTGCCCAAGGAACCTTTCTCGACATCGACCACGGCACTTATCCGTATGTCACCAGCTCGAACACCACCTCCGGCGGAGCCTGCACCGGCAGCGGCGTGCCGCCGCACCGTATTGATAAGGTCATGGGCGTCCTCAAGGCCTACACCACGCGAGTCGGCGAGGGACCCTTCACTACGGAAGACGACGCGCTCGGCGACCGTTTTCACGCCATGGGCCGGGAGTTCGGAGCCACCACGGGCCGCGCGCGGCGCTGCGGATGGTTCGATGCGGTTTCAACGCGATATTCTGTGATTTTGAATGGCATCGATGAACTGGCCATTACGAACCTCGATGGACTCGACGGCGTGGAATCGATCAAACTCTGCGTCGCCTACCGGCTTGATGGCAAAGTGCTAGACTTCCCGCCAACCGACTCCGAGCACCTTTCCCGCTGCGAACCCGTTTACATCGAGATGCCCGGCTGGATGAAATCCACCGAGAAGGCCAAGAAATTCTCCGAACTTCCGCCACAAGCCCGCGCCTATGTGAAAAAAATCGCGGAACTCACCGGCGCAAAGCTCTCCATCGTGAGCATCGGGCCCGCCCGTGCGCAGACCATTCGACTCTGACCGTGAGCAGCACCCCCAAGCATGTCGCCATCATCATGGATGGCAATGGCCGCTGGGCCCAGCAACGGGGGCTTCCTCGCCTTGCGGGCCACGAGGCCGGCTCGAAATCCATCGAGCGCTGCGTTCAGGCGTGCCTGGACACCGGTGTGCAATATCTCACGCTGTATGCGTTTTCCTCGGAGAACTGGAAACGCCCGGCCCTCGAAGTCAATGGGCTTATGCTTTTACTGGAAAACTTCCTCAACCAAAAGCGCGATGAGATGGTTCGCGAGGGCATTCGACTCCACCATATCGGCCGCATCCACGAGCTCCCGAGCGTCTGCCAACGCAAGCTGCGCGAGGCGATGGAGGCGACGGCATCGAATACCAAACTCCACTTCACCCTCGCTCTGAGCTACAGCGGACGCACCGAAATCCTCGATGCCGTGCAGTCGCTCGCATGCGATGCCGCTGCTGGAAAACTCGATCCGAATGCCATCACCGCTGAGGTCTTTGAATCCAGGCTGAACACCGCAGGAATCCCCGACCCCGACCTGCTCATCCGCACCTCCGGCGAAATGCGCATTTCCAATTTTCTTCTCTGGCAACTGAGCTACACGGAAATCCATGTGACGAAAAAATTCTGGCCCGAGTTTGACAGGGAAGATTTTCTCGCAGCTTTGGAAGATTACAAATCCCGCTCCCGCCGTTTTGGCGGAGTCTGAACAGTCCGTGAGCGCGATCGTTTCAGAGCAAATCACCAACATCGCAGCCTATCGCTTTGCCGAACTCAGCGATCTGAAGACCCTCCGTGAGAGCCTCATCAGGCTTTGCCGGGAGCAATCCCTCAAAGGCACGATTCTCCTGAGCACCGAAGGCATCAATCTTTTCGTTGCAGGCTCGGCGGATGGCATCGAGGCTTTACTGGCAGAACTGCGCTGCATTCCCGGCCTCGAAAATCTCGCGCCGAAATTCAGCTTGAGTGGGCATCAACCCTTCTCGCGAATGCTCGTGAGGATCAAAAAGGAGATCATCGCCTTTGGTGTCGATGGCATCAATCCAGCCCGCAGAACATCACCCAAGCTACAAGCTGCAACGCTCAAGCAATGGCTCGATGAAGGCCGCAAGGTCACGCTTCTCGACACACGCAACGACTACGAGATCAAACTCGGCACTTTTCGTGGAGCACTCCCGGCCGGCATCGACCATTTCCGGGATTTTCCACAGGCAGTCGCTCAACTTCCCGAGGCCTTGAAAGACGAGCCGGTGGTGATGTTCTGCACCGGCGGCATTCGCTGCGAGAAGGCGGGGCCCTACATGGAAAGCCAGGGCTTCCGCAACATCCATCAACTCGACGGCGGCATCCTGAAATACTTCGAGGAATGCGGTGGCGCGCACTACGACGGAGAGTGTTTTGTTTTCGACCAGCGCGTGGGAGTCGACCCCGCCCTGCGCGAGACCGACTCCTCCCAGTGCTTTCAGTGCCTCTCCCCACTGAAGGCGGAGGATCAGAACGATCCACGCTATGTTGCCGGAAAGTCATGCCCGTTTTGCTTCAAGTCGCCGGATGAAGAAATGGCGCTTCGGATTACGGAGCGCGAGGAGGCAATCCGCAAAGCCACCACTCCCCTACCCGGCAGCACGCCATGCGACAACTTCCGTCCGATTGAGATTCCGCCGGAATACCATGGAGCCCCCATCCTTGGAGCGATTTGCGGTATCTTCAGCCACATTCCGCATCAGGATTGGGTAAGGGTTTTCGAAAATTCCTGTCTTCTTGATTCAGCCTTCCATCCCGCCAAGCCAACCCGCATCGCTCAGGCAGGCGAACGCTTTTATCGAAAAACCCCAGCAGATGTGGAAGCGGAGGTGAATGCCGACATCCGCATCCTCCACGAGGATGAGGCGATTGTGGTCATCAACAAGCCGGCGCCGCTGCCGATCCACCCCAGTGGGCGATTCAACCGCAACACACTCCAGGCGATCTTACAGACGGTTTACCATCCGCAGAAACCGCGACCTGCGCACCGGTTGGATGCCAATACGACCGGCCTTATAGTTTTTACCCGCACACGGCATTTCGCCAAATTCGTGCAGCCGCAATTCGAGCGTGGCGATGTCGAAAAAAACTACCTTGCCCGAGTGCTAGGACATCCGCCCGAGGACGCTTTTTTCTGCGATGCCCCCATCGGTGAGGAGCCTGTCAAAGCCGGGGCCCGCCAGATTGATGTGGCGAAAGGTCAGCCTGCCCGAACGGATTTCCACGTCCTCCGCAGAAACTCCGATGGCACCGCCTTGCTGGAAGTCCGTCCCCTCACCGGCCGCACCAATCAAATCCGATTGCACCTGTGGCATCTGGGGTTTCCGATTTGTGGCGATCCGGTGTATTTGCCGGGAAATGCTCTCGGCAACCGCCAGACACTCGCTCTCGGAGACCATCCACTTTGCCTGCATGCTTGGAAGCTGAACTTCCGGCATCCTCTCACCAACAAGACGACAAACTTTGAAGCACCGGCACCCGCATGGAGCGAGGAGACGCTTCCGTAATTGGCATCAAACCGGCTGATCGCCGTATTCGAGCAAATGCCCTTCAGCAATGGTGCGCAGGGAGTCCTCTGAGATGACCTGCTGAAGCCGTTCACGAAGGCGGGCCCCACCCGGGAGCCCGCGCGTGTAGGACATGAAGCGCGCCCGCATGGAACGAATCGCCAGCTCTTCCTTTCCTCCCCACCAAGCGATCTCGCGGCGTGTGTGCTCGAAAATAAACTCCCATTTCATTCGCAGAGTCACCGCTTCCGGAGCGCCGCCACCATCAATCGCCATGCGGATTTCTCGAAAAATCCAAGGATGGCACATCGCGGCGCGACCGATCATCAGGCCCGAGACATTGGTTTCCTTGAGCCGCTGCAGCGCCACGGCAGCAGAATCGATGTCACCATTTCCAATCACCGGGATTTTTACGGCATCGGCAACGGCTCCGATGACCTGCCAATCCGCCTCGCCCGTATAGCCCTGCTCCTTCGTGCGCCCATGCACGGCGAGGCGGGAGATCCCCTCACCTTCGAGAATGCGCGCGGTTTCCAGCGCATTGACCGAGCGGGAATCCCACCCGATGCGAATTTTGGCAGTGACCGGCAAACTTCCCGCCGCCGCGACGACCTCGCGGGCCACACTGGCCAGGAGCGGGCAATCCTTGAGCAAAGCCGAGCCTCCGTTGCGGGAAACGACTTTGTTAACCGGACAACCGAAATTGAGATCGATGAAGTCCGGCGAGACCCAGTCGGCAACGGCTTTTACGGCTTCTGCAAGCCGCGAAGGGTCGGCGCCAAAAAGTTGAATTCCCAACGGCCGCTCTGCTGGCTGGAATTCCAGATACCGGCGCGTGCGCTCGTTGCGGTGGAGGATTCCCTCGGCGGAGACAAACTCCGTCGTGAGAACATCCGCTCCCAGGTCTTTGCACAGACCGCGAAAAACAGTGTTCGTTACCCCCGCCATGGGGGCGAGGAAGAGCAGCGGCCCTGACGGCATGTCAGGCTCCGTGTTCCAAAAGCGCCCCGACCTCGCGTTGGACGTCCGGGATTTGGTCGAATCTGAGATGAGGGTTTGCGATGACTATCGTCTCACCGGTTGCCACATGTTCGTAAACAAGCATGTCGTCATCGCGACTCTGAACAGGGCGAAGCATTTTTTTACGCTCCAGCATGAGAGCAAGAATGTAGCATGCGTTTTTATGGGAGGGTTTGTTCTCCGCAATCAGGCGGCGGAGGAGACTCTCGGCATCATCCTTGGCCATCGCCTCGGGAGCGGCAGCGGCTGGTGGTTCGTATTTCGAACGCCAGAAGGAAAAGGGCTGGATGTTGTCATTCCGATTCTTCCAAGCGTCTTCGCAAAGGTCTTCGCGGCGGAATCCATCTCCCTCGCGAATCAGGAGCGTGAAAAAGTGGTCACCCTCGCGGAATTCGTATCCGCTGCGAGCGCAGGTGTGGGCGCGTGATTTGATCTCCCAGTCGGCTTGCATCATGAAAGTCCAGGTATTTTGAATTTTGGCATTTCGCGGTTGGTTGACTTCATCCAGAGAAGAGCAAGGCCCACGATAAAGAAAGCGATCATCGGCCCCCAAGCTGCGGTGAAAGGCGAGACGCGCCCGCCCTTGCCAAGGGCGATGAAGAGGCTGCTAAAAAACACGAGCGAGAAAAACATGCCGATTGCCAAAGCAACGCCACCCAGAACCCCACGCCGCGAGTAAACGATCCCGCAGGGGGCTGCCACAAAGATAACGAGAAAACAAACGACCGGCATCGCCCAGCGGTAGTGCCAGTGGGTGCGGTAGGCGGCAAGGCGGTTCTCGGGAAAGTCGGCGTTGTAGTTCAGATAGTCGTTCAGCTCCGGCACGGAGAGAAAATCCGCATTGAGCATGGAACTCGAAATGCGCCAAGGGGTCTCCGACAAGCCCTCGATGGCAATATTTCCCGGCATTTCGCTTTTCAAAATGTTGCCCTCCTTATCCATCTCGACATACTTCCCGCCGACCAGTATCCAACGCGCCACCAGCGGATCAAACACCGCCTCCCGCGCATACCACTGCTCAAGGATGTTTCCATCCGCATCCTGTTGGATGACCTGCACACCCTGCATTCGTTCGCCGCGCAAAGACATGCGAGCTACAAACCAAGTCCGATGCTCCTCCCGGTTGCGGAAGAGGTGGCCTTTGATGGTTTTATCGCTCTTTTTTCCCCGCTTGATGTCGCCGACAATGACTTTTTTCATGCCAGTGGCGTGAGGTGCTCCCTCATAGTTAAAAAAGGCGGTTACGCCGGTGAGAAAAAGCCCAACGAACAGTAAAGGCGTGAGAATCCGTAAAATACTCCGCCCGGCACCCAGCATCGAAATGATTTCGTTCGATCGCGACATGCCCGCCAGCGAGTAAAGCAAAGCCAACAGCGTGGCCAGCGGCAGCGCGATGACGATGATTTCCGGAACCTGCGAGGCGTAGTAGTCGATGAGTGCCTCGGCAGAGGCCTGGCCCTGGATAAAATCCTGCAGGTTGTCAGCCAGATCAAAAATGAACCAGATGCCTACAAACCCGGCAAAGCAGTAAAGAAATGGAACGGAAAATTTCCGCAAAACATAGCGGTCAAGCGTGGTCATCTTGCAAGGCGGAAAACCTATCTTCGCAGCGGGGCGGCGTCAACGATTCGACTCCCCGCCTTAATTCTCAGCTCCAGCAGCCACAAAAACCACTTCGCAGCCAGCCTGCGATGCGATCCCACGCACCTTTTCGCGAAGCTCTTGCTCGGCCCGCTTCAGGAGTCCGCCTTCCAGCAAGTCCCGCTTGGCGCGGCGGTCGAGCGCCTTCGTAATCCTCGTTTGCAAGCGGTCGGGTATTCCATCCCAGACCAAATCCTGGGCATCGAACTGGACAGGCGCGGCCATCTCAAGTCGCAGGATTTTAACCTGCGGCAGGGTGACATCAGCGACTGCCCCACCTCGCCGGACATTGATTTGAAAGGGCTCGCGGAAAAAGAATCCCCCCTCTGCGCGGAAAACGGCGACTGCCGAGAAATCCCCACCGCCGGGCTTCTGACCTTCGAATGTTTCGCGCACGCTGACCTCGCCGCTTGAGAGAACCAGGCTCTCGAGTTCGCTTTTCTGGGAAAAGAGGACGCCGGCATTGGCAAGGATCCGGGGCGCGACACCCAGTGATCCCTGAAATTTCTCATGCAAGAGATTCGAGGTCCGCACAGCGGCATCCATCGGCTTGATAAAAAACTCCCAAGACACCCAGGCCGATAGCGAGGTGATGAGGAGGGCTCCTCCAAATGAGAGCCAGAAGAGACGTGATCCCATTAGAATTCGCGGCTCAGGAGATAGTCGGCGAGCCCTCGCAGGAAGGCAGCGCGCTCGCCGAAAGGTTTCAGGGCCCAGAGAGCGAGGTTCGTATGACGGGCCGCTTCCTTGCGGGATTTTTCGAGACCGAAGACCGCAGGGTAGGTGGCCTTGCCAGCGGCGGCATCCTTCCCGGCACTTTTTCCGAGTTGTTCGCTCGTTTGAGTGATGTCCAAAATGTCGTCCACTATTTGGAATGCCAGCCCCAGATGCGTGCCGAATTTGCCCAAGGAGCGGCACTCGGCGTGCGTCGCATTTGCCGACATGGCGCCAAGCCGGAGGCTCACAGAAATCATGGCCGCCGTCTTGCCAAGGTGAATGAATTCCAGACCCGCCGGGCTGACCTTTTGATTCTCCGCTTCGACATCAGCGACCTGACCACCGATGAGATGCGAACTCCCGGCTGCCTTGGAAAGCTCACAAAAAAAATCCCCCATTCCGTGGCGTGCGGTGGCTTTGGTGCGGGCCAAAATCTCGAAGGCAACCGTCAGCAAGGCATCCCCTGTCAATACCGCGATGCCCTCGCCGAATACCTTGTGCGTTGTCGGGCGTCCACGCCGCAGGTCGTCGTCGTCCATGCAGGGCAGGTCATCGTGGACAAGCGAGTAAGTGTGAATGCACTCGATGGCACAAGCGGAAGGCATGGCTGAGGAGATCGTGCCGCCACAGGCCTCGGCCGCAGCGAGGCATAAAACAGGTCGCAGACGCTTGCCACCGGCAAAAACACTGTAGCGCATCGCTGTGTGCAGAGTCTTTGGCTTCGTCTTTTCACCCGGCAACCAACGGTCCAACGCCTGATCCACCTTTTTGTGAAGGGATGCGAGGCGGGGTTTCAAGTTCATCGGTGGATAGTTTCAATCGGATGCGGAGCGACTCATAGTCACGCCTGCCCGCTGCGACAATACCCAACTCAAAATTCCTGAAACTTAAGACTCCCCTCGCCCGCCTTTGATATGCAGAATACCATTTCTCATGCCGCACCTGAAAATTGCCGTCCTCGGTTCTGGAAAAGGTTCCAACTTCCGCGCGATCCTCTCCGCGATCATGGCGGGACACCTCAGAGTCACCCCCGTCCTCGCGGCATCCGATGTGGCCGACGCCGGCATTCTCAACCTGGCTGAGAATCTTGGAATCCCGACGACAGTGATCAACGAGCCCAAATTCCGAACCCGTCTTTCCGAAGAGGTCGAGTCCAAGCTGGTCGAGGAACTCCAAGCATCCGGCGCAGAGCTGATCGTCCTCGCCGGCTACATGCGCCTCGTCAAATCTCCACTTCTCGAAGCCTTCCCTCGCCGTATTATCAATATCCACCCTTCTCTTCTGCCCTCCTTTCCCGGCCTGGAAGCCTGGAGACAGGCTCTCACGGCTGGTGTCAAGATGACTGGCTGCACGGTGCATTTCGTGGACTCGGGCATGGACACAGGCGAAATCATCGGCCAGTCCGAAGTGTCGATCCTCCCCGGAGACACACCGGAAACCCTCCACGCGCGCATTCAAGAGGCAGAGCACGAACTTTATCCCGAAGTCCTCGCACGCTTCGCCCGCCGGGAGCTGCCATGAGCCGCTTCCGCCTCTACGACCTCAATCCGGAGCAACAAAGCGCAGCCACCCACGAGAACGGCCCACTGCTCATCCTCGCAGGCGCGGGAACCGGCAAAACCCGCACCATCGTCGCACGCATCACCTGGCTCGTCTCAACCGGCACTCCCGCCTCAAAAATCCTAGCCGTCACCTTCACGAACAAGGCAGCCCGAGAGATGAAGGAGCGCATCCGGGGAATGCTCAACGAGGAGCAAGCGGATGAAATCACCGCATCCACCTTTCATGCCCTCTGCGTGCGGATTCTCCGAGCGGATGCCGACAAGATCGGCTACAAAAACAACTTCACCATTTTTGACGAGGGCGACCAACTCGGCCTCATCAAAAAGGTCATCAATCGCGTCACGGCGAAGGATGAAAAACTCGATCCCGGCCTCGCAAAGAACCTCATCAGCAAGGCCAAAAACAACGGCTGGGCCGCACCGCAAGACGACGAGACTGTCATCGGCGCGGTGTATGCGCGCTACAACCGTGAACTCCATGCGCTGAATGCGATGGATTTCGACGACCTGCTCGTCCAAGCCGTGCGCCTTCTGAATGATCACCAGGATGTCCGGGACAAGTGGCGCGCCCGGTATAGCCAGATGATGGTCGACGAATTCCAGGATACCAACCGCCTGCAACTCGATCTGGTGAGCCTGCTCGCAGCCGGCGACCCGCCCAATATCTGCGTCGTAGGCGACGACGACCAGAGCATCTACGGGTGGCGCGGGGCCGAGGTCTCAAACATCCTGGAGTTTGAAAAACATTTCCCGAATCCGAAGATTATCCGCCTGGAGCAGAACTACCGCAGCACGAATCCCATTCTCACCACGGCCAACCGCCTCATCAAAAACAACCCGCGCCGGCGCGTGAAGAATCTGTGGAGTTCCGTCGCGGGTGGAGATCCGGTTCATGTCGTGGCAGTGGCTGATGATAAAACAGAAGCCGAATTTGTCGTCGGCGAGGCCGGTGCCATCCGCAATGCAAGCGGGCTCCCCTGGGAGCAATTCGCGGTGATCTACCGCATGAATGCCCAATCCCGACTCCTTGAGGAAAACCTCCGCCGCATGAAAATCCCCTACCGTCTCGTTGGCGGAAAAAGCTTTTTCGACCGGCGCGAGATCAAGGATATCCTGGCCACCATCACCTGCCTCATCAACCCGCAGGATGACATTTCCCTCCTCCGCATCATCAATACGCCCCCGCGCGGCATCGGGGCCACAACGGTGGAACTCGCCCTCGAGCACAGCGCCAAGGCGCACCGCAGCCTGTTTGAAACCCTCACGGATGCCGCCTTCGAGCAGGAGGTGACTCGCAAGACCGCTGCAGCGATCAGCAAGTTCGCAGAGGACCTCGCTGCCGCGCGCATCCACCTCCTCACGCCCGGAGCGGATGCCTTTGCCATCGTCAACGGCTACCTCTCCGAGACCGGCTATTTCGAGGATCTCAAAAACTCGTGCAAGACCCCCGAGGAAGCACTCAACCGTGAGTCCGGAGCGAAGGAAATCCTCAACGCCCTGGCAACCCACCAATCGAAAAAGCGCGGCAGTGTGCAGGATTTTCTCGACGAACTCTCGCTGAACCGCGAACGCGAAGAGGACAAAAAAGACGACTCCACCGGGCTCACTCTCATCACCCTCCACGCCGCCAAGGGGCTTGAGTTTCCGCATGTTTTTCTCATCGGCGCGGAGGATGGACTCCTCCCCCACGAGCGCTCGAAATCCGAGGGCACGGTGGATGAGGAACGGCGGCTTTTTTATGTTGGCATTACCCGTGCGATGAAGTCTCTCACGATCACTCATTGCCGGAACCGCATGAAATTTGGCTCCGCCATGCACTGCCGTCCCAGCCCGTTTCTCAAGGAAATCGAAGGCGACAGCGTCCTCTCGGAATCCCACGAGGACATCATGTCCCGCCCAGTCGCCGAGGAGGACCTCGCCGCGTCGTTCGCCAGCCTGAGAGCCATGCTCGCGCAGGATTGACCACAGACTCGGTTCAAGGGTGACTTTTATGCTGAGATAGATTTAATTTAGGTTGAGTATCAATACAATATGCCTGACCTCTTGCGCATTTTTCGACTTACTTGTCTCGGTCTGTTCACTGTGGATTTGGCTTGGGCAGAAAGCACGCAGAATATTTATAACAACCCCCTCACGGACATTCCGGCCGTTCAATTTCAGGATTATGCACAGCCTTTCTTAAGAGACGACCAAAGCAGCGGATCCAACAATCCGACGCTGAGGGCAATTTTGCCCCATAAAACTTTTGGCATTCCCCAGATGCTGCGAGCTTCCATTCCGACCGCGGCCACAGCGTGGTCACACGGCGAGGCCGAGACGGGATTCGGCGATTTGGAAATTTTCAACGTCCCTTTGCTTGAGTCTGGCAATTTACGCTATGGAGTCGGGCCTCTCCTTGTCATACCGACGGCGAGCAGCAAAGCACTCGGAGATCAATTTTGGCAACTCGGCGCGGAAGTTGTCGTAAGCGCCCCGATGCGCTGGGGACTTTTGGCTACGTTGATTTCCTACCAACAGCCATTCGGAGGCGACGCTCCCTCGTTCGATTTCCAGCCTTTTCTTTTTTACAATCTTCCTGGCGGTTACTACCTGCGCTCATCGGCCATCGCCTCAGTGAATTTGGCGCAAAAAAATGCTGTCATTCCGATTGGCCTTGGGATCGGTCATATTGGACAAATTTCAAATAAACGCGCTGTCCTCAATATTTACCTGGAACCCCAATACTCTGTTCTGCAAGTAGGCCAAGGAGTTCCCGTCTTTCAGGTTTTCGCTGGCTTCAATATCCAATTTCCTCCATAGGCTAACAATTCTTCCTTGGAAATCTATTGGGGCTGGTTATCTACTCTCCAACCGCGCAGCTCCCGCAGGTTGCTGAAAACTAAATCACTAAACTCTAAAGACTTCTTGATGCTCGATTGGAAACGGAGAATGGAATTCTTTTTTTGCATACCTTGCAGGCATGACCCAAAATTCAAATGACTAAAATCACAATTCTGGATGAAGGACGGCTTTTGGAAGGAGGCCTGACATGGCACGAGCTCAATCAACTTGCCCAGTTGAGCACATACGAACAGACAACTCCCGAGCAATTGATCGAAAGAGCTCAAGACAGCCGGATTCTACTCACAAATAAGACGCCCCTCAGCCGTGAAACAATCCAATCATTGCATAACCTGGAGTTCATTGGAGTCCTGGCAACCGGCTTCAATGTGGTGGATGTGGAAGCGGCCCGGGCACGAGGCATTCCCGTTTCCAATGTGCCGGTCTACGGGTCGGAATCCGTGGCTCAGCATACTTGGGCACTGATTTTGGAACTCTGCCACCATGTGGGTGCCCACGCGGATGACGCAGCCAGTGGCGACTGGACTCGCAGCCACCGCTGGAGCCATTGGAGGTGGCCTTTGATCGAACTCAAGGGTCGGAGATTGGGATTGATTGGTCGCGGTCCGATTGCACAGCGTGTAGCCACGATCGGCCGTGCGTTCGGCATGGAGGTGATGCACGGTTCGCTCTCTCATCCAGACGGAGGGGATGGGCTCGAACCACTCGAAGTGGTCCGCAGATCCTCGGATGTCCTGTCACTCCACTGCCGCTTCACGCCTGAATGGCAAGGATTCCTCAATGCGGATTTTCTACGTGAAATGAAACCTGGTGCGTTTCTCATCAATACGGCGCGCGGGGCGTTGGTCTGCGAATCCGATCTCGCCGAAGCGCTCAATGCGGGTCGTCTCGCCGGGGCCGCCTTGGATGTGCTTGCTCAGGAACCGCCCGCCGAAACAAACCCTCTGCTCAATGCAAAAAACTGCCTGGTCACGGCGCATATGGCATGGTCCGGCCTCAGCGCCCGCCGTCGGCTGGTCGAAGTAACCGAGGCTAATGTCAAAGCCTTCCTCAGCGGATTTCCCATCAATGTCGTGAACCCATGACGCGCCTGAGGGTGCTTATCTCGCCCGATAAATTTAAGGGCTCACTGGATGCGAACGCAGCAGCGGAAGCTCTGCGGGCAGGCTGGCTGAATGCACGCCCCTCCGATGAGTGCCGCTGCCTACCAATCGCCGACGGGGGAGAAGGCTTTCTTGATGCCATAGAATCCACAGGAAATTGGGAGTCTCTGGAGGCCAATGTACGAGGACCGCTGGGAAAAACGGTTTCGACAAAAGTTTTGCTCTCCGGTTCCAGATCCGCCATAGAAACCAGCACCGCCTGCGGGTTGCACCTCGTGGCACCTGAGTTCAGAAATCCGAAGGAAACAAACACCTTTGGGGTCGGCGAATTATTGCTCCGCGCAGCGGCAGAGGGTGTCTCACTCCTCTACGCCGGACTCGGTGGTAGCGCCACCATCGACGGAGGCTTCGGCATGGCCCGCGCGCTGGGCTTCCGGTTTCTCGACAAGCAGGGCGAGCCGATAGGCGATGGGCCGCTGAACTTGATAAAATTGACGAGCATTGTTCCCCCCTCAAATCTCTCCTTACCCCGCATATTGGCGGCATCGGATGTGACCAACCTCCTGCTTGGTAAAAATGGATGCACGCGAATTTTTGGCCCGCAGAAAGGGCTGCGCGCTTGCGATACCTCGCTTTTCGAAGAAGCCCTTGCCCAGCTGGTCGAAGTCTGCCAGAGAGATCTTGGAACAAATTATGGAATATCATCTGGAAGTGGAGCTGCTGGGGGGCTGGGATTTGGGTTTCTCGCATTTTGCGGAGCGCTGATAGTCCCGGGCTTTCAACTCGTCGCTGAGATTCTGCAGTTGGATGCCCATCTTCAATGGGCCGATGTGATCCTCACTGGGGAAGGATCTTTGGATTCACAGAGCCTCGGAGGCAAAGCACCGGTAGCCCTGGCCCGTATGGCTCAAAGACAGAACAAGCCAGTAGAATGTTTTGCCGGCATTATTTCGCCGAATATTGATTGGCATTCCATCTTTCATGGCGTGACTTCATTATCCGAGATTGCGGGTTCCAAAGAGCTTGCAATCAAAAATGTCGAGAGCTGTCTTTTTGAATCCTCCCGAATTTTCGCTAAAACTCTCGAAGTAGAAAGTACTGCAAAAGGCACTCATGTCATCTGACCTTTCTCCCTGCTGTCGACGCGGCAGCGATAAGCGTGAGCATCTGAGTGACGTGCAGACCCGCATCACCGAAACCACAGGTCGGCAAGTCGCCGAGCTTGCTCCAGAAAAGTGTGCGGACAAGAAGCTCTCGCTGAAAAAGGCGGCGTAGGCGCTGTGAGTGTCGTGGCATTCGCCTGCGACATTTACAGCAGGCCCTCAAATAACAACGTGGGGTCTCCGCGCAACGCCTACGAGACAACTGGTCATGTTCTCGGCGTTTTCATCTGCGAGTGAAGCCCTGTGATGGCAATTCGAGTGCGCTAGCTCACGCCCTCGCGGGCCAGGACCGAAAAAATGCGGCCGAAGGCCGGCGAGAAACCACTCCATGTCGGGCCGAGGCGCACCCGACTCTACCCAAGCGCGCTCCCCGCAAAAGTTGTCGTGAAGTCATTTTTAGAGTCTCAAAGCAAGCTGACTTTGGTAAAATGTCCGAAATGTATATCTGATGTCACTACTGTCCGGTTATAAGTTAAACAGCTCCAATTGCTTATTTTTTAGACCAATTGGCGTTTGGAAAGTTGTTTTCATAAGCAATTCAT